>NZ_CP102409.1:0-62500 GCF_024628725.1 Ruegeria sp. YS9
ATGACACAAGAGAAATGGGGACTACTGCGTAACAAATTGCTGAAGGCCATCGGTCGGAACAACTATACGACCTGGATCGAGCCTTTGGAATTCAAGGAGCTTCAGGATGGCGTGGCGGTTTTCTCGGTGCCGACCAATTTCATGGGCAATTATGTCAGCCAGAATTTTGCGGACCTCATTTTGTACGAGCTGAACACCGCAGGTGAAACTGTGCAACGTCTGGATTTCCGCGTCGCCGCAAACTCGCCAGCCCGGCCCAAGCCAGCTGTCGATACGCCGCCGGTGGCAAAGCCGGAACCTGTCGCCGCGCCGAGCGAGGACCCGGCGCAGGATACATTGGAATCGCTTCAGGCCGCCCCGTTGGATTCCCGCTTTACCTTTGACAGTTTTGTCGTCGGCAAACCCAATGAACTGGCCCATGCTGCTGCGCGTCGGGTATCCGAGGGCGGGCCGGTGACCTTCAATCCGCTGGTACTGTACGGCGGCGTGGGGCTGGGTAAGACCCACCTGATGCATGCCATTGCATGGGAGCTGAAAACCAAACATCCCGAACTCAATGTTCTGTACCTGTCGGCGGAACAGTTCATGTACCGGTTCGTGCAGGCCCTGCGCGAGCGTCGGATGATGGATTTCAAACACCTGTTCCGTTCGGTTGACGTTTTGATGGTTGACGATGTGCAGTTCATCGCCGGCAAGGATTCCACTCAGGAAGAGTTTTTCCACACGTTCAACGCGCTGGTGGATCAGAACAAGCAGATCATCATCTCGGCCGATCGCGCCCCGGGTGAGATCAAGGATCTGGAAGATCGGGTGAAATCCCGCCTGCAATGTGGTCTGGTGGTCGACCTGCACCCGACCGATTATGAACTGCGTCTGGGCATTTTGCAGAACAAGGTGCAGCAATACAGTTCATCCTATCCGGACCTGGCGATTGCCGATGGCGTTCTGGAATTCCTGGCGCATCGCATCTCGACCAATGTTCGGGTGCTGGAAGGTGCCCTGACCCGTCTGTTCGCGTTCGCGTCGCTGGTTGGCCGCGAGATCGACATGGAACTGACCCAGGATTGTCTGGCGGATGTGTTGCGCGCCTCGGAACGCAAGATCACCGTTGAAGAGATCCAGCGGAAGGTGTCTGAATACTACAACATCCGCCTCTCCGACATCATCGGCCCAAAGCGCCTGCGTTCTTACGCGCGTCCGCGTCAGGTGGCGATGTATCTGTGCAAGCAGTTGACCAGCCGGTCGCTGCCCGAGATCGGACGCCGTTTTGGCGGGCGAGATCACACGACGGTCATGCATGGCGTCAAACGCATTGAAGAGCTGAAGCTGACCGATGGTCAGATCGCTGAAGATGTGGAAATGCTGCGCCGGTCACTTGAAGCCTGATCTGCGCCTGTAATGCAGGAAACCGCCCCGGTTCCTCGGGCCGGGGCGTTTCTTGTGCGCATTAGTCCACGGTTGGATCAGAACTGGTGCCTGTCAGGCACGCTGCCCTTGACGCTGGACGCAATCCAACCCAGAAATCCGTAAAAAATCCTTGTGCCTCAGGGTGGAACCGCTAACGTGCCAGTCCCGCCCATGTCGGTACGCAAGTCAGAGGAATTGAGGGTATGAAGATCAGCATCGAACGCGGCACCCTTCTCAAGGCCGTTTCGCAGGCCCAATCCGTAGTGGAACGCCGCAATACCATTCCCATACTTGCCAATGTTCTGATCGAGGCGGAAGGCGATCAGGCGCTGTTTCGCGCGACCGATCTGGATATCGAGGTGGTCGACAAGGCCCCGGCGCAGGTCGAGAAAGCCGGCGCTACCACCGTGGCCGCGACCACCTTGCACGAGATCGTGCGCAAATTGCCCGACGGTGCCCTTGTCACCCTGACCGCCGACAACGCGGCAGGGCGTTTGACGGTTGAGGCGGGTCGGTCGAATTTCTCGCTGGCGACGCTGCCGAAAGAGGATTTTCCGGTCATGGCGTCGTCGGAGTATCAATCAAACTTCACGGCTTCGGCTGCCCTGCTGCGACGGTTGTTTGACAAGTCGAAATTCGCGATTTCAACAGAAGAGACCCGGTATTATCTGAACGGTGTCTACATGCATGTGGCCGACGGATCCGATGGCGGCAAGGTGTTGCGCTGCGTGGCCACCGACGGTCATCGGCTTGCTCGGATCGATGCCGATTTGCCGGATGGTGCAGAGGGCATGCCGGGCGTTATCGTCCCGCGCAAAACCGTGGGCGAGCTGCGCAAGCTGCTGGACGATGATGAAATGGATATTGCGGTTTCGGTCAGCGAAACCAAGGTGCGTTTCGCCACGCCGGATATCACACTGACCTCGAAGGTCATCGATGGCACCTTTCCTGACTACACACGCGTCATCCCGCAAGGAAATACGCGCAAGCTGGAAGTTGATGCCGCCGAGTTCGCACAGGCCGTGGACCGGGTGGCAACGGTATCTTCCGAGCGTTCGCGTGCGGTGAAGCTGCAACTGGATGGCGACAAGCTGGTTCTGTCGGTGAATGCTCCAGATAGTGGCGCGGCCGAGGAAGAACTGGCCGTTGCCTATGGTGATGAGCGTCTGGAGATCGGGTTCAATGCCAAATATCTGCTGGAGATCGCGTCTCAGGTGGATCGAGAGAATGCGGTGTTCATGTTCAATTCAGCTGGCGACCCGACCCTGATGCGCGAAGGCAATGACCAGAGCGCGGTTTACGTCGTCATGCCAATGCGCGTCTGATCGCGCGGACGCGCGATGCCTCCGGCGGGAGTATTTTTGAAAAGATGAAGGGAGGGGTCATGGGATTGGCCCTGACCGAGCTTACGGTCTCGCATTTTCGGTCTCACAAGCTGGCGCGGTTGTCTCTGGACGGGCGGCCGGTGGCGATTCACGGGCCGAACGGGGCGGGCAAGACCAATATTCTGGAAGCGGTATCCTTGTTTTCACCCGGTCGCGGAATGCGGCGGGCAAGCGCGGCCGAGATGACGCGGCGGCCCGAGGCGTTGGGCTGGAAACTGTCGGGACTGTTGCATTCGCAGGGTCAGAATTTCGAAATCGAAACCTGGTCTGAGGGCGGTGCAGCGCGGCAGGTAAGGATTGATGGAAAGACAGCCACCCAGATTGATCTGGGCAAACTTGCGCGGGTGGTCTGGCTGGTTCCGTCCATGGACCGCCTGTGGATTGAAGCGGCCGAAGGCCGGCGCCGGTTTCTTGATCGCATTGCGCTCAGTTTTGATCCGTCTCATGCGGAGGCCGCGCTGACCTACGAAAAAGCGATGCGCGAACGTAACCGTTTGCTGAAAGAGCAGAAGCGTGACGCGCATTGGTATGCCGCGCTTGAGGGTCAGATGGCGGAGATGGGGCATCGTATCCACGCAGCGCGATTGGCGGCGTTGCACCATCTGAGGGTGGCGCAGGATCAGGCGGAAACGGCATTTCCGTCTGCCGAGTTGGAATTGGTGCAAACCGAAGGTGCGATGCCCGAAACGGCTGAGGATTTGCGCGAGGCTTTGAATGAAAGTCGGTTCAGGGATCTGGCTGCGGGCCGGACTTTGGTCGGGCCGCATCGGTCGGATCTCTATGGCGTGTTTGCTGCCAAGGGTGTTCCGGCCAAGGATTGTTCCACCGGTGAGCAGAAGGCGCTGCTGGTTTCATTGATCCTGTCCAATGCACGAGCTTTGGCCGCAATGGTGGGGGCGCCACCAATCGTATTGCTGGATGAGGTGGCCGCACATCTGGACGCGGGTCGGCGCGCCGCACTTTATGACGAGATTTGTGCGTTGGGTTCTCAGGCCTGGATGACGGGCACCGGGCCTGAACTGTTTGAAGAGTTGGGTGACCGGGCCCAGTCGCTGGTCGTTTCCGAAAGCGATGAGGGATCAGTCGTGGCGGTTTAGGCCGGTTCGTTGACTTTACGTTCCCACAGGAAGCCGCGCATGGCTTCATCGACTGGCGTTTTGGCCATGTGGTTGACGTAGTTCGACATGGTTTTCTGTGCCAGACCCAGCACCACGTCCAGAACCGCGCGATGCGAATAGCCCGCGTCGAAGAACGCCTGAAGCTGTTCCTCGGTCGGGTTGCCACGGGTTTCCATCACTTGCAGGGTGAAGGTGCGCAGCGCTTCGAGCTTGGCGGAAGGCAGTGGAGTTTCATTGCGCAGAGCCTGGGAGATTTCGTCTGATACCTTCATCATCTTTGCGATGCCGGTGTGCGCGGGCACGCAATAATGGCATTCGTTTTCCACATTGATGGTCTGCCAGACGACGGTTTTCTCATCGTTGTCGAAATCGGTCTGCAAGAACAGGCCGTGCAGAACCTGATAGCCTTCAAGGTGCTGTGGGCTTTCTGCCATCACCTTGTGCAGGCCCGGCAAACGTCCAAAAGCGGCCTGGGACTTTTCCAGCAGAGGTTTGGATGCTTCGGGTGCGGATTCGAGGTCATGAGACGGGAAGGTGGCCATGTCGGATCTCCTGTTTCTGGCGCGATGGGTGGTATTTAGGGTTTCTTGAGCGATCACTCAAGTATATATTTGAGCGAGCGTTCAAGAATTGGTGATGCCGATGCCCCGTAAACCCGCATATGATCGCGACGCGTTGATCGCGAAGGCCCGTGACATCTTTTGGCGTCAGGGCTGGGCTGGTACGTCGCTGAAAGACCTGGAGCGGGAATTGAAGCTGAAACCCGGCAGCTTTTATGCTGCATTCGGGTCGAAAGATGCGCTCTATGCGTTGACGCTGGAACGCTACACGCAAGAAGGTGTGGCGCGCCTGAAAGCCCTTGCCGAAAGTTTGGGGCCGAAGGAAGCGCTCAAGGCGCAACCTCGTCTGGTCATCGAAGCGGTCGAGAACCCGGCAAAGGCCTGCATGTTGGCAAAAACATATGCTGAGTTGCAGGCGAAGGATCATGCGCTTGCGGATCAGGCCGCGTGTCACATGGCGGAAATGAAAGCGTGTTTCGCCGACCTGTTCCGCAGCGCCCAGGCTGCCGGTGAAATCCGGCCTGAACATGACCCGGATCGGCTGGCGGCGCGGTATCAGTCGGACATTCTGGGGCTTCGGTTGTCGGCCGAACGCAAGGATGTCGATGCGCTGGAAATCGCGGCGGATATCGCTTCTGACATCGACCGGTTATGAGGTGTATTGGGATGGGCGGAAAACGACCCGAGCACACACAAAATATTGGGGGATCGCGTGACAATCCCCACCAGAAAACGTATAAGGTACCAAAATAATATAGGTACTGACTGAATGTCCGAAGACGCACAGGCTCCTCAAGAATACGGCGCAGATTCCATTAAAGTTCTCAAAGGCTTAGAGGCCGTTCGCAAACGCCCCGGGATGTATATCGGGGACACGGATGATGGATCGGGCCTGCACCACATGGTGTATGAGGTCGTCGACAACGGAATTGACGAAGCGCTGGCGGGTCACGCCGACCATGTGACCGTGAAGATTCACGCGGATTCCAGCGTTTCGGTCAGCGACAACGGCCGCGGAATTCCGGTTGATATCCACCCGGAAGAAGGCGTTTCAGCGGCAGAGGTCATCATGACCCAGCTGCACGCGGGCGGCAAGTTCGACAGCAACTCGTACAAGGTGTCGGGCGGCCTGCATGGCGTGGGTGTTTCGGTGGTAAACGCGCTGTCGGATTGGCTGGAGCTGCGCATCTGGCGCGCGGGCAAAGAGCACGTGGCACGCTTTGAGGGGGGCGAAACAGTAGAGCACCTGAAGGTCGTCGGTGAGTGTGGCGATCGTACGGGAACCGAAGTGCGCTTTCTGGCGTCAACCAACACGTTCTCGAACCTCGAATACTCGTTCGAGACGCTGGAAAAACGGCTGCGTGAATTGGCGTTTCTGAACTCGGGCGTGCGGATCATCCTGATCGACGAGCGCCCGGCAGAACGGCTGGAAACCGAGCTGTTCTACGAGGGTGGCGTGAAGGAATTCGTCAAGTATCTCGACCGGTCCAAAACTCCGGCCATGCCCGAGCCGATCTATATCAAGGGCGAGCGCGACGATATCGGCGTCGAGATCGCAATGTGGTGGAATGACAGCTACCACGAGACGGTGCTGCCCTTTACCAACAACATCCCGCAGCGTGACGGCGGGACCCACGTGGCTGGGTTCCGCGGCGCGCTGACCCGGACGATCAACAACTATGCGCAGTCCAGCGGGATCGCGAAAAAGGAAAAGGTCAGCTTCACCGGTGACGATGCGCGCGAAGGTTTGACCTGCGTATTGTCGGTGAAAGTGCCCGACCCGAAATTCTCGTCCCAGACCAAGGACAAGCTGGTTTCCTCCGAGGTCCGTCCGGCTGTCGAAGGTCTGATGAATGAAAAACTGGCCGAGTGGTTCGAAGAAAACCCCACAGAAGCCAAGAGCATCGTCGGCAAGATCATCGAGGCCGCGTTGGCCCGTGAGGCTGCGCGCAAGGCGCGCGAACTGACCCGGCGCAAGACCGCGATGGATGTGAACTATCTGGCTGGCAAGCTGAAGGATTGTTCCGAGAAAGACCCATCCAAGACCGAAGTCTTCCTGGTCGAGGGGGACTCGGCCGGCGGGTCTGCTCAAACCGGCCGGGACAGGCTGACACAGGCCGTTCTGCCCCTGCGCGGTAAAATCCTGAACGTCGAGCGCGCCCGGTTCGACCGGATGCTGTCGTCTCAGGAAATCGGCAACCTCGTCATGGCCCTGGGCACGGGCATTGGCCGCGATGAATTCAACATCGAAAAGCTGCGCTACCACAAGATCGTCATCATGACCGACGCGGATGTGGACGGCGCGCATATCCGGACGCTGTTGCTGACCTTCTTCTATCGGCAGATGCCGGAATTGATCGAGGGTGGGTACCTCTATATCGCGCAACCGCCGCTGTATAAGGTTTCCCGCGGAAAGTCAGAGGTTTACCTGAAGGATCAGGCCGCTCTGGATGACTATCTGATCAATCAGGGCGTCGAAGGCGCTGTTCTGAAACTCGGCTCGGGTGAGGAAATCATCGGCCAGGACCTGACCCGCGTGGTCGACGAGGCGCGTCAGCTGAAACGTGTTCTGGATGCGTTTCCAACACATTACCCGCGCCATATTCTGGAACAGGCCGCCGTGGCTGGGGCTTTCGTGCCGGGTGCGGTGGACGCCGATCTGCAAGGCGTGGCTGACAAAGTCGCCGCGCGGCTGGACCTGATCGCTTTGGAATATGAACGTGGCTGGCAGGGTCGGATAACACAGGATCACGGCATCCGACTGGCCCGTATTCTGCGCGGTGTCGAAGAGGTTCGCACGCTGGACGGCCCGATGCTGCGCTCGGGCGAGGCGCGCAAGACCGGCAGCTTTACGCAGAGCCTGCAAGAAATCTACAACTCTCCGGCCACCTTGATCCGTCGTGATCGCAGCCAGATGATCCACGGTCCGCTGGACTTGTTGCGGGCCATTCTGGAAGAGGGTGAAAAGGGCTTGTCACTGCAGCGCTATAAAGGTCTGGGTGAGATGAACCCTGACCAGCTGTGGGAAACGACACTGGACCCGGATGCGCGGACGCTGCTGCAAGTGCGCGTGGATGACATGGTTGAAGCGGATGATCTGTTCACCAAGTTGATGGGTGACGTCGTGGAACCTCGTCGAGAGTTCATCCAGAAAAACGCCTTGAGTGTTGAGAATCTGGATTTCTGATTATTTTGTACGACCGCCCATAAGTTTGCGCTCGCCGCATAATCTTGCGCAGTTTGCCCATAGTTTTGCGCTGCGCGATTGTCTGCCCTAGCGGTGAATTCAATCATTTTTTGGAGTAGTCGTTGCGGTTATGGTCCTTTGCGTTGCTCAATCCCGCAAAGGGCCTCCCTATAGAACCTTGGGTTCCATGCGGCCTTTTTGCTTGGATTCTCGCGAACGGCCGCGATGCGCAGAAAGCTGACTTTGCAAAGTCTAGCTTGAGCCCAAAACTGACGTGCACTGAATTAAACGAAATTGGCTTTCGCCGCTTTCAGAAAAAAGGGTTATGAGTTTCCTTCTTTAATTCGAAGTATCCCAAATCATACCTAGGTAGGAGGAGTTACCATGAAGACAGCGGTTGTGACCGGCGCCGCGGGAGGGATGGGGCAGGCCATCTGCCGCCAATTGCAGACAAACGGGTTGCATGTGATTGGTCTGGACCTCAAAGAAGAGCGTCTGAACGAACTGGCATCAGAATTTAGTTCGGACTTCACACCTATTTCCGTTGACTTAACTGATCCTTTGGCCGTGGCTCAAACGTTTGAGCGCATTAGGACAGCCCATGGCGGTCTGGATGCTTTGGTAAACAACGCTGGCACCTGCTTTATGTCTGACTTCCCGCACATTCCGCCCGAGGAACTCGAAAAGCAGATGGCAATCAACTTTAATTCTGCATTCCATTGTTGCCAGCAAGCGGTCCAATTGATGTTAGAACGCGAAGGCATCAAAAAGATTGTAAATATCTCATCGAACGGTGCTTACAATTTCGATGTGTTCGACCCTCCGCACTACCGCGCGTCAAAGGCAGCGATGGATACCCTTACAAAAGACCTCGCCCGTCGATACGCACAGGACAAAATCTGTGTAAATTCTCTGGCACCTGCCATGACTGAGACACCGTTGTTCAATGTCTTGACCGAGGAAGTCTTGAAGAAAGCCGTTAGTGCCATGCCACATGGTCATGCGATGCTACCTGAGCAAATCGCCTCTTGGGTTGGTTTTCTCATTTCACCGGCAGGGGATGTTTCCAGTGGGAATGTGATTATTCTGAACCAAGGGCGCGACGTCAGATAACTCTTTGGTGCGACATCACTTTTCGGAAAAATGGTCCAAGGGGTGGGGTCAGCTGTAGACTTCTGGTGCTTTCTTCAGAACAGGCCACTGCTTTGGACAATGCCCATAAATTACAAAGGCATCTCGCTCGGATGCCAGACGCATCAACCTGTCTGCGCTGGCAATTGCTGCATCTTCGTCCCAAGACCCGGCAAACTTCTCGTCGATTTCTGCTGGTCGGGAAATCGCATCACTGGTCAATAAAATCGCCCCCGACGGAAGATGGACCATCACGGCGATCTGGCCAGGCGCATGGCCTGGCGCCGCCAAAACTAAGATACCCGGCCCAATCTCTACGTCGCCATCAATAACCAGGTAATCCTGCTCGGGCCATTCCATCGGCCGCATATCGCCCCAGTACAACGGGCGAGGTAAGGCTCGCTCGGCAGAGGAGATGAGAATGGGACTGTTTGGAAAGTCGCCCAATGCACCGATATGGTCTATATGGGAGTGCGTACAGATCTGTAATGAAATGTCTGACGGAATAAGCCCGAGTTTTGCCAGCTGTGCGCGTGGCAGATTGTCTGGTTCGCACTTCAGAACCTCGCCAAACTCGAACAATCGATCTTCTTTGACCGCGGCGTCGGTATCGGTGGCATATTTTTCAGGAAACCCAGTATCGATGAGTATTGATTCTCCCAAATCTGTCCGGATCAGAAACCCGCAGATACCTATGATGCGGCCAGTGGAATGGACCTTGAACAGCCCGTAGTCCAAAACCGCAAGGTCAATCGGTCGCCCTTTGACAAATCCCTCTGATTGCACAGACTCTCTCCCTGATTGACTACAAAGATTTTGAGTAGAGCATGAAAGTCAAGATACACACACTCTTTCAGTACCTACTGGATACCACGGAAGCGGATCCAGAAGCTTTCGTTGGGTTTTCCTTGTCCGAGTCGCCGCGTTTGGGTGAGTTCATGGATGCGCTGGATCCAGCGCTGCCGTTGGATTGGAACCAAAACAGCTTTCGGGGTCTGCCTGCTTTACGACGGCATGTTTTGGACCGCGCCGGCTTGTCTGATGTTTGCAAGCCAGACGACGTTCTGATCACCGCCGGCGCCGCGGAAGCCAATTATCTTGCATTCATGCAATTGGTCCAACCGGGCGACGAAGTCGTAACGGAACGCCCGGGCTGGCCACAAGCGGGCGTATTGGCAGAGGCAGTCGGCGCGACGCTAAAAGTTGTCGACCGCGAAGAGAGTGCTGGTTGGGTATTGCCGCTCGACAAAGTTGAGGCCGCAGTAACAGCGCGCACGCGGCTCATCTTTATGACCAACCCCAATAACCCCACCGGGCAGTTGATGACACAAGCAGAGCTGGAAAGGCTTGTCCAAATCGCAGATCGCGTAGGTGCATGGCTGGTTGTTGACGAGGTTTACGCGGGATTGGAGTGGGACGGGTCCCGTGCCCCTTCGATTGCTGGTTTGTATCCAAGGGGTATCACGACGGGCAGCGTTTCCAAGGCACTGGGTCTGCAGGGGCTACGCACCGGCTGGATGATATGCCGTGATTCAGATCTCATTTGGGACGCTATTATTCTGCGGGAAAACTCGAGCGAAATTATGAATATTCTCGGCGAAGTCATCGCCGAAATCGCCTTGAGGTCTGACCGATATAATCAGGCTTTGAAAACTGCACGGGCAGCTGGGATGAAAACGCTGGAACGCCTGGATAGGTTTGTTGCCGATCAGCCCAACCTCGATTGGGTCAAACCTCAGGCTGGATTAATTGGTTTGGCACGGCTCGATGGGATTGATGGCGACGTGTTCGCCAAACGCTTGCTCGCCGATCCCTATCGGACATTTCTACTACCGGGTTCGTCTTACGGGATGCAGAACCACATCCGACTGGGTGTGGGGGGAGGTGCTGCTGCCAACCTCGACCTTGGCCTAGAGCGCATGGACGAACTATTGGCAAACTGGTAGATTTAGGACACTCATTTCGACGGTTCGGGCTGCTAAGTCGGTCAAATAACGTTGCCCGTCCCAAGCTGACACTAAGCCCAATTTTGGTGCAAGTTCACCTGCCATGCGCTCAAAGCTCTCTCGCTAGAATAACGCTGTCGGCGCGCTAGTTCGAAGATGGAACAACTGATTCATAACCAAGGTTCGAAATGACAGGTTGGACAACTGAAAATGTTCAAGACTATCCCCGGCCACCTGCGCTGCGGGAGGTGCCCCATAACTTACGGATAGAGTTTGGCGGTCGAACAATCGTAGAAACTGACCAGGCGTTTCAGGTTCTCGAGACCCACCACGCCCCCACGTATTATATTCCGCCGCAAGACATTGATACCGTTCTGACAAAGGCCTCAGGCAGATCATACTGCGAGTGGAAGGGTGTTGCGAGCTACTGGGACGTTCAGAGCGGGGCAGCTGCGGCTAAGAAAGCTGCGTGGAGTTATGCTGCACCAACCACCAGATTTGAACAGATTAAGGACTATCTCGCCTTTTACGCCGGACTTATGGATGCTTGTTTTGTTGGTGAGTACCGGGTGATCCCGCAACCCGGGGACTTCTATGGAGGCTGGGTCACCGAAAATTTGAAGGGTCGTATAAAAGGCGCTCCGGGCACGGAATTTTGGTGAGGATAAATGACGAACCCTAAATCCTCACCAACCCCTTTGGCAGTTCCTACAAGCCGTTTGGTCCGTGTTGCCGGTTTAAGCAGCATGACGGCAGGCATTGTGGGGAACATGGCAGCACGCGCCCTAAGAGAGATCGGTCGCGGTGCGCGACCCGACATGCGTGGTTTGTTGATGACACCGGGCAACGTGACACGAGTCGCGGATCAGCTTGCGCGTATGCGAGGCGCCGCGATGAAGGTGGGTCAGTTGATTTCGATGGATGCAGGTGAGGTCTTGCCGCCCGAACTGGCTGACATCATGGCGCGTTTGCGAGATCAGGCGCATTTCATGCCGCCGAAACAATTGCGTGACGTCCTGAACCGAGCTTGGGGTGCAGACTGGCGAAAATCCTTCCAATCTTTCGATGTAAGGCCCATAGCGGCAGCGAGCATTGGGCAAGTACATCGTGCGACATTGAAAGACGGGCGCGATGTGGCGATCAAAGTGCAATATCCCGGTATCGCGCGCAGTATCGACAGCGATGTCGCCAATGTTGCTGCGCTGGTTCGCATGTCAGGTTTGCTTCCCCAAAGCTTTGATCTGGATCCGTATATCCAAGAGGCGCGCAGTCAACTGCATGAAGAAACCGATTATGAACGCGAGGGACACCACCTGCGCCATTTTGCAGACCTCTTGCAGAGTGATGAAGCGTTTGAAATCCCGGAGTTCTTTCCGGATTGGAGCACGCCAGAAGTACTAACGATGTCCTTTCTGGAAGGTCGCCCTATCGAGGCCGTGAGTGATGCGACCAGCGAGGAACGCAATCGAGTCTCAGAGGCCTTGGTCAATCTCACGCTGTGCGAGATTTTTGAGTTCGGTATGATGCAGAGCGATCCAAACTTTGCCAATTACCGATACCTGCACAACCATGCGCGCATGTGGTTTGCATCAATCTGGATTTTTACGCTCCACATACCCTGGCAGCTTGGCGCGGACTTCTTTTTGCGGCATTTGCTGGATGGCGATCCCGCATCGAACACGCTGAGCTGGCGGTGGGTCGGCGGATTGCACACAAAAGGCAAAACCTACCTCGCGCGACCTGATAATATTGCCAAATACACCGAAGGACGGTTTCAACCAAAAAACCTCGCCAAATTTGCCGAACCTCTGACCGAGACAGTAGAACACCCGCTTATTCCGCTTTTGACTCCGCAAGAGCCCCCAGAGGGCCCTTACCTCATGCTGTTGACCGAGGATGATCTGTCAGCCGATAGCTTAATGCCGACATCGCCTGCTGCCGCGATTGGACTTTTGGCGACGCATGGTCGGTCTCCAAATCCGATTGCAGGCGCTGTAACGGATTTTGCCGAAGGCGCGATGAATAGCGCCCTGGAACCTCACGGAAAGCGCGCGCAATCCGCCGAGGATTGGAGTGATCCGTTGATCGAGGCCGCGCGGAATACCGGTGTCAAAACCATTGCAACAGCCTATGCGCCCGTCGGCCCCACTCGGTCACGACTGGATCGTGCGGAACCTCTGTTGAGGGACGCTGGCCTGTCTTTGAACCGGATAATACGACCCCACGACACGATAACATGGCCTCATGCAAGGGCCGGCTTCTTTGGTCTTCGAAAGAAGATCCCATCGCTTTTGAGCCAATTGAACCTGGCCACCCAACCAAGGCCATAGCCGGTGTCCACTGCCGCGCTTTTACTTCCCAACCAATTGTTTGCCCAGCACCCCGGTGTGGCTGCCCGACCCGACGCGGTTGTGCTTTTCGAAGACCCGCTTTTCTTTGGCGATGCGTTTTATCCTGCCATGATGCACAAGCAAAAGCTTTGGCTGCACCGTGCTTCCATGACGCGCTATCGCGATGGCTTGGTCGCCAAGGGATTTGATGCCGCGATTTGGCCCTTTGAGCGGCAGCCGGGCGCTTGCCTGCGCCTGTTTCAAAGTCTGCGGGACCGCGGCATCAGCCATATAATCATGGTTGATCCGGTAGACTTCATTGCAGAAAAACGTCTTCGGGCGGCGGCTGGCAGAACCGATATCACGCTCGATTTCAAACCATCACCTGGTTTTTTGAACACTCGGGCCGACAATCAGGATTGGTTTGCCGGTCGCAACCGCTGGTTCATGGCAGAGTTCTACAAAAGCCAACGCCGCCGCTTGAATGTGTTGATGGACGGCGGTCAACCGGCGGGGGGACAATGGAGCTTTGACAAGGAAAACCGTAAGAAAGTGCCCAAGGCGCTGTTGGGCAGCCTGCCTTGGATCGACTGGCCTTCCCATGACGCGGTTGATGAAGCCGCGAAAGCAAGCGTACTTGATGATTTTCCAGAAGCATTGGGCAGCTTGGATACGTTGTACTATCCGACATCACACAAAGATGCGTCCGACTGGCTGGCGCAGTTTCTGGAACGGCGGTTTGATCACTTTGGCGACTATGAAGATGCCATTGTTGCGGGTGAAAGCTGGCTGTGGCATGCCGTTCTCACGCCAGCCTTGAACATTGGATTGTTGACGCCCAAACAGGTCTTGGACGCTGCACTGGCGCATGCGGATCGCAAGGGTATTCCCCTGAATTCGGTAGAAGGTTTCATCCGCCAGATCATTGGCTGGCGTGAGTTTATGCGTGCAACCTATGAAAGCCTGGGTGTGCCGATGCGCACTACAAATCACTGGGGCCATCACCGACCAATGCCCCGCGCTTTCTACGACGGAACCACTGGTATTGATCCGCTGGACGACACGATCAAAAGGGTGCTCAAGACAGGGTATTGTCATCATATTGAACGCCTCATGATTTTGGGCGGATTTATGTTTCTGTGCGAAATTGATCCGGATCATGTCTATCGCTGGTTCATGGAAATGTTCGTCGACAGCTATGATTGGGTGATGGTTCCCAATGCCTACGCGATGAGCCAGCATGCCGATGGCGGGTTGATCACCACCAAACCGTACTTTTCGGGTTCAAACTATGTTCGCAAAATGAGCAATTGGGGCAAAGGGCCCTGGGCCGACATTTGGGACGGGCTTTATTGGCGCTTTATCCTGAAACACAGCGATAGACTGGCTGGCAATCCCCGATGGGCGATGATGTGCCGTACGGCTGAACGGATGTCGCCAGAGGCCAAGAGCACGCACATAAAGACGGCTGAAGCTTTTTTGCGACGGATGACACAAGCATGAACACTATGGTGGCGCGTGACGGATATTGAGGTCACATCCCGTGATCAACTGTGGGAGTGGCTGAGCACGCATTTTGCCCAACGTGATAGCGTCCGGCTGATCACGTGGAAGGCGGCACATCCGCAGAAATATGTCAGTCGGGACGAGGTGCTGGATGCGCTGATCGCGCATGGTTGGATTGATGGAAGACGATTTACAATCGATGAAGACCGGACGGCGCAATTGATCAGCCCGCGAAAACAGCAAGCTTGGTCCAAAAGCTAAAACGACAGAGCAGAGCACCTTAGGCAAGAAGGCTTAATGCACCCCGCAGGAGAGGCGTCTATAAAATCCAGTAAGGCGTCAGGGCTATGGAACTTCTTTGATGACGTCGATGCTCTGGTTGTGCCAGACGATTTATCCGGTGAATTTGAGCTACTCCCCAATGTTTGGACAGTTTCCAGCGTGATTTAAGCTACTCTTTGCTCCTGCTGACCGGGTTGGGTTACGTCTTTTCTCAGCCAGTAGACCACGGCTGGGGGTTTGCCGCCAAGGGCGGAATGGGGGCGCTTGCGGTTGTAGAACTCGATCCACTTGCCGACACCGGTCCTGGCCTTTGATCCGGTCTCCCATGCGTGCAGGTAGACGCATTCGTATTTCAGGCTCCGCCAGAGGCGCTCGACAAAGATGTTGTCGAGGAAACGGCCCTTGCCGTCCATCGAGATGCGCACGCAGGATCGGCGCAGCCGGTCAGTCCAGGCAAAAGACGTGAACTGGCTGCCCTGGTCGGTGTTCATGATCTCGGGCGGGCCGAACCTGGCGATGGCCTCGGTCAGCGCCTCGACACAGAAGTCGGCCTCCAGCGTATTCGAGATGCGCCAGGCCAGCACCTTGCGCGTGTGCCAGTCCATGATCGCCACAAGATAGAGGAACCCCCGCCGCATCGGCAGATAGGTGATGTCGGCGGCCCAGACCTGGTTGGGCCGATCCACCCGCAAACCGCGCAGCAGATATGGATGCGTCTTGCGCCCCTTCGCCGCCTTGCTGGTGCTGGGCTTCTGATAGATCGGCATCAGGCCCATCAGCCGCATGAGCCGGCGGATGCGCTTTTCATTGACCAGATGGCCTTCGTTGCGCAGGTGCCAGGTCATCTGCCGGACGCCGAAGAACGGCGTCTCAAGGAATTGTTCATCAATTTGGCGCATGAGCATCAGGTTCATCGCCGTCTCGCCCTTGGGCGCGTAGTAGAACGACGACCGCGAGATCGACAGCAGCCTGCACTGCTTGCCGATCGACAGGTCGGGGTTGTCCGGTTCGATCATACCCCGCCTCACTTCATGCCCCAAGGTTTGAGCTTTCGTGACAAAAAATCGTTGGCCACGGCCAGCTCCCCGATCTTGGCGTGCAGCTCTTTCAACTGCTCTTCGTCAATCTCGGGCTTCTTGGCGCTACCGCGCTCGAACACGCCGGATGCGCCTTCCAGCAGCGCCTTCTTCCAGGCATGGATCATCGTCGGATGTAGCTGTCTCAACCACATCACATCGAAGAGCTGTCCGTATTCATGAGCTTCCGGGCGTAGTCCTCGTCATCGTAGGCTTCCATGATCTTTTCGAAGGTCACTTGTTGTTCGGCGGTCATCACCATTCCTTCTTCACGCACGCGGGGCACCGATTACGGTCATCCGTTCGGTCGATCTGAGCGAAAAAGCCACAGACCGAGCACGTCATTTGATCTCGAATGGGTTCCTTTTGAACGCCAAACAGCCGGTGCCGTTCCGGATGGCGCTTGCTAACGACATCATGCCCGCACCAACAACAAAGTGTCTTGTACCAGCCGTCCAGAAGTTGGGTCTCGGCACTATTCCCGCATCGTTCACAGCTGTGATTTGCACGCGCAATCGTCTCAGCGATCATCGACTGGATGTGTCGATCATCACACCTGTGGTAGATGCGGAGCTCTCCCAGCTTCTCCTTGATCTGGAGGACAAAGGGGTAGGTGGCACCCTTCAGATCGCAGTATTCCTTAACCTCCGTGAAGAGCTTTGTGACCAAGCCGGACCAGCCTTCGGGTGTGCGTCCGAGGCTCTCTTCGACCGATTGCTTGATGTCGTTGAAATCAATTGCGTTCGAAACGTCGTCCGCCATGTCGGACACCTCCTGAGGATGGTAGGAGGCGTCGGAATCGAACCGACTCGCGCACTCTAATCTGGAGCAATTACAAGGATATAAGCCTCGCCCGCATACCAATGCTGCCTCCCACGGATTTCGCGTGGGTTATCGACCTCAGGCCGATATTCGATGGCAGTGGATGCGTGTATACGTCATGACCGGAAGCTGAACCAGTTAGGGCCACCGTGTCAAGTCGGAGTGCGCGCCAGCCCGAGATTCACCGCGTAGTTCTGGGAACCTTCTAGCTTAACGTGTGCCCAAATGACTGAAGCAACTTGTTTGGAGGGTTGGTCAGCTTGGCGTAGGTCTCACATAGTGAGACGATTCGACACTCGATGTTCAAGGTTAGAACTCAGCATCTACGCTGAAGAACAAAATACGA
This sequence comes from Ruegeria sp. YS9, assembly GCF_024628725.1. Classification (NCBI taxonomy): domain Bacteria; kingdom Pseudomonadati; phylum Pseudomonadota; class Alphaproteobacteria; order Rhodobacterales; family Roseobacteraceae; genus Ruegeria; species Ruegeria sp. YS9. The sequence continues at coordinate 17,097 of NZ_CP102409.1, forward strand.
CGGATCAAATCTCGCGAAAGTGACCGAGCTTCTAGGGTTAGTTCAAATACTGCGGCTTGTCTGCATCCACCTGCGTGACGCGGGATTAGCATAGGACTCTATCCAGTTGCGACCAGTCGATGGTTCGCAACAGCCCTTCAACGGGCTCCGGGTTTAGCGTTCTGTTTCGACCGATATGTTCTATGACGTGACGTATCAGCCGAATGCATATCAAGCCCCCATCGCCGGAGTTTTTTTGGGATCTATCGCAAGCGTGCAAGTGAACTGCATTCTGCAAACGAGAGTTGAAATTTGCTAATCAAAGCGTAGCTGTGATTGAAGGAAAATAACAAAAAGTTGTAGGGCTTGTTCAGAAACCACTGTCAATTGAGCGTGCACTTTGAACCACGCAAACTTATGGGCAAATCGTGCAAAGTTATGCGCAAACGTCGCGTAAAGTTATGGGCGAAGACACCCGAGTTTTCTAAACAAAATCAATGATGGCGATGCAGCGTTATGAGCGCACCTACATTGTTGTAGGTGCGCTTGTCGTATTTCACCGGTTTCGTCCGCTGTTTCCGGAAAGGGATGCAGGTGCGTATCCCGTTGTCTTTCAACGCTTCTCGGAACCAGTCGGCGTCATAGCCGCGAACTCCGAGCAGCCAGTCGACATCCGGCAGGCTGCTCAGCAATGCCCGTGCGCCGGTGCAATCGCTGACCTGCCCGGCGGTGACGAAGAAGTTGATCGGGCGCCTCAGGCTGTCCCAGATGGCGTGCAGTTTGGTGTTCACGCCGCCCTTTGTGCGGTCAATCAGGCGTCCACGCCCCCCTTTTTGACGCCCGGACTGGACGCTGTGCGATGGGTCTTCTGATAGGTGGCGTCGATCATGACGGTCCCTTCTTCACCGTGCCCGGTAGCCAAACCGACCATCATCCGGGCGAAGATGCCCTGTTCGTGGCTTCTCTCGGACCGGTGGCGTTCAGCCACTCACCTTCACCGCTTTCAGCGGTTGTACAGGGTCTTGTGCGGCGGTATTCCCTGGGCGCGTCCCGCCACTGCTCTCGCCGCCACTTTCATCTTCTGGCTATGAAGCAAGAATGAGACCGGACCCAAAATTCCATTCTCTGGCCATAATATGGACTGACTATTCCAAAAATTGCCTACCGCCACCTTGAATTTCTGGACCAATCATTCCAAATCATACGCATGAGCACAGAAACTCTCCCAATTACCGACATCAAGCCGACCGCAGGCCCGGGTCGGCCTCGTGCCTTCGACGAAGCCGAGGCTTTGGAGAAAGCCTTGTGCGTATTCTGGCACAAGGGCTACGAGACCGCGTCCGTGGACGATCTGACCAAGGCCATGGGTTTGAGTCGGTCCAGCTTTTATGGAGCATTTGGCAACAAGCAGGCTTTGTTTCACAAAGCCCTCAGGCACTATTCAAGGCGTGGTTTGAAAGCTCTGCGTGACGTCGCGGACGCGGGCGGAGATGACCCCGTTGGTGCGATAATGGAAGCTTTGGCGAACCCGCGAGGAGGTCGTGACGGCTGCATGCTGATCAATTGCCTTACGGAGCTTGCTCCTCATGATGATGAAGTGGCGGCTCTCGGGCGGCAGCATTTGGAGAGTATTGACGAGATTATTGCGAGAGCGCTTGAGCCTTCAAATCCGGGACAGGCACTCGACAAGGCACGCGCCTTTGCATCCCTTGCAATCGGCACACTAGCCTTCCGCAAGGCGGGCGTTCCCGCTGAGCAGATATCGCAAACCCTGAAACAAGCCCGGTTGGTGATTTCGCTATAAGGCCTCCTGCCACCATAAGGAAATGAAACCTAACACAAACTCAATCAAGAGACAGTGACCCTAATATTGGACTGATCGGTCCAATAATATCTGAACGAAGTTTACCAAAGAAGGAAACAGCAATGGCTGATGAAAAACTGTTCTCCGGCATCAAAGCTGGTGCAATCGAGCTGAAAAACCGCATTGTCATGGCGCCACTGACCCGCAACCGGGCAAGAGCCGAGGATGACAGTGTCCATGAATTGCAGGCGAAGTACTACGCGCAGCGGGCAGGTGCTGGTCTGATCATCACGGAAGCATCGCAAATCTCGCCCCAGGGCAAAGGCTATGCCTGGACGCCCGGCATATATTCCGAAGCGCAGATCGACGGCTGGAAAAAAGTGACTGACGCCGTCCATGCCAAGGATGGGAAGATCGTAATCCAACTTTGGCATGTGGGCCGGATTTCGCATACCAGCTTGCAGCAGGATGGCGGCGCCCCTGTAGCGCCATCCGCAATCGGCGCAAAGGCCAAGACCTTTGATGGCGAGCAGTTTGTTGAAACATCGGAACCGCGGGCTCTGGCCATCGAAGAAATTGCAGGCATTGTCGCCGACTACCGGAAGGCCGCAGAAAACGCCATGAAAGCCGGATTTGACGGTGTCGAGGTCCATGCCGCCAATGGATATCTGATCGATCAGTTCCTGCGCGACGAGTCCAACAAGCGTGAAGACGAATACGGCGGTCCTGTCGAGAACAGAGCGCGGTTCCTGAAAGAAGTCATGGACGCCGTTGTCGACGTGTGGGGTGCCGACCGCGTCGGTGTCCGCCTCAGCCCGTTCTCGAACGCCAACAACATTTCCGACAGCGACCCGCAGGCGACATTCGCACATGCGATCAAATTGCTGAATGGCTATGGGTTGGCCTATCTCCATCTCGTAGAAGGGCAGACCGGCGGCCCGCGCGATATTCCGGAAGGTGGTGACCTGAAGGCGCTCTATGAATTGTTTGACGGAGTGAAAATGGGCAACAACGCTTATGACCGAGACATGGCGATTAAAGCGGTTGAGACCGGCGCCGTCGATCTGGTGGCCTTTGGTCGGCCGTTTATTTCCAACCCGGATCTTGTCAACCGGCTGGAGAAAGGCGCCGCGCTGAATGAGCTCGATCCAACCACTCTCTACGGCGGCAATGAAAAAGGGTACACCGATTATCCGGCACTGGAAGAGGAAGCGGTCGCCGCAGAGTGATACATCGCTCTTAGCCCCGTAGTGACGGGCAATACCAAGCATAGTGAGCGCGCCGGCTTGGACGCGCTCACCTGGCAGTTACGGAAACATCCGTTCTTGAAGCGAGGATCTATCACAAGCCTGCGAATAAACTGCTTCCCTATGATCAGGGTTGAATGTTTCCAATCAGAATGCACTCTTGATTGAGAGGCGCCCGGTTTTAGTTGAAGAAGATGTGCGGTGATTACCATCAATTGAACGCGTTTCTCGAACAGCGCAAAGTTATAGGAAAATCGTGCAAATTCATGCCCAAATGCCGCGCAAAACTATGCGCGAGAATACGCAAAATTTCTAAACAAAATCAATGTTGGCAATGCAGCGTTACGAGCACACCTACACAGGTCGGGTTGAGCTTTGGTTCCGGTCGAAGCCTCGGGAATGTCGTCATTGGCCAACGTTGTGCATGCGCCCGCCCTGGCTTGCATATCGGATATTGCACGCCTGTTTGCGGGGCCTCCATGGGCTGCAATCGGTCACTGTGTCAAAACAGGCAGCTTGATCCTTTGGATCTTTCCAGATGGCCCCTTTGGCAAGTCTTGCAACAAGTGCACCCTATCAGGCGATTTGAAAGCACCCAGCCGTTGGACGCAAATCGCGATGAGTTGGTCGGATGAAACGCTTGACCCGGTTCGCAATTTGACGGCGGCCTCGACGCGTTCACCGTAGGTTTTGCAAGGGCGCGCAAATGCGGCAGCCTCGATCACGTCAGGGTGCGAATAGAGAGCTTCGTCGATTTCACGTGGGGCGATGTTTTCTCCGCCCTTTATGATCAGCTCTTTCAACCGGCCCGTCACGAAGAAGTAGCCGTCTTCGTCCATGTGCCCCAGGTCTCCGGTGCGCAGCCAGCCATCGGGCGTGAATGTCGCGCGCGTGGCATCCGGATTCTTCAGGTATTCTCTCATCACATTGGGGCCACGTACGGCGATTTCGCCCTTGGTGTTTGGCGGCAGGGGGGTCAGATTTGCCGACAGGATACATGCCTCGTTGCCGTAAGCTTTGCCCGGCGATCCGATTTTGCGGACGCCCGGCGGTAGCGGGTTGGACAAGATCTGTGCGGCTGTTTCCGTCAGGCCCATTGTTTCTACGATGGGGACTTCAAAACGGGTTTCGAACGCGGTTTGTACATCCGGTGCAAGCGGCGAGGATGCCGAGCGGCCGAAACGAAGACGTGCTCTGGTTTCATGCGCGGGTGTCAAATCGGAATGCAGCAAGTGCGAGATAATGGTCGGCACCACCGAAAACCACGTGGCCTTGGCGCTCTGGCACTGGTCCCAGAATTTGCGCGTTGAAAACTTTTCGGCCACGGCCAGGGAACCGCCGGAAACAAGCGCGCTCAGCACGGTCACGCAGAGCCCGTTGATATGATAGATCGGCAGCACGCAAAGACCACGATCCGCCGGTGTCAGCTTGTGCGCAACGGTGGGGGTCCATCCACCTGCCAGCAGGCTGACGTGACTATGCACGACCCCCTTTGGGCGACCGGTTGTCCCTGAGGTATACATGAGCAGCGCGTCGTCATCGGGACCAAGCGCATGGAGATCAGGGGCCTTGTCGAAACGAGCGGCAGAATACCGCGTCATCTCTTTGGGGCGAACTCTGTCGAACAGATCGGTCTGCGCGTTGCCGACGAACGCAATTCGTGCGTCGCAATGTCCCAACGCATATCCAATGGCCTCGTCCCCGGCGACAAGGTTGATGACCGTTGCGCGGAACCCGCCATAAAGCACGCCGTAGAGGCATTCTATCGCCTCGCGCCCATTCGGTTGAAGGATGGCAACGCTGGCCCCCTTGTCCAATCCCTGCGCTGTCAGATTTTCGGCCAGTTTTCGTGCCCGATCCCTCAGGGTTGACCAGGTTAGCGCAGCTTCTCCGTCGAAAAACAGATAGGCATCACGATCACCGATGGTGCTTGCGCGTTCGTCCAGCCAGCTGCGGATTGTCCCGCCTGGGGGCATCTGATCGTCCATGCTCATGCCCCCGCATCAGCCCAGTATTCCGCGAAGATATCTTCGACGGAGGGTTCAATTGCCGGGATTTCACGGACGATTTTGGTGCTTTGGACAAAGTGCTTCCAATGCAGGTTCTCATCAATCGCATTGCCACCCCAACTGCCACATCCCATCGAAAGCGAGAAAGGCATGCCGTTGTTGAATGACCCTCCGGTCGCAAAGGTGTGAGCCTGATTGACGATTACGCGGCAGGTGGGCATCGAGGCACCCAACGCCACCGCACGGGCATCTTCGGCGGTGTGTATCCCGATGGAATGCCCCGCGCCCTGATACTGCAAGATTCGAGCGGCAATGGCTTGGGCGTCCTCGAAATCGTTTGCACGATAGAGCGCGGCCACGCGGCTTAGTTTCTCTCCCGAAAGCGGATGATCCGGACCGACCCCCTTGGTTTCAACTGCAAGGAACCTGGTGTTTTCAGGCACCTGACCAACCATGCCCAGTGCCTTGATCATCCTGTCGGCGTCCTGTGCGATCACTTCGCGGCTCAGATGCCCATCCGGCCAGAGCTTTGAGACGATCTGGTTTTCGTCCTTCACCAATGTGCCTCCCTCATCGGCAAGGGCTGCGACGAAATCATCATAGATTGCGTCGACGGCGATGATCGCGTTTTCGGACGAACAGGAGGTCGCATTGTCGAAGGTCTTGGAGGCCGTGATCTTCCGGGCAGCGGCCTTCAGGTCAGCTGTCTCATCGACGATCACGGTGACATTGCCCGCGCCGACGGCCACCGCAGGGGTGCCGCAGGTCTGCGCGCGATGCACATTGTTTTGACTGCCGGTGCAGATCACCCGGTCGCTGAGCTCCATCATCGCCTGAGTCTTGGCCTTGGAACCCGGCGGAGGAATCATCTGGACCAGATCGTGATCCAGCCCCAGTTTGTCGAACTCGGCATGAATGTAACGCAAAAGCAGCTCGCAGCTTGCGACGCCTTTGGGTGACGGTGCGACAACAACCGAATTGCCGCATTTCAACGCGTTGATGATGTTGTTGGCGGGTGTGGCTGCCGGGTTCGTCGACGGCACCACGGCGCCAATCACTCCGATTGGGCGCGCAATCTCGGTGATGCCGGTACTTGCATCCTCATGGATGATCCCATGGGTTCTGACGCCTTTTATGTCGCGCATCAGGCCAAGGGTCTTGCGATGGTTCTTGATCACCTTGTCCGGCACGTTGCCCAGTCCTGTCGTCTCGACCGCAAGTTCGGCCAAAGCCCTGTTGCGTGAAGGCTCCATGATCGCCCAGGCAGCAGCAGCGGCTGCGCGGTCATAGCGCGTCTGGCTGGCGCCGGCTTCGTATTCCTTCTGAGCGGCGCGCGCACGGGTCATGATCAAACTGACTTGGGCGATATCATCATGTGCATTCATCATTGAATTCCTGTTGGTGGGGACAGGGCGGAAACCGCCCCATCCTGTGCCACTGCTCAAATCGTCAAAGACCCGCCAGAAGCTCTTGCAGGGTTTCCTGACGTGCGGCCCACATCTGTTGAACCTCTTCGCGGGTCATGATGTGCATGGGTGACCCACCGGCTTTCATTTTTCCTGCCACCCGCGCGTTCTTGAACATCTCCGGGACTGTTGCGGCCAGTTTGTCGATGACCTCTTGCGGGGTGCCCTTGGGGACCATGACACCGCGGAAATTCACGCTGGCATTGTCGATGTCATAACCTTGCTCTTTAAGTGTGGGGACGTCCGGCAGGAACGCGTTGCGTTCCAGATCGAACACGCCAAGGATTTTGACATTTCCGGCTTCTTGAGCGCGGAACGCATCGGACAGGTTGTTCACGCCGCCCATGACGTCGCCTGCAATCACGGCCTTCATGGCCGCCGCACCGCCGCCCTTGGTCGGGATGTACGCCATTTTGACCCCGGCTTCCTTCTCAAGCTGCAAGGCGGCGATGTGGTGCCCGACGAACAGGCCCGCACCCGAAAAGGTCAGCTTCCCCGGGTTCTCCTTGGCATAGTTCACCACTTCTTGCATGGAATTGAAGGGGCTGTCCTTGGCCACGACGAATACCGCAGGATCTGCGCCCCAGTTGGCGATGGGCTCGAAACTGTCTGCCGAATATTCAACGCCGCCCTTGATCGACTGGGCGATGAAATGCGGGATGTTGTAAGCCGCCAGCGTGTAGCCATCAGCCTCGGCCTGTGTCGCAAACCAGTTCCAGCCGACACGGCCACCTGCCCCCGGCTTGTTGATGATCGCGATGGGCATTCCAAGCGCGTCTTCGTTGCCCGCAGTCATTGTGACGATACGCGCCTGAAAGTCGGTGGCGCCACCCGCACCATAACTGACCATCATCATGATGGGGCGTTCGGGGTAGTCCTGCGCCACGGCCGCGCCACCGGTCAGGGACATCAGCGCCAGTGCAGCGCCTGCCAGTAGATATTTCATTTCAGATCCTCCCTTGGATTTGCGTAAGCCGCTTTTCGCGCGGTCTTTTTCAGAAAAGTATTTCTCGTGGCGTGTAAACTTTGAGAAGCATGGCGAAGAGCCCATACATTATGGCCAAGTACCCGATCGTGATGATCACACGCCTGGTCCAGGTTTTGATTTCGCCATGCGGTGCAGGGTCATAGAAGCTGAGCAGCAAGAAGAATGTGATCGTTCCGGCGGTGTAGAACCCCAGCGCCTTGGCGGCCCAAAAGATGTAGATGAGCGCGATAGCCAAGCCAGGCAGAAGCCAAATGAAATCCTTGCGCGAGACGCCGTTGCCCACCTTGGTCCAGCCCAGAAGCGCCTTAGCAAACGTCCACAGGGCCAGAACGACAAACACGGTCGAAATCAGGCGTGGGAACAGGAAGGCTTCGGCCGGTTGCTGGGTATAGCTGACCCATGCCACCCAGATCCCGACGGCGGCAATGACGCCGGACGCCACGACATGTTGTGCGCGTGGAAGACTGACGGAACTCATGCCATGATCTCCTCTTTTGATATGTAGCGACGACTGCGAAGCTCCATCCAGACTGAATAGGCGATTGAAGCGATGACGATTGCGATCAGAACGATGTTCAGCGTTCCCGTCAGGAAATAGCTGGCCATTCCTTCGGTGGCGCCTGCAATCATCGAACCTTGAATGAAGTTCGCCTCGGCAATCGGGCCAAGGATCAGGCCAAGCACCAGTGGCGCAGCTGAAAAGCCAAAACGCTCGAGGAAGTACATCATGACTCCAAGAGCCGCCATGACATAGACGTCGCCCATGCTGGACTGAACTGAATAGCTTCCGAAGACTGCCAGGCCCAGAACAACTGCGGCCATGACGCTTTGCGGTACCTGCGCCACCCGGGCGGCAAGACCAGCGACATAAAGCCCGAAGATGCACATCAACACCTGTCCGATCAGCATCGAGTTGATGAAGGTCCAGGCAACATCCGGGTGGTTGTCGAAAAGGTCCGTGCCCGGAAAAATCCCGTGGATCAACAGGCCGCCCAGCAACACCGCTGCGGTCGGCGACCCCGGGATCGAGAGCGTCAAAAGCGGAACAAGGCTGGGGCCGACCATGGCGTTGTTCGCACTTTCCGCCGCGATCACGCCTTCGCTGTGGCCCTTTCCGAATTTCTCGCGCTCTGGGCTGAATTTCTTGGTCTGGTCATAAGCGACCAAACCCGCGATCTGTCCACCGACACCCGGGATCAGACCGATGATCGAGCCGGTAACGGTGCCGATGCTCAGCGCTCTCGGGCGGCGCAGAAGCTCACGCACCGCATCCATGATCGAATGCTTTTCGACCTCGATCACTTCGGCATTTGCCGCATTGCGACCCTTGGCGAACATGGTCAGGACCTGAGGAATGGCAAAGAGCCCGATGAGCGCGGCGATGATGTTGATGCCGCCGCCAAGCGCCGGGTGGAAGATGAACCGTTGCGCCCCCATGATGTCATCGAAGCCAATGGTCGCAAGCCAGAGACCGATGCATCCCGACAGCAATCCTTTGACAACGGATGCACTATCCAGCGACCCAATGACGGTTACGCCCAGGATGGCGAGCCAGAACAGGTGGCTTGGTCCAAAGGCCAACGCCCATTGCGCAAGAACCGGTGTCAGGAAGATGAGCAGAAGCACTCCGATCACCCCCCCAACGGCAGATGCCAGAAAGCTCAGCTGCAACGCCTGTGCGCCCTTGCCCTGCCTGGCCATCGTATGCCCATCCAGCGTCGTGGCGATGTTTGCGGGCGCTCCGGGGATTTTCAGAAGGATGGCGCTGACCGCGCCGCCCGCGACCGTCGAGGTATAGGCCGCGCCAAGAAGGATCAGCCCCTGAACGGGTGCCAGATGAAACGTGAATGGGATCAGCAGGGCCACGGCCATGGTGGGCGACAGTCCGGGGGTTGCCCCCAAAATCAGCCCGCCAATCGTGCCCAGGAGCAACAGCCCGAACGAGACCGGTGTGAAGACATCTCCGAAGTAATACAGAAATTCCACGTTGCATCCCTGTGTTTGTTTGCGCGTTGACATTTTAGGCTAAGAGATGAAAATAGTTTTGCAAATGTTTTCATAAAAAGCCTCGAATGAGCAAAATTTATGGTTAAAAAACATAAAGATAAGCCGGATATTGTCGCCGTCGCCAAGGTTGCCGGTGTTTCCATCTCGACAGTTTCGAGAAGCTTCAATCACCCGGAATTGCTCAAGCCGGCGACTCGAAAAAAGATTGACCGGGCGGTGCAGAAGCTTGGTTACATTCGCAACCGAGCCGCGCAAGTCATGCACGGCCGACGCAGCGGAACTGTCGGGCTGGTGGTGCCGACAATCGACAACGCCATCTTCGCTGAACTGATCCAATCCTTCTCGGACGGGCTGGACCGGCATGGCTTCACGATGTTGATTGCTTCGCACGGGTTCGATCTGGAGCGCGAATACAAGATGCTGCGCAAACTGATGGAGCATCGCGTTGACGGGCTTGCGCTCATTGGGCTTGAACACTCGGAGGCGACCTATCAATTGATCGAACAACAGGGTGTTCCGTCGATTGCAATCTGGAACTATGACGATCAAGCGCGATTGTCTTGCGTGGGTGTTCAGAATTCAGAGGCTGGCCGTTTGTCCGCACGCCACTTGCTGGATTTGGGGCACCGCGACATAGGTTTGATCTTTCCCGACCCCGCTGGGAATGATCGCGCATATGACCGGTTGCACGGCGCCTTGGAAGAATTGCGATTGGAACGGATCGAGGTTCCCGAACAATGGCGCCTGGAAGCTCCCTACAGCATTTTGGAGGCCAAACGCGCCTGCATAAGCTTGTTGGATCATTCACCACGTCCCACCGCTATATTATGCGGCAATGACATTATCGCTCAGGGCGTGCTGTACGCGGCAAAACACTGCGGTGTGCGTGTTCCCGAAGACCTGTCCGTCATGGGAATAGGAGATTTCAAAGGCTCAAGCGAAATCGAACCGTCACTCTCGACCATTCGCATCCCGGCCAAGCGCATTGGCGCCCTGTCCGCGGAATTGATCACAAACATTGTCGCAGAGCATTCCGAAAGGATCACGACAACCAAGTGCGACCTGAAAGTGCTGACCAGGGCATCGACATCCACCCCATCAAGAGCGCCGTCCAGGTGAAGCTCGGGACGTCCTTCACCGATACAAGTTCCGAGACCGGTATCTTGACCGGGCGGTGTCGAAACATCAGCGTCGAAAGTCTGCTCTTTTGGTTTGTTGCCAATCAAATGCTCTTTTTGAGAAGGTCGATACTCCGCGTTGACCATGTTTTGCGCTTGTCGAAAAAACGCACAAGGAAGTCCCTTGAACGAACATCTTTGATCGCAGCATCACCCATGACCCTTGAACGTCCGGCACGGGGCCGTTCAGAGGCCACTTGATCTTTCCGAAGCAGCCAATCCATCAATCTTCGATCAGCGAAAAATCGTCATCGTCGTTCGATTTTCTTTTGCGGCTACCTGCTTTTCTGGATCGCCGTGGGCCTTTGGAAACATAGTCGTCGTTCAGCGCTTTTTCGACCAGCCAGGTCGCGTGGTGATCCGGGAAACCTTTGCCATAATGGCGGATCAGATCGATGTATTTGAAGCCAAGCGCAGAAATCTTGGTGATTTCTTCGCCGGTCGAAGCGTATTTGACGACAAGGCCGCCGCCCTTGGGCGCCAGTACTATGTTTTTCTCTGCCAACGCCGCCGAAAGACCATCCCAGGAACCTGTCTCGGCAACAACTGTTTCGATGAACGTTTTGAGGTCGCGTTTCGGCGGATTTTCAATCTCCTGTGGTTCTGGAACCGAGACCTCCAAAGCCTGTGCAGAAGGGTGCGCCGTTTGTCGATATAGGTTTTCCCGGGCACGGTCCGTCTGGTCAGCCTCTGGGGCCGTCGGCATCAGCGGAGCATTCGAGGCTTCGGCATTCTCATGTCGGAAGATCAGCTCAGGCAGTACCGTCTCCCAGCTGTCGCGCCTGTGATAGTGTGCATAGTCTTCACTGCTGTCGATTTTGCGCCAATTGATAATCGCACCGATCTGACCAGAGGCGAACACATGCCCACGGGGGGGCTTCCACGATTTGGCCATACGTCCGACAACACGGTTTTGGGCGTCCAGCAAGACCCAATGAGGTTGTTGAAACACCAGGGAAAGAGAGTCCCCGACCTTGGCCGAGCGCACGGCCTTGTGCACGTCATGTGCATCCCCTTGGCGACCGGCGAACGACAAGTCCACGATATCCAGCGCAGGCATCTGGTATTTCGTTGCGGGCAACGAGGTTTCGTTCAGGTCGGGCGTCACGCGCCTGTGCAGAACTGAATCTGAACCCGATTTCAGAAACGGGTGCTCTCCGGATGTCAGCACGGTCAGGCTTTGCTGTGCACGGGTCATTGCCACGTAGAACAGGCGACGAGGAGCTTCGGGATCTTCTTCCTTCGAAACCCGCGTCCAGCCGCCGTTCAGAATGGCGACATGGTCGAATTCAAGGCCTTTCGCCCTGTGCGCCGTCAGCAACAGCAATCCGCGCTGTTCGCCCCGCGTATCCCGGGACCAGTCAGCAATCCATTCAATGATGTCAGGTACCGGCATAGTTTTGGTGCCCAACTCCCGGGCCAGCTCCGCCACACCTTCTGCCAGCAAATCCACCCATTTGTTGCGAGGTTGATCATTCAGGACCGTGAGGATGTCCTGAATACCCAGAAGTGCGCCTTGTTTCCCGCGCAGCCCGGATACCAGACGTTGGGTTTCCCTCAATCGCCAAACATTTGGAAGCTCTTCGTTGGCCATATCCACGCGCAATCCCTGCACCTCGGCATAGGTCCGAACGGCATCCAGTGATTTCCAGTCTCGGGAAATCACGGCAACGCGGGACCAGTTCCAATTGGGGTCCAGTCGAGAAAGGCGTATCAGTTCATCGATGGCTACCGCCGCTTGCGGCATGGCGCCGGGTGGGACGTCAAGCAGCTGCACTCGACCTTGGGCAACGGAATCCTTCTCCTCCAGACGCCCGCCACTGGGTTGGGAAACTCGCGCCTGATTTATCCTGATATCGTGGTCCGCCTTCATTCGATCAGCCGCTTTGGATATGACCTGATTGGCGGCCTCGACAATATGAGCCGTCGAGCGGTAATTCTCGATCAGAAATGATGGTCTGGCCTTGTAGTCCTCTTCGAACCTGCGGATGAAATCGACCGAGGCACCGTTGAAGGCATAGATATTCTGGTCATCATCGCCCACGGCAAACAGGCTGAGTTTAAGTTCGGCATCTTCCAGCGACCGACCTGCCACGGCGGAAATGAGCGCATATTCCTCTGGGCCAATGTCCTGATATTCGTCCACCAATATCCAGCGAAACCCTTGTATCAGGCTTTCGCGCTGTGCCTCGGCTTCGGCTTTGGTCAGCCCTTCGGGGCTGAGCTGGCGTACCGCCTCCAGAATGACATTGTCGAAATCTTCCGTTGCGGCCTCAACCCCGGCAAAACTGGCTCCAACCAGCTTCATTGCAAGCGAATGGCACGTCGAGATCGTGACCCCCGCCGCATCATCGCCCACCAGCGCCCGCAGCCGAACACGGATTTCGGCAGCAGCGTGGCGGTTGTAGGCCAGTACCAGAATACCGCGCGGGTCTTCACGCTTCATCCGCAACAGATAAGCGATCCGATGCACCAGAACGCGGGTCTTCCCCGATCCGGGGCCCGCCAGAACCAGAACATTGGTCTGGTCGCGATCGTCCGCGACGATGTCCTGTTGGACCTTGTTGCCCAGGTCATCGACAATGGCGGTCCAGGACTTGTTGGTTGTCTGTCGTCGGACCTCACGTGCCATGCCGGGCATCCAACGTTTCATGAACTGCTCTTTGTTGAGCAGAAAGTAATCTTCCGACAGGCGTTCGGCGTCCGTCATCCTGTCCAGACCGGTTTCCGCATAAGTTGCCATGACATGGGTCTGAAGCGTCTGTTCGGCGTAATGCTCTTCCAGAGGAAGGAAGTCGGATTGCGTGAACTGGCCGCCTTTCGGGTTGAGGAATATGGTCATGGCGGGGCGGAACACGGTCAGCCCTTTCCCCAATGTCAGCACGCCCTGTTCATGCATCCACAGCAGCGAGCGTTCCAAAAGCTTGGTCATGTCGCGCAGACCGCTGGATTTCAAAACGGCATCCTGCGTGAGCTGCGCCAGAAGGTCACCCACAGTGGTTTCAACCGGCAGGTCTTTGCCGCGCGCGCCTTTGTCAAGCCGCCCGGTCAGGAACTTCAGTAGAATTCCAGCCGCTTGCCACCGGAGCTCGGCCGTCTGGGCAATGACTTCCCACGATTTTATCCGCGTCACGTTCAGGGTGTTCCGGCTGATTTTGCGCAACCTGATATTGCCGGTGCCACCATCCTGCCCCTTGCCGTCCCGTGCTATGCCCCGGATCAGTTTGTCGATGATATAAGGGCGGGCATCGGTGTGGTCCTGATCGCGCAGACGCTGGCAGGTTTCCTGCAGGTTCAGGGGCATTGGCGTTTCTTTGTCGGCATCCGGTGCCAGTTCTCGCATCGATGCGATCAAATCCCGCTCCAGATTTGCAGCCTGCGTGAGGCGTCCGGAAGACGATTGCGCCACACCGACATGGATGAAGAGCGTGATCGCGACGTCGTTGCGCGCGATGCCAAAGCTTTCGAGATTGGCCATTGCCTTGGTCAGTGCACCGGGTGTCAAACCGCTGACGCCGCAGAGCTGATCGGTTGAGATCCCTTCATCCGCCGGGGCCAAAATCAGATGCTGCACGATGGCCAGCAATTGTTTGCGATACGCTTGGGTGATCTCCGCATCCGCAAGCCGTTGTTTCGCCTCGTCCAAGGTGCCGACCGTCAGCGAAGACGGGAAAATACGAACATGGTTCTCTTCGCGCGTGACAAGGGTCGCTTCCTCAAGCCATGACACCGCCGTCTTGACACGGGTGTCATCCGTCGCGCTGTCCCGTTCGAATTCTTGATCCTTTTCGTCTCGGACAATCTCACCCGCGGTGGCGACGATCTTGCCAGCCTTGCGTGTGCGCTCGTCGATCCGGCGCAGGGCTTTCAGAATGGCTCCGATTTCATGCCGTGCCAAACGCGAACCCGCAGACAGCCTGAACTGGCGCTCCACATCATCCCCGGCGTACAAAAGCACGCAATCGGCGTCTTCGCGGTCGCGTCCGGCGCGCCCAGCCTCCTGTAGGTAGTTTTCCAACGACCCGGGTATGTCTGCATGAACCACCAGCCGGATATCGGGTTTGTCGATGCCCATGCCAAAAGCGTTGGTGGCTGCGATCACCCGCAGGTCTCCGACCCGGAACCGTTCCTGGACATCGTGTTTGTCATCAGACCCGAGCCCGGCGTGGAAATGTGCAGCGTCCATGCCTTGTGATTTCAGAAACTCGGCAACGCGCTCGGTCTCTTTACGCGTCGCGCAATAGATCACGGCGCCGGATCGGCCCTCAGCGGGCAGCAACTCTTCGATCACTTTCAGGACATCGGTCAGTTTGCTGTTCTTAGTTGTAGGCCTGACATCAAATGTCAGGTTCTTCCGCGATGCCCCACCATCAAGCGACAGCAGTTCGACCCCGGCGCGAGACTGGAAATGCTCGACGATATCCGCGATCACCTCGGGTTTGGCGGTCGCCGTGAGGCAGAGGATCGGGGCAGGGGGCTGGTCGCCCGAGAACTCTTTGATGAACCGCCCCAGATACCTGTAGTCCGGCCTGAAATCATGACCCCATTTCGACACGCAGTGCGCCTCGTCAATAGCCCACAGGCCAACTTCGCGCTGTGCCAGCACCGACCGGATGGACGCACTGCGCAATTGCTCGGGCGAGATTATCAGAATGCCCGCATCGCCCATGCGGACCTTGTCCAGGGCGTCTTGTCGCTCGGGCATGGACATCTGACCATTCACAGTGACGGAACAGGAAATACCCACGCGCTCCATACCCTGAACCTGATCTGCCATCAGCGCGACCAATGGGGAAATGACCACGGTCAACGCCCCGATTTTGTCGAACCGCGACAAAGCGGGCACCTGGTAACACACGGACTTGCCGGTGCCTGTTGGCAGAATGCCCAACAGGCTGTTTCCGGACATTGCCTCATCGACAATGCGCTCCTGCAAGGGGTGACCATCTGGATCCACAGGCTGTGGGCGGAAACTGTCGAACCCGAACCACCTGTTCAGCGCACGGACCGGGTCATTCTGTTCCGCGCACCACAGGCAGGCGGGGTCTTTGCAGGACGTATCCCTGAGATGCCGGACAATCAGAGATGCCTCGCGAAACTGCGCCCGGACCCATGGCGGCATGACCGAGTCCCCTCCCGCTACGGTGATCCAGGACAGGGCATAGGCCATGGGCCATCCGTTTCGGGGATTGCCAAGCCGCCTCAGAGTCTGTTCGACCCTTTTGCCACAAGCCCGACCATCCAGCATCCGGCGGATGGCAGTGACGGCTTCATCCTGCGGCGGGCAATTGGCTTTTCGTAGGTACTGGAAAACCGCATCGAACCCTTCCGATTGTTCCATTCGGGTGGTCAGGTAGTGATAGGCTGCAAGGGCATCCGGCTCGCTTTGGGCAAGGTTTTGAAAAGCGTCGAGCTGATTGGCCAGTGCCTCAAAGACAAGCTGGGCGTCCAGTTCCGGATCATTGATATGCCCTGCGGCCAACCGCCCGTCGTGATAGTGTTTGACCAGATGGTGATAGGGGTTGCGCGGGAAGGCCAGCGGGTTCAGCCACAGCGTATCAATCGGGGCCTGCATGATCCGGCCCAGCCGTGGTCTGGCGGCGACCAGGTGTTCCATATCGTGGTGCAGAAAATTGTGACCAATCGGGTGTGAAACACTTGCGATGGCCTCTTCAAGGCGGTCGAGATTTTTCTCCAGCGCGCTGGCGCCCGACTTCAAAGCTGGTTGCTCATCGTTTCGAACGGCGGCAAAGGCAAATACCTTGGCGGTTTTGGGATCCACCTCCAGATCGATGGACAGACATTTGGAAAGAAATTCGGTATGTCGACCGTTCATTTGTGATGCGCAACTGTTAATGGGTGAAGTCAGAGAATACCTTTTTGAAACATTGTACAACGGCGTTGTTGCGGGCCTTCGTCAGAGGCCCGACTTTCCCTTTTCCCAGCCGAAGCCAGGCAGGCGGGCGATCTGGACGGTTGCTTGACGCCCGTGCCGTTGTCCGTTGGGTATTGTATTGCTCCGGTGCGTCCGCAAATGTCGGGATGCCGAGCTCAGCCCGTTTTGGTTCGCGCTCGCCCTTGGTCAGGGCATTGCCTTCCTGAATTGCGAGCAGCGCCTTGCCGACCTGTTTCTTGGCCCAGGCGCAATGCGTGCCTTGGTTCGCCCATTAGCCGAGTTTGACGGCGCGGGTCTTCCGGGCCTCAGAATCCCACTTGTTGACCCACCATGTTTTGACCCCGCCTTTGGTGACGCACAGGCGCAGATCCTTCACATCTGGGTCGGTGAACCATGTCGTTTTAATCGCCGACAGCGTTTTTAGGGTCGAATCCGAGAACTTAAGCTGCGGCATATCGCGTCCTTGTAGAACCGCGTTCGTTACAAGGTTCACATTACGTTCCAACCCATATCAAACCCAACCAGGAAACAGGCAAGCACCTGAATTTGTTGGGTGTAACTGATTTGATGGCGTTGAAGGCTAAGCGTTTTAAATGGTGCCCCCACACGGACTCGAACCGCGGACCTACTGATTACAAATCAGTTGCTCTACCAGCTGAGCTATAGGGGCACTGGCTGTCGATTACTTCCTCTGGCAGTTGACTGCAAGCCTGAATTTTAGCCCAAACTTAGACATTGCCCGATTTCCTGAGAACGTGCAAAAAAACGCTGAATTCATCCGTTGCAAGTATCTCGCGAATTATAACGGACGTGGCTATGCAGAAAAGCCAAGGGGTAAAGGAAAAATGCAGGTTGCCATCCACGCAGGTGTTGCTTTTTCGGATGAAGGGCTGGTGATGTCCTCGCTTGGCGCGAACAGGAGGGTCCTGGCCGAGTACCGAACTGCGGTTCTGGGGCCGCGTCGGTCCCGGCTATTCGTGAAAGTGATGTCTGAATCGATTATGCAGGGTGTATCTGATGCAGACGCACGGAACAGATTGTCCGAGCTTGTTGCCGGAAACCAGAACCTGGACCGCGTGGTTGTGTCGAGCGACAAGTTCTTTGGCCCCAGGCGCACCGCACTGCAAGACGGCCAGATCTATCCGTTTGCGGGGAATAGAACGGCCCATACGGACTCTCTGCTGGATGGCGCCCAGGTTCAGGTGTTTGCAGGGCTGGTGAACCCCGGGGTTTTCATCCCAAAGATTCTGGCCTCGATCCATGAAGACCATCGGCGGGACATTCTGGCCAGTACCGATTTAAGCTGCCTTAGCTGGCTTGGCATGATCGAGGACCTGCGGGATCTCGCGCCTCAGGTTCAACTCACCTTGTGGGAGCACGAGAATTCCCCGCTTATCTGGGGCGATATCATCCGCGCCATAGCGGGATTGCCTGATGAGGCTGTGCTTCACGAAGAGTTTGCATTCCTGTCTTCTCTTTTGACAGAGGCGGGACAACGTCATGTATTGGACATCGTGAGAAAAGGGGACGCCCTTGACCGGACCGGCCGACGTGAAGAGATGGCAAATATTCTGGACGAATACGCCCGACCGGAGCAGATCGAAGAAGAGCTCGACTTGCCGGGTTGGAACTCTGACATAGTTGAAGCGTTCACAGAGCTTTACGAGCAGGATCTGGCCACGATCCGGTCCATGCCCGACGTTCGTGTTTTGCAAATCTGATCGCCTGCGCAATGCTGTCGGCTGTGTTGTACAAATGGCGCGAAAGAAACTTTTCCACGAATCCGGCGTGAGGGCAGGAACGCATGCCTATTTGGGGCCCTGCTGATAATCAGGTCACGAACCGGGCGTCTTGCGGCGACGCGCTGATACGAAAAAGCCTGCCGATCAACTGATGGATCTGACGGACCATGGCGTTCGACCAAATTGATCATCCGGTTTTCCGCAGAATGGCATCATCTGACCGGTTCATTTGTTTTGTGCAATGCATCAGGCAGCAAGGTAATCTCGTAATATCCCATTGAACAGATCGGCTTTTTCCAGATGCGTCGCATGTGCAGAGTTTGGAATCACCGCGAGGTTTGCATTCGGGATGGACTGCCACAGCTGTTCCGTCTGACTCCATGGATAGGTGCGATCACGATCCCCCCAGATAACCAGCGTTTTCGTCTTGATTGCCGGCAGGTTTTCAGCACCGCTCCAGGAATGCATCGCGTCCAAACCAGCGAGCATGGCTTTCAGATTGCTTTTCTGCGCTATCGTGGCGCAAAGCTCGTATTCCAGGGCTTTTTCGCGTTCGAGAAACCAGGTTGCCGCAATCCGCCGCGCCGTCACTTTCGGCCCGTCTGAACAGGCACGGGTTTTCGAGGTATCAATGGTCTCGAACCGCCCGGGCAGCACTCCTACGGACCCGGTGCCATAAAGAACCAAACGGTCAACACGCTCGGGCGCACGGGCAACCATTTCCTGCGCGACCATTCCACCCATCGAGTGACCAACCAGGTGGAATGTCTCGATATCGCGCAACTTCAGCTCATTCAGAGCCCAGTCCGCGAATCCCGAGATGCTGCAAAATGCGTCGCGTTGCGCATTTTCGCCAAAACCCGGCAGATCCAGCGTGATGACATCGTAACCTTGCAAGGCCTCGACCTGGCGTTGCCATTGCCGACTGCCGCCCAGAAACCCATGGACAAATACGATGGGTGTCATTTCCGGCCGCCCTGCACAATCCGATCCAGAATCATCGCACAGAACAGGATTGAGAACCCTGCAAGGATACCCTGGCCAACATTCGCGTACTGCAACGCTTCCAGAACGTCTTCGCCCAGCCCTTTGGCACCGATCAGCGACGCCACGACAACCATTGCCAATGACAGCATGATTGTCTGGTTGATCCCCGCCCGGATCGACGGGCTTGCCAGCGGCAAGTCGACCTTGGTGAGCAGGTACCATTTGTTGGCGCCGAAACTGATCGCCGCCTCGCGTACACTTTCGGGTACGCCGCGCAAGCCCAGGACGGTCAGGCGCACCACTGGTGTGCCGCCGAAAATCATCGTGACCACGACCGCCGCCGGCTTGCCGACACCAAAAAACGCGATCACGGGGACCATGAAAACAAAGGCGGGCATGGTTTGCATGAAGTCCATGATCGGCTGGATGAAAGCATAAAACCGAGGCCGACGCGCCGCGAACATGCCCAGCGGAATTCCGATGACAATCGACAGGCACGCCGCTGTCCCCAACAAGGCCAGCGTAGTCATAGCGCCCTCCCAGAAGCCCAACAGCCCCATATAGGCCAGAAACGCGCCCGAGTAGATTGCCGTGCTGACGCCCGCAGTCAGCCATGTCAGCAGAATGATGAGACTGGCGATCACGATCCAGGGCGTCTGCACCAAGATGACCTCAAGCGCGTCCAGCAGTGTACGGATACCGAATGTCAGCCCGTCAAAGAACGCTTCGCTGTTGCGCACGCACCAGGCGATGAAGTCTTCCACCCAGGTGATGCTGGTCAGACGGATGTTGGGGTCTGTCGGGAAATGGCTGAGCAACGAGAAGCGCCCCGGAAAGCTGTAATGCATCATCGCCGCAGCAACGATCAGCGCCATGAATACCGCGCTGAACACGATCTGCGATACCGGCATTGCTGATCGGATTGAACGATCTGACAACCATTCCGAGAAACGCGCCTCGAGCGCCCAGTTTGCCACCTGTGACTGAACAAGCTTGACGATGATCAGAATGATCAGGCCGGTCAGAACAATGTAAGGCCCTTCCGCGGCCATCGCTTCGGCTTCGGCGCGGATGCCGCCTATGTTTTCCTCGAGCGAGTCCACCGTTCGCTGATAGACATCGATCTTGTCCGAATTGTTTTCAATGGCAGCGGCCAACTGTTGACGGCGCAGTTCAAGCGTCCCTTCAATCGAAGCGATGCGTTCCATAGCCTCGGCCGCCAGATCGCCGAACATCCCGCGCGCGATCTGCACATAGGCTATTGTTTCGAGGATCAGAAATGGCAGCGCCCATGACCACAAGCCCCGGGCACCGAACCAGACCGGACCAAACAATCCGGCCATCAGATTGAAGGTTGGTGTAAAGCGGGACGACGCGCCGATCTTGTCGAAGTTGCGGATGTAGTAGTCGGGGCTGGTGCGTACAAATTCCCGTATGTTTTCGCGCCGCTCTTCGGCATACGCCAATGCGGCTTCGCTTTCGGTATCTTCCAGCGGGTTCACATCAGATGTGCTCATGACACTTCGGTCCCTTCGATCACGGTGCGCAACAGATCGGCACGGGTTATGACGCCAACATCCACGCCGCCGTCCTCCACCAGGATTGCGCTGTCGTTGTCGATTGCCAGATTGATCAGCGTGCTCAGGTTCTCACCCTCGTTTACACGTGGGGCATCTGCCGATAGCGGCCCATGGGTCGCAACATGCTCTGGTATGGGCCGCATGACCGCATGGGCGCGCACCACTTTGAGCCGCGATATGCCCGCAACGAAATCGGCCACATAGTCATCTGCGGGGTTCATGACGATGTCTTCGGCCGTCCCGATCTGTACCACCTTGCCGTCGCGCATGATCGCGATCCGGTTCCCGATGCGAACTGCTTCATCCAGGTCATGGGTGATGAAGATCGTCGTCTTTTTCAGGATTTTGCTCAGTCGGATGAACTCATCCTGCAATTGCCGCCGGATCAACGGGTCCAGCGCCGAGAACGGTTCGTCCATCAACAACACATCCGGGTTCGCCGCCAGTGCCCGGGCAAGGCCCACACGTTGCTGCATACCACCGGACAGCTCGTGTGCGAATTTCGATCCCCAGGCTCCGAGTTCGACGATATCCAGAATTGCGGCGGCCTGACGCATGCGTTCATTCTTGCTGACCTGCCGGATTTCCAGCGGCATTGCGACATTGTCCAGCACAGACCGATGCGGCATCAGCGCAAAGTTCTGAAAGACCATGCCAATCTTGTTGTTGCGAAACTGCTGGAGCTCTTTCGGACCCAGAGCCATCACGTCAGTGCCCTCGATTTCGATCTTGCCGGCGGTAGGTTCCAACAACCGGTTGAAGTGGCGGACCAGAGTGGATTTTCCGCTGCCTGACAGGCCCATGATGCAGAATATCTCGCCCCGGTTGACCGACAGGCTGACATCCGCCACGCCGACAACGCAGTTGTATTCAGCCAGCACCTGGGCCTTGTCCAACCCGCGGTCGCGGATCGCTTGCAGCGCCACCTCGGGCCTGCCCCCGAATATCTTCCAGACATTCGAGATTTCAATAACGGTATCGTCGCTCATGGGTCCCCCGGAGGTGCGCATTTGGGTGGCGCCGCCAATCGCCGCCACCCTGTTTTGGGACGAAAGATCAGAGACCCAGCCAGGCGTCGACACGATCCGGGTTCGCTTCGACCCATTCGCGGGCAACCTCTGCCGGATCCCGGCCCTTGCCGCTGATCTCATAGGCGAACCCGCTCACATCATCCGCCGTCAATGCGAAATTCGCGAAGAAATCAGCAATCGCCGGAGAGCGCTCTGGCAGCGTGTTGGACCATGCAATCTGTACGTTCTTGAGGGCGTCCTTGGTCGCAACGCTGGATTTGTTGTACCAGTCCGGATCATCAGATGGCTGGACCATCACGTATTTTGCCGGGTCAAATGGCGGCTCGGTCAACATCTGAACGTCGAACATGTACCAGACGGCATGCGGCTTGTAGCAATAGAAGGCGTACCCTTCACCCTTGGCTATGCTGTCCTTGATCCGCGCGGTCTTCACACTTTCCTCGGCACGGACCGGCTCGATGAAATCAAGCAGGCCGTAATCGCGGGTTTTGACTTCGTTCACATTGGCCGAAGCCCAACCCGGCGCGCCAATCCACATTTCACCTTTGCCATTGCCGTCACTGTCCATCAATGCGGCTACATCCGGGCGACCCAGATCAGCGATGTCGGTGATGTTGTTGGCTTCACCAAAGTCTTTGCTGACGCAAAAGCCCTGATTGCCCTCGTAGGGGTTCGACGACAAGGTAACGGTGCCGGCTTCGTCCACATATTTCTTGGTGAAACTTTCCTGGTTGGGCAGCCAAACATCGGGATGCACATCGATGTCGCCCTTGCCCTGATCCATCGCCTGAAAGATCGTGGCGTTGTTGCCGGGCACATATTCCACTTTGCCACCGATGCGCATTTCCACGACCGCGCCCAGCAGATGGGCAATGGCCTGTGCGCCGGTCCAGGATGGCACGCCGATTTTCACCTCTTCGGCTGCGAATGCAGGCATGGCGCAGACGCTGACCGCAGCAGCCATCCCCAGCGTTTTTAGATTGGTTCTCATGGTCTTCTCCTCTGTTGAAATGCGCCGTGGTTCGGCGTCGTTTTTTCCGTCGTTCGACTTTCCTATTGCGCAATAGGGTCGTGCCAACTTGCTTTTGGCCGCAACTTCGGACGGAAGGCTGAAAAGAGGACCAACCGCCAGACCCTACCCAGAAGTCTAGAACAGGAACTTTTCCGAGAGCCAATTCGAACATTTCATCAAACTATTCTGTTTCTGCATAGTTCCTGTATGCTTGTTGAAAACGGTCGTTAACAAGCGGGGATACGCATTGGATCTGAATTGGCTACGCGACTTTGAATGCCTCGCCCGGACCTTGAACTTCACCCGTGCATCTGATGAGCGTAACATCACGCAATCCGCATTCAGTCGCAGAATCAAGGCGTTGGAAAGCTGGGTCGGGCTGCCCTTGGTCAATCGGGCAACGTATCCGGTGCAATTGACCGAGGCCGGCAAACAATTCCTGCCTGTTGCTCAGGCGGCGATTTCACAGCTGTCAGAATCCCGCCAATCCCTGCGGGACGCCGACCGGGGCGACAGTCGGTTCATCCGATTTTCGGTTCTGCATACCATTGCGGTTAATTTTTTGGCAGCCCGCATAGAGGAATTGCAGAAACAGATCCCGGATCTGCGCACGCGCGTCCTGTCCGATTCTCTGAGCACCTGCTGTGATCTTTTGGTCGAAGGCGCGGTGGATATCCTGCTGTGCTACTATCACCATTCTGTCTCGCCCATGATCGACGAAACCGCGTTCGAGCGTAAGGATCTGCTGAAGGATCGTCTGATCCCGGTAGCTGCTGTTGAGCCGGTACGGACAATGGGGTGGGATTTATCCAGACAGGATGGCCCGCCGATCCCCTATCTGGCCTATGACCGATCGTCGTTTTTGGGCATGGTCGTCGAAAACACCGTTGACCGGAAACCCCAGAATACCGAGACGATTTATGTCGATAGTCTGGTCGAAACGATCAAGCGACGATTGATGACAGGCAGCGGATTTGCCTGGATGCCCGAAACGGCGATTGCCGAGGAACTTGATCAGGGGGTATTGGTACCGGTCGGTGATGATGCATGGTGCGCGACATTGACGATTTCAGCCTTTTCCAATCCGGCCAGCTTGGATCAGATCGCGTACCAGCTTTGGCAGCGGTTGTGACCGGGCAAAACGATTATGGGCCCACCGACTGCCGTTGAAAAAGCCCTACGCTAACTCGCATTGCAGCCCGTCTGAGAAAAACTGACGATCGCGCGGACCAGCAGATCGACCGTGTCCACTGCATTGGCGTCGTCCGCGACGCTGTCGGCAATGAGGGAAAACTCGGAGCAAGCGACAAACTGCAAGTCTGCCCCCGCCTCGACCAGTGCCTTTGAAGACGCGCGCAGCGTTTCGCGCGCCTTGTCGCTTTGGCCGTTGACCTTGATCGCGCGGATCGCGGCCAGCATCGCGTCGTCATCCGTGGACCAAACGGTCGACAGCCCGCGCGCTTGCAGGGCTGTTTCGAAAAGACAAGTACGGCGCACCGCCGGAGACGCGAGCACACCAACGCACCCACCCTTCCCGAGTGTCCCGGCGGCGTGATCCGCAGCCAGATCAACCATATTCAACAGCGGAACGGTCACGGCATCGGTGATCGCCTTGGCATAGTGATGCGCCGTGTTGCAGGGCATTGCCAGCGCCACGGCGCCGGCATCCTGAAGACGTCGCGCCATCGTCGCCAGTGTCGGCCCCGGATCTTCGCCCGACCCTTCGATCAGATGCGCGATCCGCGATGGCACCTGTGTGTTCATGTCGATCAGAAGCGGAATGTGGTCCCGATCATCGCGCACCGGTACAGCCTCCACCAGCTTGCGCTGGAGGAGGATCGTTGCCTCGGGGCCCATGCCGCCAAGAATGCCGATGGGGCGCAGCATCATTGCTCAGATATTCACCCAGCGGTTTTTGTGATCGAACGCAAAGTCATACCCCGCCAAAGCCGCGGCGCCGCCCGTATGAAGGAAAACGACCCGCTGGTCTTTGAACTCGCCTTTGCGCGCCAGATCGATCAGGCCCGCAGCGCCCTTGGCCGAGTAGCAGGGATCCAAAAGGATACCTTCCAATTCAGCAAACATCTGGATCGCTTCGATGCCGCTTTCAGTGGGCAGGCCATAGCCTTCGCCGACATAGTCGGTATTGGCCATGACATCTTCGCGCTTTACCACGCCTGCGCACCCCAGTTTTTCGGCCGTCTTGCAGGCGAGGTCGTAAACCATCTGTTCCTGCTTTGGCTGAGGTGCCCTTGTCCCGATGCCAAGCACCGGCACCTGCGCATTCATGGCGCACATTCCTGTCACCAAACCTGCCTGCGTACCGGACGACCCGGTTGCATGTACCAGCCGGTCAATCCGCAATCCGCTGTCATTGGCCTGCCCCAGCAGTTCAAAGGCCGCGTTTACATAGCCCAGCGCCCCGGTCGGGTTCGAGCCGCCGCCGGGAATGACATAGACATTGCGGCCTTCTGCCCGTTTCTTCTCGGCAGCCTTTTCCATTTCGCCCGGCATATCGTGACCTCCGGGAAACTTCTGGGTCGTCGCACCGTGCAAGTGGTCCAGCAGGACATTGCCGTTTGTATTGTAGTTGCCATCTTGATAGCCGGTGCGATCTTCCAGAAGAATATGGCAATCAAGGCCCAGCTTGGCGGCAAAGGCTGCGGTTTGTCGACCGTGGTTGGTTTGTGTGGCACCTTGCGTCATCACCATGTCCGCGCCCTGCGCTTCCGCTTCGGCCATCAGGAATTCCAGCTTGCGTGTCTTGTTGCCGCCGGTTGACATGCCGGTGCAATCGTCGCGTTTGATCCAGATTTCCACACCCAGCTCTTTGGAAAGCCGCTTCATCGGTTCAAGCGGTGTCGGCAGATGGGCGAGGTGAAGGCGGGGGAAGCGGGCAAGATGCATATCACAATTCCTAATATTGATTTTCGTCAATTTACACTTTGAATTACCGCGCTGCTAATTCGAAATTCAGCAAATATGTTGCAAAAATTGCATGTTAATCAAGGCTGCGGTATCTGGTACACATGCGCCTGGAATGGATCGATGACATATTGGCCGTGTTGGACAACGGATCGCTGACACGCGCCGCGGAAAAACGGCTGCTGACCCAATCTGCCTTTACCCGTCGGGTGCGGCTCATCGAAGGCAGTATCGGTGCGACCCTGTTTGACCGTCGCCGCAAACCCGTATCCCTGATGCCGGGCGTTCAGGCGTTGGAACCTGAACTGCGCGAGCTGAGTGCGCGCCTGCACAAACTGCGTCACACTTTGAAAACAGAAAGCGATCAGGCCAGCCAGTCTTTGTCGCTTGTGTGCCAACATGCTCTGACGACAACCGTCTCGCCGAAAGTGGTCCGGATGTTGACCGAAAACAGCGATATCTCGGTTCAGGTGCGATCGGGAAATCAGGACGAGTGTCTGTTGCAGCTGATCTCGAAGGAAGTCGATTTCGCGATCATGTACGCGATCTCGGACGGCAGGGTGCACAACCTCGAAAATGCGTTTGAGGCAAAGTCGCTTGGTGCTGATACTTTGATCCCGGTATGTGCCCCGGCAATGCGCAGGGAATTGGATGGCAAGACCATTCCCGCGATTGTCTACCCGCCTGATGTCTTTCTTGGGCAGGTGTTTTCCCGATTGATTGCACCGCGTTTGCCCGACAAAACCAGAATCATGGCCAAAGCCGAGACGGCCCTGACTTTGGCAATGCTGCAATATGCCGTGAATGAAATCGGCGTTGCATGGCTACCCCACTCTTTGGTCGCCACGCCGCTTGCTCAGGGGCAGCTTGTAAGCGTTGAAGAAGCTCTGCCTGCACAGGCGCTGACAATAAGAATGGTCCGTTTGGCTGGACCGCAGTCAGAGTACAGTGAACAGATTTGGCAACGTCTCGCAGGGCAGTTGCAAAGCTTTTGGTTGTCGCAGGATCAAAGCAACGAGGCCAACTGAGCAATTTACAGAGAAAGAGAGAAACGCCGGGTCTGCCGGTCAGCGTCGGAAGAATACGCAACGGAATAGTGGCAAAACCGAGCTGGATGTATCTAACCTGTGCTGAAAAGACAGCAACAGGGCAGGTCTGCGGGTGTTCAGGAAGATATTGAAAACGGGTCTAGGTGTCGTGGTTCTGGGCATCGTGGGAGTGCTTGGCTATCTGCTGATCGCCCCGCCGGACTTGCTGAAAGTGGGTACGAATTACTCGGCCAAGATCGTCTGTTCGAACGTTTTCATTGCAGGACGTGATCCGGACGAGGTCCTTACGGTGGATGTGCAGGCCCCGGGGCATCCGCTGCTCAAACATGTTTCGATTGAGGTCGATCGACAGGCGCAGACTGTTCACGCGCGGCTCTTTCGGTTCTTCGCGCCCGCCACGTCGCAGTTCCGGCAGGGGTTTGGCTGCACCAACGTCCATGGTACATCCCTGAGTGCGCGGCGGTTTGAAGCCGCCAAGTCCCCGATGCCCGGCCTTTGGCCAACGGGAAACGACGTTGCGCTGTCTGATGATCCCAAAATTCAGGCCGTCTTGTCGGATGACAAGCTGCTTGGCAAAGGATACCGCGCCGTAGTGGTGGTTCAAGGCGGGCGCATCGTGGCCGAACGCTATGCGGAAGGGTTTGACGCCGACACGCCGTTGCTGGGCTGGTCCATGACCAAGACGGTCACAGCGGGGCTGATCGGAACGTTGATCAACGCGGGCCGGATGAATGTATCGGACACCCTCGTCGACAGCTTTCCCGAATGGGCAGAAGACGCAAGGCGAGGCATTACTGTTGCGGACATGCTGGCAATGACAAGCGGTCTGCAATGGAATGAAGAGTACGGAGACGTGTCAGACGTGACCAGGATGCTGTATCTCAGCGATGACATGGCCAGTTTCGCTGCTGACCGTGCACTGGAAGCCGGCATTGGAACCGATTTCAACTATTCCTCCGGCACGTCCACCGTGTTGTCCCGGGTGTGGCAGGACAAGCTGCCCGAAGGCGGTTTGAGCCATCCTCGGGATGCGCTTTTTGAACCGCTCGGCATGACTTCGGCGATCATCGAGACAGATGTCGCCGATACATTCATCGGGTCCAGCTATATGTACGCCACGGCCC
Organism: Ruegeria sp. YS9; assembly: GCF_024628725.1. Classification (NCBI taxonomy): domain Bacteria; kingdom Pseudomonadati; phylum Pseudomonadota; class Alphaproteobacteria; order Rhodobacterales; family Roseobacteraceae; genus Ruegeria; species Ruegeria sp. YS9. The sequence continues at coordinate 45,121 of NZ_CP102409.1, forward strand.
GTGACTGGGCGAGGTATGGCCAGTTTCTGCTGCAAAAAGGGGTGTGGGACGGCGCACAGATCTTGCCCACAGGTTTTGTGGACTGGATGTTCGAGCCCGTTGCGGCGTCTGGCGGGGAATATGCCAAGGGTCATCTTTGGTTGAAGTCGCCGGGCGACCTACCACCGTTCGAAGATGCGGTTTGGTTGCAAGGGCATGACGGTCAGTCCATCGGAGTTTTCCCGTCGCGTGACATGGTGGTCGTGCGGATGGGGCTTACACCTTCACGGTTGGGCTATTCTTCTTTGCCCTTGGCGAAAGCGCTTATAGCGGCTTTCGGGGGTTAGGGGATCGACATTCCCATCGACGCACCGCCCGACATAGCGGCGGTCATCGCCCGTGGGGCAGGACACCGGGTCGCAGATCGGTGGCTTGATTGCTGGCATGATTTGGTATACCGCCGCATACAAATTCAAGGTGCCGGGCTTTTTCGTGACCCGGTGCATCAGCTAAATGGTCGGAACCGTCATGAGCCTTTACACAGAATACCTGAACGAAATCGAGACGCGCAAAGAACAGGGCCTGCACCCCAAACCCATCGAAGACGGTGCCCTTTTGCAGCAAATCATCGGGCAGATCAAAGATGCGGGTCACGCGCATCGCGCCGATTCACTGAACTATTTCATCTACAACACGCTTCCGGGCACAACCAGCGCCGCAGGTGAAAAGGCGCGCTTTCTGAAAGAGATCATCCTGGGTGAGGCAACGGTCGAAGAAATCTCGCAGGATTTCGCGTTTGAATTGCTGTCGCATATGAAGGGCGGCCCGTCGGTGGATGTTCTGCTTGATCTGGCGCTGGGCGACGACGCAGAGATTGCGCAGAAGGCGGCGGCAGTTCTGAAAACACAGGTGTTCCTGTACGACGCAGACACGGACCGGTTGAAAGCGGCGTTTGAGGCCGGGAACCCCGTCGCCAGGGACATTCTGGAAAGCTATGCCAAGGCCGAGTTCTTTACCCGGCTTCCCGACATCGAAGAAGAAATCAAGGTTGTGACCTATGTGGCGGCCGAAGGGGATATTTCGACCGACCTTCTGTCGCCCGGCAATCAGGCGCATTCGCGGTCGGACCGTGAATTGCACGGCAAGTGCATGATCTCACCTGAAGCACAGGCCGAGATTCAGGACTTGCAAAAGCAGCATCCGGACAAGCGTGTCATGCTGGTTGCTGAAAAAGGGACGATGGGCGTTGGATCGTCGCGCATGTCCGGTGTCAACAACGTCGCATTGTGGACCGGAAAGCCAGCCAGCCCCTATGTGCCTTTCGTGAACATCGCGCCGGTTGTTGCCGGTACAAACGGGATTTCACCGATCTTTCTGACCACCGTCGGCGTAACCGGCGGGATCGGCATCGACCTCAAGAACTGGGTCAAGAAAGTGGATGCCGACGGCAAGCCGATTCTGAACAATGACGGCAATCCTATCCTCGAGCAGAAATATTCCGTCGAGACCGGAACGGTGCTGACCATCAACACCAAGGACAAAAAGCTGTACAATGATGCAGGCGACAAAGAGCTGGTCGATCTGTCATCGTCCTTCACGCCGCAAAAGATCGAATTCATAAAGGCCGGAGGATCTTATGCCATTGTCTTTGGCAAAAAGCTCCAGACATTCGCGGCCGAGACGCTCGGTCTCGAACTGAAATCCGCTTTCGCACCGTCCAAGGAGATCTCGCATGAAGGGCAGGGCCTGACGGCGGTTGAAAAGATATTCAACAAGAACGCGGTTGGCGTGGCCGAAGGCAAAGTTCTGCATGCGGGCTCGGACGTTCGGGTGAAGGTCAACATCGTCGGTTCGCAGGACACCACCGGTCTGATGACGGCGCAGGAACTGGAAGCCATGGCGGCGACAGTGATATCGCCCACCGTTGACGGCGCCTATCAGTCTGGCTGTCATACAGCTTCGGTTTGGGATTCCAAAGCGCAGGCAAATATCCCAAAACTGATGAAATTCATGAACAACTTTGGCCTGATCACCGCGCGTGACCCCAAAGGTGTTTATCACCCGATGACAGACGTGATTCACAAGGTCTTGAACGACATCACCGTGGATGACTGGGCAATCATCATCGGCGGCGACTCGCATACGCGTATGTCCAAAGGCGTCGCGTTTGGTGCTGACTCGGGTACTGTTGCACTGGCGCTGGCCACCGGCGAAGCCACCATGCCGATTCCGGAATCGGTCAAGGTGACGTTCAAGGGTCAGATGGCGGATCACATGGATTTCCGCGATGTGGTTCACGCCACCCAGGCGCAGATGCTGAAGAAATTCGGTGACAACGTGTTCCAGGGCCGGATCATCGAAGTTCATATCGGAACGTTGCTGGCGGATCAGGCATTCACCTTCACCGACTGGACGGCCGAGATGAAGGCCAAGGCCTCGATCTGCATCTCAGCGGATGACACGTTGATCGAATCTCTGGAAATCGCGAAAAGCCGTATCCAGATCATGATCGAAAAAGGAATGGATAACGAGGCCCGGACACTGCAAGGCCTGATCGACAAGGCCGATGCGCGGATCGCGGAAATCAAGTCGGGTGAAAAGCCTGCCCTGAAACCGGATGAAAACGCCAGGTACTTTGCCGAGCTGGTGGTTGACTTGGATGAGATCAGCGAACCCATGATCGCCGACCCGGATGTCAATAACGCCGATGTTTCCAAGCGTTACACCCACGATACGATCCGGCCGGTTTCCCACTACAAGGGGGAAAAGAAGGTCGATCTGGGATTTGTTGGATCGTGCATGGTGCACAAGGGCGATCTGGTCATCGTCTCGCAGATGCTGAAAAACATCGAGCAGGAGAAGGGCACGGTAGAGTTCAAGGCCCCGCTGGTCGTTGCTGCGCCCACCTACAACATCATCGATGAGCTTAAGGAAGAAGGCGAGTGGAGCATTCTTCAGAAGTATTCAGGCTTTGAATTCGACGATCTGTTCCCAAAGAGCAAAGCGCGGACGGAATACAAGAACATCCTGTATCTGGAGCGTCCGGGATGTAACCTCTGCATGGGCAACCAGGAGAAAGCCGCAAAGGGCGATACTGTCCTAGCCACGTCCACACGCCTGTTCCAGGGGCGTGTTGTTGAGGACGCGGCGGACAAGAAAGGTGAATCCCTGCTGGCATCGACCCCGGTGGTGGTGCTGTCGGCTGTTTTGGGCCGGATGCCGACCGCCGAGGAATACAAGTCGGCCGTGAAGGGTATCGACCTGACCAAATTTGCGCCTCCGATGGAAAAGCCCGCAGGCACGAAGTCAGCGCATTTCTGAACGCAAGGCACTTCATTGATTGCCCGGTCACCCCTGAAGGTGGCCGGGCGATTGAATCCGAATGCGTTCAGGCCTGGTTGCAGCGCGTGCCGCGATGACTCTGACCCAAAGGCGCGGCATGGGGATGCCCCGAACCTTTCGCACGGCTTCGCGTGGACCACATGGAAAATCATGGAAAATCCATGTCCCACGGTCATACGGTCGCTGTACGGCGTCAGGCTGACAGCTCTTTATACATGTAAGTTGTGGGTTCCAATTTGGTTTCGAACGGGTTCCGGCAGTAGTTCGGAATTTCCCCGGCGATCTGAAACCCAAGGTCCAGATAGAGCAATCGAGAAGGGTCGGTGCTGCGGGTATCAAGAACCAGCATCGTGCGTTCCAACTCTGTCGTTCGTTGAAAGAGGGCTTGCATCAAGGCGCGGCCAAAACCGCGCCGTCTGGCGTTCGGGTGCACCAGAAGCTTTGCGACATCGGCGCGGTGCGGCTGATTGGGCATGGTCGCGGGGATCAGTTGCACCGTGCCCTGAATGCGCCCGTTGTCGTGGAGGACAAACAGCTCCAATGCAGCGGATTTCAGCCCGGGCCGAACTTTTTTGCAGCCAGTATTTTCGTGCGTCACCCTCGGTAAACGGAAGGACAAAGCCGATGCTGGCCCCGTCATGCACACAGCCGTGGAGGATTTCCGCCAGATCATCTACTGCCGCGCTGAAATCGGGATCGGTCAGACGCGAGATCATATCAGCACCAAGAGATAACGCGCACCGCGAGATGCGCCGGTTTCGAACCGGGTCGGGCCCGACAGGTGATAGCGCAGGCAATCTCCGGCGCTCAGCGCATGGGGTGTTCCGTCAACAGTCAGTGTCAGTGCGCCGTCGATCAGGACCAGATGGTGTTCCTGCCCGGACTTGGGCGGCGCCTCGTAAGTGATGACCGTGTCGCGCGGCAGGTGGCATTCCACGACCTCGGCGTTCAGGCCGTTTGCAGGGGGTGAAACTGCACGGCGGGTAAAGCCAGTTTCGGGATCGCGCCATTCGGTCTGGCGTTCAAACGGCACTTTGGGGTCAAAGCTGTCTTCGACCATCATCAAAAGCCGGGACATCGGCAGGCCATAAGCGGCACAGAGGCGGCCAAGATTCTCAGCGGTGGGGCTGACCTCTCCTTTCTCCATGCGGGACAGTGTGGCGCGGCTGATTCCGCTGTGGGCGGCCAGTTGATCCAGCGACCATCCGCGCCCGTGGCGGAGATCGTTCAAACGGACGGCAAGGCGGTTTGAGAGGTTGTCGAGCATGGATCACAAACGAGAGGAGTTTTCATTTACGGGAAAAGTACAAAATAAATATGGCTGAGTAAATAAAAAAGGGCGCGGAAACTCCGCACCCTTCGTAAGCCTCTGACGATGTGGCGGATTACTTCCAGCCGACTTCGTTGAAGATTTTCTGTGCTTCCGGGATGTTCTTTGCGACCTCAGACAGGTTCACGTCGTCAGCTTTGAACTCACCCAGTGCCTTTACCGATTCCGCCAGTTCAACACTCTGTACTGCCGGGAATTCGTCATTGCCCGCCGAGAAGTACTTCTGCGCCTGATCGCTTGCCAGATACTCCAGGAACAGGATTGCGTTTTCCTTGTTCGGCGCATGTGCCGCGACGCCACCGCCCGACAGGTTCATATGCGCACCATAGCTGTCCTGATTGGGGAAGACCCAGCCGATCTTGTCGAGGTCAGAGGAAAGACCTTTGACGTCTTTGCGGATGGCCCGCGCATAGTAGTAGGTGTTCGACACAGCGATATCGCATTCACCCGAAACGATGCCACGCAACTGGTCGGTGTCACCGCCCTGCGGGTCTCGGGCCATGTTGGCGACAACGCCTTCGGCCCAGGATTTTGCAGCTTCGGCGCCTTCATGTGTGATGATCGAAGCGAGCAGGGTCTGGTTGTAGGTGTTGGTCGAGGACCGGATGCAGATCAGGCCCTTGTATTCCGGCTTGGCCAGGTCCGCGTAAGTGGCCGGCGGATTGGCAACGTTTTCCTTGTTGTAAAAGATGATCCGACCGCGCTGTGAAAAGCCGAACCACTGGTTGTCTTCGTCCTGAAGGTTGGCGGGGATGCGCTCTTCCAGGGTTTCGCTGTCGATTGCTTGCAGAATGCCGGCATCTTTGGCACGCGCCAGGCGAGACGTGTCGACCGTCAGCATGACGTCTGCCGGAGAGTTCGCGCCTTCGGCTTCCATACGCGCGATCAATTCATCCGCCTTGCCTTCGATCCGGTTGATCTTGATTCCGGTCGCTTCTTCGAAATCGGTGTAGAGGCGTTCGTCGGTGTCATAGTGGCGCGACGAATAAAGGTTCAGTTCGCCTTCGGCGGCGGCCGATCCGGCGATCAGGGCCGACAGGGCGGCGGCGATAAAGCGGGTGGTTTTCATCTGTGTATGTCCCGGTTGTCGATTCTCATGAGCGGGAATTTCCCGACTGATTTGCTCAATTAAAGGAATTCGAGCGGGATGCAAGGAAATCTGACAAAAATACTTGGTAAAAATGCCGCAGAGGCAGCAGGGGCCGTATCATTTGTTAACGATGTCGGGGTCAGTTGGTAGGGCGCCGTCGGAAACCGGCAAGCGCGCAGGTGTCGGGTCGGTTGGGTGCAAATGAAGGAAGGGCTGTCGAATTGGTCGAAGTATTGCTGGATGCCGTGACGCTGCTGTTGCTTCTCGGGCTGGTCGCGGGGCCGGTCTGGATTTGCGTCAAACAGCCCGGCTTTCCGTCCGGGTTCACCTGGAGCTTCGTGGTCGTCGTCGGTCTGACCATCCTGTTTTCGTGGTGGCGCGACTACGCGCTTGATCTGGAGTTGCTTGCAATGGGTGTGGATCTTGACGGTTTCACGACCGATGAGCGGATGCGCGGTGTTGCGCCACATTTGCGGGACCAGGCCGAGCGCATGGTCTTTTCCCCCGAACGATTGGGTGTCGGCTGGCCGATAAAGGCAGGGTTCGCCCTGTTCGTTTCAGTCCCCTACGCGATGGCGGTCTGTTGCATCATCTGGCTGCTGCGGGCGATGCGCAAGTGGGGCCGCGGGGCCGGGTAGGCACAAAAAAAACCGCGCCCGAAGGCGCGGCTCTTTGAAGCGGTGTTTCGCCGTTCTCAGCCTTGGCGAGCTTTGAACTTGCGCTGCGTCTTGTTGATAACGTAGACGCGGCCTTTGCGACGCACAACACGGCAGTCGCGGTGCCGATTCTTGAGCGAGCGGAGCGAGTTCTTGACCTTCATGGTCTGTCTCCAATCTGCGGCGCCTTCATCAAGGACGTGGCCAGCGCCTGGGTTACTCGGGTGTCCCGGATCTCCGGAACAGTGAAAACATGGTGGGCGGTACAAGGATCGAACTTGTGACCCCTTCGATGTCAACGAAGTGCTCTACCGCTGAGCTAACCGCCCACTTTCCCTTTGCGTGATCAGCCCCATAACGAAATGGGGCGCGGAACCCCGCGCCGGTGGAGGGGTCTATAAAAGGAGTCGCAAAAGGGTTCAAGGGGTTTGGCAGAACTATTTTCCGGTCTATGTTGATTGCGAAGATGGAGGGATCATGCAGAACGCAGCCTTTGTATTGGATATGCCGGAAAACCGCAGTTCATGCGTGGTTTTTTCATCTCCGCATAGCGGGCGGAATTATCCCGAAGCGTTTCTGAAGCGGTCCGTTCTGAACCAAAGTGTGATTCGATCCTCGGAAGACGCATTTGTCGATCAATTGTTTGCGGCAGCAGCCGAGAATGGCGCGCCTTTGATCAAAGCGACCATGCCGCGCGCCTATCTGGACCTGAATCGCAGTCTGGACGAACTGGACCCGGCGTTGATCAGCGGTGCCCGCAGGCATGGGCACAACCCCAGGGTCGCATCAGGGCTGGGTGTGATTCCCCGCGTTGTGGCCAATGGACGAGCAATCTACAGCGGCAAGCTGACCATGGACGAGGCGCGGCTGCGTATCGACACCTACTGGCGACCCTATCATGCACGGTTGAAATCCCTTCTGGCCGAATCACATGAGAAATTCGGCCAGGCCATACTGGTGGATTGCCACTCGATGCCGCATGAGGCGGTCGCCATGGCCGGTACGACCCGAAACAAACGGCCCGAGATCGTGCTGGGTGATCGGTTCGGTGCTTCGGCCTCGCCCGAAATCGTGGACCTCATCGAATCGGCGTTTGCTGCGGCAGGTCTGAATGTGGTGCGCAATGCCCCGTTTGCCGGGGCCTATGTGACGCAGACTTACGGCCGACCCACCCGCCAGCAACACGCGATCCAGATTGAAATCGACCGGGCCTTGTACATGGATGAAGAAAAGATTGCGCCGAACGCCAATTTCATGACGTTTTCGAAACTCCTCCGACAGGTGGTGCGCGACATATCCAAAATCGGTTCAAAACCTCTCCGTCTGGCGGCGGAATGAAGCTAGCGCAAAGCGCGGCCCTTCACGATTGCTTCCGGGCCGAACCTCTGGCGGATTTGGTCGGTGGCGCGCTCGGCCTGTGATCTGCGGACCGCGTCGGGGTCAAGCAGGTCGCCGGAAATGTCAGCCTGATCCGCCGGGCACAAGTCAGACAGCCCACACCCCAACAGGCGGTACGGCCCCTGATCCCCCACCTGATCGAAAAGCCCTTTTGCGGTGCGATAAATCCTGTCCGCGATCTGCGTTGCGTCCCGCAATGACACGCGCCGTGTCAGAACTTTGTGGTTGGCTTTCTTCAGCTTCAGCGTAACGACCCGGCCAGCCAGATCCTTGGCCTTGGCCCGGTCCGAGACCTTCAGGGCCATGCGCCACAAATGTCCGTCCAGAACCTCAATATTGGCGGTGTCCTCGAAAAATGTGGTCTCATTGCTGATGGATTTCATTGGTTCATGGGCTGAAACGCGCCTTTTGTCTTGCCCTCGAGCCAAATGCCACAGGCGATACCCCATCGAGCCGAAACGCGCAGTCAAAGCCTCCTGATCCCAACGCAGCAAGTCGTTGAAGGTTCGAATCCCCGCACGGTCCAGCGATTCCTGCGCGGCGGGGCCAATCCCCCAGATCAACCGTACGGGTTTGTCATTCAGAAACTCTGCCGTCTCGGCCTTGCCAATCACCGAAAACCCGCGGGGCTTGTCGAGATCCGAGGCAACCTTGGCCAGAAACTTGTTGTGACTCAGCCCGATGGATCCGGTCACACCCAGTTCATCTTTCATGCGTTTGACGAGGCGCGCCAACATGGCGGCCGGGGGGGCTCCGTGCAGGCGTTCGGTGCCGGACAGGTCCATGAAAGCTTCGTCCAGGGACAGGGGTTCGACCACCGGTGTCAGTTCGTCCATCATGGCGCGGATGTCCCGTGACACCTGGGCATACACGGACATGCGTGGTTTGATCACGACGGCATCGGGGCATAATTGCAGCGCTTTGAACATGGGCATGGCGGATCGCACTCCGCGAATTCGGGCCACGTAGCATGCCGTGGAAACGACGCCGCGTTTGCCGCCGCCGATGATGACAGGCTTGTCTGCCAGTTCCGGATTGTCCCGCTTTTCCACCGAAGCATAAAAAGCATCGCAATCCATATGAGCGATGGACAGGTCAAAGAGTTCGGGATGAGACTTTATCCTGGGGCTGCCGCAGGCCGTGCAGCGCCGTTCGTTTGTCAAATGGGTCAGGCAATCTCGGCAAAGACCGGGCATCTGCGTCCTCGTGTGTTCCGCAGTTGTCTTGGGGGTCCTTTATATCATCCAGTGATATCGATCAAAGATCATTCAGAGAAAAGAACCCCCCGCGCTTCGCGGGGGGGAAGTAACGAACCTCAGGAAGAATAGGTTCGTTGGGGAGTAAATCCCCTTAAGAATCGCCAAGATTTTCGGGCTGAGATAGGGTAAAGCGCGCTTTTGAAAAACTCGCTTTTTGAATGTGTGTTTTCTGGCACAGGGACGATTTGGCGCGGATTCGCGAAAAATTGACGTAAGGTCAAGCTGTTGTGGCGGTATTTCAGCATGAATCCCTGCTGAAACGATGGCCCTGCTCATCACGTTTTCAGAGAATTTAGCTCGGTCAAAACGGCTGCGGCCGCGGATTTAGGATCTTCGGCCTGATAAATGGGGCGGCCAACTACGATATGATCCGCTCCGTCCTGGATGGCGCTGGCCGGTGTGGCCACACGTTTTTGATCGCCCAGGGCCGCGCCTGCCGGACGCACGCCGGGGGTTACGATCAGTCGGCCCGTCGCCTGGGGCAGGGCGCGGATCAGGGCGGCCTCCTGCGGGCTGGCGATCACGCCGTCGGCCCCGGCCTCGAAGGCGTGGGCGGCGCGTTCCACCACCATGTCCTGAACGTCACCGGCCTTCATCATGCCGGCATCCAGATCGTCGCGGTTCAGCGAGGTCAGGATGGTCACCGCCAGGATCTTCAGATCCTTGCCTGCTGCGCCTTCCTTGGCAGCACGCACCACATGCGGGTCGCCATGCACGGTCAGGAAATCCAGATCGAACTGCGCCAACCCTCGTACGGCATTCTCGACCGTGTTGCCGATGTCGAACAGCTTCATGTCCAGAAAGATGCGCTTGCCGTGTTCCTGCTTGAGTTCATTGGCCAGTGCCAGCCCGCCGCCTGTCAGCATGCCCAGGCCGATCTTGTAGAACGAAACGGCGTCGCCCAGCGTCTCGGCCAGCTTCAGCCCTTCCAGTGCGTTGGGGACGTCGAGGGCGACGATCAGGCGGTCATCGGCGGTTTGGGGCATTGGTTCGACCTTTCAGGCTTGACGGGATCGGCGCTTCTGTAGAGCGTGTGGCGCATTGAGACAAGAAAAGACGCAGGAAAATACGGGATGATACGGTTGGGTGTGGTGGCCTCGGCGGCTGTTTTGGCCGGGGCGGGCGCGGTCTGGGCCGGTGAGACGGATTGCGGCGAGGCCCGACTGGTCTGGGCGGACGTCAAGGACAGCGGGTCGGCGACGGCCATCGAGAGTTTTGCACAGATCTACGCCGATTGCCCGATCTATTCGCAGTTGGCGCGCGACCTGCTGGTGGGGTTGATCGGGGAGGCCCCTGCGCCGGCAAAGGCCGACGCCCCCAAGGAACCACAACGGCGCCTGCGGGTCTCCGACCTGCGCCCCCGGCCGGAACCCGCCCCCGATGATCCGCCGCAAGAACCCGACTTTTCGGACGGAGAGTATGACTGCCTGATGGCTGCCGCCGCCCCGGGCCAGTCGCCTTACTTCGACGGGGTGAAATGGGCCGACATGGACGCCGAGAATGCGATGGCGATCTGCGCCGATCTGCTGTTGAAAGACCAGGATGTCGATGCCGAGGTCGTGGCCGCGTTCGGCCGGGCTCTGATGAAGGGTGGCAAGCTGGAAATGGCGCTCGAGTTTTCGGAACTGGCCGCGATGGAGGGCAGCGGGCTGGCGATGAACACGCTCGCCTCGCTCTATAATGATGGCGAGATCGTTCCCGAGGACGCCGAGACCGCGTTTGCCTGGTACATGGCGGCTGCCGAAACCGGTCTGCCGATGGGGATGCACAACGTCGCGTATGGCTACGAAAACGGGAAAGGTGTTGCGCCCGACATCGACAAGGCGCTGTACTATTATCAAAAGGCCGCGTTCTTCGGATATGAGCCGTCTCTGCTGCACCTAGGCGTAATCTATCGCGAAGGCACGCATGTCACGCGCGATATGCAGCGCGCGGTCGACTATCTGAAGATGGCGGCCCGAAACGGCAGCGCCGATGCCGCGGCGCGTCTGGGCTATATCTACGAGATCGGCTACTCCAAGGACATCGAACAGGCGCTGGATTATTATTTCCAGGCGGCCAAGCAGAACAATGTCGTGACGCTGCACAATCTCGGGTCTTTGACCTATCAAGGGCGGGACGGTGTGCCCCAGGACACGGAAGCGGCCCTGTTGTTCTGGGGCAGGGCCGCAAAGCTCGGCGATGTGAAATCGCAGCGCAAATTCGGCCGGTTGCTCTATGAAATCGGCGATGTCGAAGAAGCGCTGAGGTTTCTTCGCCTCGCGGCCGAGCAGGGCGATGACGAGGCGCAACAACTGATCCGGCAGATCGAAGGCGATTGAGACCCGAGGCCGGGGGACATGGTTTCCCCGCACTGTCTCAACTGTGCTATGGTGCGGCCATTCTGAATCGGAATTGCACCAAGGGGACAGACTATGAAGCACCTCATTCCGCTGGCTGCGGCAGCGGCCATAGCGGCCTGCACCGACACGCCGCCGACCGCACCCGAAACCGGTGCCGCTCCGGCCCCCACCAATGACGACCTTTACCTCGTAGGCGGTTATCGGTCCGAGGATGACTGGTGCCAGTTGACCGGAGAAACCGCCTTTACAGTCAATTTCCTTGACCACACCGCCGACCTTGTATCCTGCCCCACGGGCAGCGCCGCCGCGCAGTCGCTGGTCGAGACGAACGACGCCCAGCAGGTGGCCGAAACCGGGGGCTACACCGTCTATACGATTCCGCGTGGTTGAGGCGTTTTTTCACTCTCTAGCCTCTTGAAGCGGCGGAGAAGTTTCCCAGATTGAGGTCAAGGCCCGGACCACTGCGTGCTGCCAAGCGGGCGCAAATCCACCGGGTGCTTGGAAAAGGAGAATACCATGGACTTGAACAAGTTCACTGAACGGGCACGGGGGTTCGTGCAGGCGGCGCAGACCGTTGCGCTGCGCGAGGGGCACCAGAGGCTGGAGCCCACTCATATACTCAAAGCATTGATGGATGACGATCAGGGGCTGGCAAGCAATCTGATCACACGCGCGGGCGGCGCGCCGAACCGCGTGGTCGAGGCGCTTGACGCAGCTATGGGCAAGATCCCGAAAGTCAGCGGTGATGCCGGCCAGATTTACATGGACGGCCAGACGGCCAAGGTTCTGGACGAGGCTGAAAAGATCGCCACCAAGGCGGGCGATAGCTTTGTGCCGGTCGAACGCGTGTTGATGGCGCTGTGCATGGTCAAATCCAAGGCCAAAGAGGCGCTGGAGGCGGGTGCGGTATCTGCGCAAAAACTCAACGAAGCCATCAACGACATCCGCAAGGGGCGCACTGCTGACACCGCAACGGCGGAAGAGGGCTATGACGCGCTCAAGAAATATGCCCGCGACCTGACCGAGGCCGCGCGCGAAGGCAAGATCGACCCGATCATCGGCCGCGACGAGGAAATCCGCCGCGCGATGCAGGTCCTGTCGCGCCGCACCAAGAACAACCCGGTTCTGATCGGTGAACCCGGCGTCGGTAAAACCGCGATTGCCGAGGGCATGGCCCTGCGCATCGTCAACGGCGACGTACCGGAATCGCTGAAGGACAAGAAGCTGCTTGCGCTCGACATGGGTGCGCTGATTGCCGGTGCGAAATACCGTGGTGAATTCGAAGAACGCCTCAAGGCCGTTCTGACCGAGGTCACCGAGGCCGCCGGTGAGATCATCCTGTTCATCGACGAGATGCACACGCTGGTTGGCGCGGGTAAATCCGACGGTGCCATGGATGCTGCCAACCTGATCAAGCCTGCGCTTGCTCGGGGTGAGCTGCATTGTATCGGCGCGACCACGTTGGACGAGTACCGCAAATACGTCGAAAAAGACGCGGCCCTTGCGCGCCGGTTCCAGCCGGTGATGGTTCAGGAACCGACGGTCGAGGACACGATCAGCATTCTGCGCGGTATCAAAGAGAAGTACGAGCTGCACCACGGAGTCCGTATTTCGGATTCGGCGTTGGTATCGGCCGCGACCCTGTCGCACCGCTATATCACCGACCGCTTCCTGCCGGACAAGGCCATCGACCTTGTCGACGAGGCGGCCGCGCGTCTGCGCATGGAGGTGGACTCCAAGCCTGAAGAACTGGACCAGTTGGATCGTCAGATCCTTCAGATGCAGATCGAGGAAGAGGCGTTGAAGCGGGAAGACGATGCGGCATCGAGGGATCGCCTGGAAACCTTGCAGAAGGATCTTGCCGAACTTCAGGAAAAATCCGCCGAGATGACCGCGCAGTGGCAGGCCGAACGCGACAAGCTGGCGGGCGCGCGGGAGTTGAAGGAACAGCTCGACAAGGCGCGGGCTGATCTGGAAATCGCCAAGCGCGAAGGCAACCTCGCCAAGGCGGGTGAGCTGTCCTATGGCATCATCCCCGAGCTTGAGAAAAAGCTGTCCGAGGCCGAGAATGCCGAAAGCAACGCCATGATGGCCGAGGAAACGGTGCGTCCGGAACAGATCGCCAGCGTTGTCGAACGCTGGACGGGCATCCCGACCGCAAAAATGCTCGAAGGCGAACGCGACAAGCTGCTGCGCATGGAAGAAGCGCTGCACGCCCGCGTGGTCGGCCAGGACGAGGCCGTTACAGCTGTGGCCAACGCCGTGCGCCGGGCCCGCGCCGGTCTGAATGATGAAGGGCGGCCGCTGGGTTCGTTCCTGTTCCTTGGGCCAACCGGTGTCGGTAAGACCGAGCTGACCAAAGCCGTCGCCGAATATCTGTTCGACGATGAAAACGCGATGGTGCGGATCGACATGTCGGAATTCATGGAGAAACACGCGGTTGCCCGTCTGATCGGTGCCCCTCCGGGTTATGTCGGCTATGACGAAGGCGGTGTGCTGACCGAAGCCGTGCGGCGCAGGCCCTATCAGGTCGTGCTGTTCGACGAGGTCGAAAAGGCGCACCCGGATGTGTTCAACGTGCTGTTGCAGGTTCTGGACGATGGCGTTCTGACCGATGGTCAGGGCCGCACCGTGGACTTCAAGCAGACGCTGATCATCCTGACGTCGAACCTCGGGTCTCAGGCGCTCAGCCAATTGCCTGAGGGTGCCGATAGTGCGCAGGCCAAGCATGACGTGATGGATGCCGTTCGAGCCCATTTCCGGCCCGAATTCCTGAACCGTCTGGACGAAACGATCATCTTCGACCGGCTGAAACGGTCGGATATGGCTGCGATTGTTGACATCCAGCTGGGTCGTCTTCTCAAACGCCTGGCCGCGCGCAAGATCGACTTGGTACTGGACGATACCGCCAAGGAATGGCTGGCCAATGAAGGCTATGACCCGGTCTTCGGTGCCCGTCCGCTGAAACGCGTCATCCAGCGCGCCTTGCAGAACCCGTTGGCCGAAGCTCTGCTGGCCGGGGAAATCAAGGATGGTGACGTCGTTCCGGTCACCGCCGGGCCGGATGGTTTGATCATCGGTGATCGTTTGGGAACTTCCGAGCGACCCCGCCCGGACGATGCCGTGGTGCATTGATCTGACACCGTGAACTGAAAGGCCCGCTTTTTTGGCGGGCCTTTTTCATGTCGGCTTTCCATAGCCTTTGTTCAGATAATCACTCAGGACCTTCATCCAGACCTGCGCTTTCTCCATTGGAAACTGGGCCGTGAACCTCAGCTTCACAATACAATTGTCCACGACGCCGACTGCCAGAAGTTCGGACAGGCCATCTGATGCTTTGGCCTCGGCCCGATACGGCAACACCTGCGACGGATCACGCAACTGATAGGCGTTGATTTCACCAAGCTCGGCCCCGCGCCGCGCAGCTATTGCAGCGATATCGCGTGCAGCTTGTCTAAAGCTTTCAAGGGCCATTTCGGATGAAACGTCCCTTTGCTGATGGTCATAGAAGAAAACCGTGATCTTGGAGGACGGGTCTGCAAAAGTGGCGGAATAGCCGAGGCCCGGATGGCTGTCTTCATAAACTTCCGACCCGATCTGGTTCAGATCGCTCAGGACCTGCGGCGCGCGCTCAAACAGCTTTTTGCACGATTGAACATCAGCCAATGCCGGTCCGCACAGCAAAGACAGAGAAACAACAAGTGGTCTGAGCAACATGGAGGCAGGGTGTCCCGAACAGATCAAGAATGCACGAAGTCTTGGTCTGCAACTGTGGCGGAGTTTTGGCCCTGCCGAAAAAATGGCCGGGCGGGCGTTGGTCAGCCGCCCGGGCATTCGTCAGATCAACGCAAAGATCCGGGCCGGCCCGCCGGTGCCCCCTTGGTGCTTGGGTGCGCCGATCACCAGCGTTGCACCCGACGCAGGCACGCGATCCAGCCCAGCCAGACATTCGATCCCGAACCGGCCTGACGGCAACCACGCGTAATGCGTCGCGAAATCTGCGGACATGCCGTGATCAAGAGACAGGGTATCGACGGCAATTGATCGCGCTCCGGTCTCTTCCATCAGCATCTGCGCGGCTTCAACGTGGAAGCCCGGGTAATGCTGCGCTTCGCCGTCGAAATTGCGGAACTCATCCGTGGCGGTTTTGCCTGCCCATCCGGAGTGCATCGCCACGCAGGCACCATCAGGGATATCGCCATTGGCCGCAATCCAGGCTTTCAGATCGTCCGGGGTGACACGCGTGTCAGCGTCTTCGGCCGCTCGGGCGGCGATGTCCACGACGCATAAGGGGGCGACCAGATCCGTGACGGGGATTTCATCAACCGACGTCCCATCCGCCGAGAAGTGAAGCGGCGCATCGATATGCGTGCCCGTATGTTCGTTGATTGACAGGTTGAACAGATTGAAGCCGTGATCAGCAAAGTTGAATGCTTGCTCGGCGGAAATGCCGGGTTCGCCGCCCCATGTCGGGAAATCCGGGCTCAGCGTATGGGTCATATCCTCGACACCGCCATGCCCGACCGCCAATGCTGCCGGCGCGACGGCCCCGGTTGCGGCTGCTGCAACACCCGAAGCGGCGGCAGCTTTGAAGAACCCGCGACGAGACAGCATCTTGTCTTTGACGGCATTCATTACGCAGATATCACACATTTTTCTTCCTCCCATTGCGGCCAAAAGGCTGCAATCGCAGCCTTGCCTCGCGTTCGGCTTGGCGTGGCGCCCGTATGACAGAGTGCAGCCTTGCGCCCGCAGTTGTAAAGTTTTGTGCCCGTGTTCTGACGGTAATCCACGAAAACCGCGGTTTTCCGCCGGGCTCCAAAAGTTCTCGGGTCTATGGTTTCCGGTGCTGAAAACGTTACTCGAATGCTCAGTCACACCGGAACGTTACAATCACGTCGCTCAATCGTTACGCCTGTTTCCGTGGCTCTGTGCTATCAGCGCACTACGTCACCACTGACTGTTGCACATGACGGAGACCCATATGGCGCATCGCTGGACCAACACTTTGACACATGCCGACGTCACCCCCCGGGCGGCGTTTCTCAACCGGAGGCAGGTTATGGCCGGGCTGGCAGGTGTCGGCCTGACTGCGATGGCCAAACCGGCGGCAGCACAGGATGGGTTGGAGCCGAACACGTGGGAAGAGATCACCACGTACAACAACTACTATGAGTTCGGGACCGGAAAAGATGACCCGGCGAAATATGCTCATACGCTGGTGACCGAACCCTGGAGCGTCACGATTGACGGTCTGGTCGACCGTCCCGGTGACTATGATTTTCAGGCCATCCTGTCAGAGATGACGATAGAGAAGCGGATATACCGCTTCCGCTGTGTTGAGGCTTGGTCGATGGTAATTCCGTGGAACGGATTTGAGCTGGCCGACCTTCTCAATATGGCGGGCGTGCAAGACGGTGCGAAATATGTGGCTTTTGAGACGGCCTATCGCCCGGACGAGATGCCGGGAACGCGGTATCCCGTTCTTGATTGGCCGTACCGAGAGGGCCTGCGCCTGGACGAGGCGATGCACCCTCTGACGATCATGGCAACCGGAATTTACGACCGCCCGATTCCCAACCAGAACGGCGCGCCTTTGCGTCTGGTCGTTCCTTGGAAATACGGCTTCAAATCGATCAAGTCGATCGTTCGGATCACGCTCACCAAGGATGAACCGCCCACCAGCTGGAACATGTCCAATCCACGCGAATACGGGTTCTACAGCAATGTGAATCCCAACGTGGACCATCCACGCTGGTCTCAGGCTTCCGAACGCGAGATCGGGGGCGGGCTTTTCGCGTCACGTAAGCCGACCCTGATGTTCAACGGCTATGAACAAGAGGTCGCCAGTCTTTACGAGGGCATGGATCTGGCCAAGAACTATTAGAATCATGCAGTCGATTAACCAGACACTCCGCCGTATTCCGGTATGGGCGATATATCTGCTGGGGGCGTTGCCCGCGCCCTGGCTGTTTTATCTTGGC
>NZ_CP102409.1:2970000-3244635 GCF_024628725.1 Ruegeria sp. YS9
TGTAGAAACTGCGCGCCATCGGCGACAGATCGGCGTCGTCGAACCGGACCGCAGGAGGCAGGGGCAGACCCTGCAACTCGGCAGCATAGCCTATGACATCCTGCGGCGGGACCGGTTCGTCGTCACATACATTATAGACCCGTCCCGGATTCGGCTTCATCATCGAGGCTTCCAAGATCTGCGCGATGTCTTCCACATGAATGCGCGAAAACACCTGCCCCGGCTTGATAATGCGCCGCAATCCACCACGCTTGAGCTTGGAAAACGGACCGCGCCCCGGCCCATAGATACCCGCTAGACGGAAGATGTGAACAGGCAGGCCCGGAATGGCCGACCATTGCTCCTCGGCCAGCATACGCCATCTTCCGCGCTTGGCGGTCGGTGTGGGCGGCGTGTCCTCATCCACCCAACCACCCTGATGGTCGCCATAGACGGCCGTTGTCGACAAGTAGCCCACCCAATCGAACTGACTGGACCGCTTGGCAATTTCATCGCCCAGCGCCGCCAGCACAGGATCACCCGCTTCATCTGGCGCCGTCGAGATCAGCAAATGGGTCACCCCATCAAGGTTCAGTGCATCACCCGGCCAAATCAGCGGCTCGGCGCCAGAGGCCCGGATTGCACCCGTCCCTTCAAGGTCTCGCGTCGTGCCAAAAATTTTCCAGCCCTTAGGGGCAAGTTTTCGGGACAGGGCCTGGGCAGAATAGCCATGGCCGAATGAAAAGAGCGTCTTGGTCATGCCCCTTTGATGATCTGCGTCGTACCGGGATGCAAGCGCCGCATGGACGCACTTGAATCGAATCTT
Source organism: Ruegeria sp. YS9 (assembly GCF_024628725.1). NCBI lineage: Bacteria > Pseudomonadati > Pseudomonadota > Alphaproteobacteria > Rhodobacterales > Roseobacteraceae > Ruegeria > Ruegeria sp. YS9. Next base: position 2,970,806 of record NZ_CP102409.1, read on the forward strand.
CGATTGCGCCTTTCTGTTGGCCATGAGCAAAAAAACACCTGACCTGCATTCGGCCTATGCGCTGAGTTCTCCGGACGAGAACAGACAGCTCTATGCGGAATGGGCGGGAGATTATGATGACAGTTTCGCCGCGCGCGAAGATTATCAGCTTCACACCCACACGGCACGGGCATTTGTCGGCGCGGGCGGTCAGGGGCCCGTTCTGGATGTCGGAGCAGGAACCGGCCTGTGCGGCGCGGTGCTGTCGGCGCTTGGCGTCGGACCCATTGATGCAACCGACATCAGCGCAGAGATGCTGGATCAGGCGATGCGCAAGGACATTTACCGGGACGCGATCGAGGCTGATCTGACACAGGGCATCCCCGTTCCGCGTCACAGATATTCCGGCATAGTTTCATCCGGCACTTTCACACATGGTCATTTGGGCCCCGAGGTGTTGCCCGAACTGTTACGCGTGGCGCGGCACGGGGCGCAGTTTGCCCTTTCGATCAATGCGCGCCATTACAAGGAACTGGGTTTTGCTGACGCTTTCCGCAAACTGGAACAGGATCAGATTCGCAACCTGACCCTGCCCGAAGTCCGCATATACGGAGATCTCGCGGCTGGCCCCAACAAGGATGACACCGCTTTGATCGCTTTGTTTGAACGGGTTTGAGTCCGGTTATTCGGATGCAATCAAACCCCCCGCTTCGACTAGGCGCATCGCTTTGCCTCAGGTCGCGTAGTCCGAATTTTCGGAATCAAGGATCGCTTTGATCTCACGCAGGTGCGCCTCGGCCTGATCGGGATAGGCATCCAGCTCTTGCGCTGTTTTCTCGGCAATCTCGTCGGATAATACGCGCAAGGGCAGCCCGGTCTGCAAGGCACGAATGTAGGTTTCGGCCGCGCGTTCGAAATAATACAGCCTGTTGAAGGTGTCGGCAGGGTCGCTGCCGATGACCAGAACACCGTGATTGCCCATGATCATGACCTTCTTCCTGGGATCGGACAGCATCCCGGCGCAGCGCTCACCCTCGCTTTCAAAGGCCAGACCTCCGAATTCTTCATCAACCACGTAACGGTTGAAAAAGGTCGCCGTGTTCTGATCGATCGGCGGCAATGAACTGTCGGCCAATGAGGCCAGAACGGTTGCAAAGATCGAATGCACATGCATGACGCAACGCGCATGCGGGCAGTGGCGGTGGATTGAGCCATGCAGCCCCCAGGCCGTCGGGTCCGGGGCACCGGGTTGTTCCATCACATGCGGGTCATTGGCATCCAGCAACAAAAGATCCGAGGCACGAATGCGCGCAAAGTGCACCTGATTGGGGTTCATCAGAAACTGCGTGCCGTCATCATTCACCGCCAGGCTGAAATGGTTGGCAACCGCCTCATGCATGTTCAGCCGGGCCGTCCAGCGGAAGGCGGCGGCCATATCCACGCGCTCGGACCAATGGTCGATATTGGGACGAAGACTGGTGAGGCTCATGCTCGGCTCCTTTCGCGGCTGGTCGTGGCCAAACCTGCATGGGGCCCGGCAGTTTGACCAACGAAAAAAACACGACTATCCCATTAGCTGAACTTATGTCGGGGTTATGTCGATGCAGAACTCGCTTCCTCCGCTGGGCTGGTTGCGCACTTTCGAAGCCGCCGCACGACATCTCTCGTTTACCGGCGCGGCACGAGACCTGAACATGACGCAAAGCGCCGTCAGCCAGCAGATCAAATCACTGGAGGGGCATCTGGGGCAGCCACTGTTTCTGCGCCGCCCCAAAGCTCTGGAACTGACCGAGGCCGGAATCACCTATCTGCCAGTTGTGCGAGAAGCCTTTCGGACACTGATGCGCGGAACCCGGGCGGTTACCGGCGCGCAACCAAACGCGGTTCAAGTGCAATGCAACATCAGCTTTGCCGTCAACTGGCTGGCCCCGCGCCTGCCGGCGTTTCGGGCGGAACATCCACATGTTCAATTGAACGTCTTCACCGAGCTTTGGGAACCGCGCGAAATGGCCGAAGGCGCAGCGGTCGAGATTCGGTTCTCGCTTCGTCCGTCGGATACGGTCCGAACCGAAATTCTGCACACCGAACACTATTATCCGGTCTGCGCTCCCGGATATCCGGTATGCCTGGAAAACCTTCAGGAACAGCCACTTTTCGACTGCTCCAACCTGCTGTCCAACTGGCCAAGTTGGGCGGAAGATCAGGGTCTGAATTGGGAAAATCCGCCGATAACCTACGCGACGACCTACCTGGTTTGCCTGTCAGCGGTCATGGCTGGCGGTGGTCTTTGCCTGGCACATGACACGATCGCCAGTCATCTGATCAAGCGCGGTCAGCTGGTCGCGCCGTTCAAGCACCGTGCGCGAATGCCCGAGTCCTACTATCTGCTGCTGTCCCCGCAGGCCGAGGACACACCCGGCGCCGTGGCCTTTGCCAACTGGGTGCGGCGTGAGATCGGGTCTGAGGTGTAATGGGAAACGCGCGCGCCAGAACCAAAAGACGTGCCCAACATGTACAAGGAATCCCCAAGACCGAAGAACCGGGGTTGCACCCGCTGACGCATTCGTGAAAGTTGAGCCATGGAATACACACCTTTCCCAAGCTGGCCCGATGTCGCCCCCAAATTGATCGCAGTTGCAGCCGGACGCGAGGCGGCGGACATGGTCATTCAGGGCGGAATCTGGGTGAACGTACACAGCCGCGAATTGTTGCCCGATCATTCTGTGGCGATTGCTGCCGGGCGCATAGCATTCGTCGGACCGGATGCCTCGCATTGCGTGGGGCCGGATACGGAAATCATCGATGCACAAGGGCGCTACATCGTGCCCGGCTTGTGTGATGCGCATATGCATATCGAATCCGGAATGCTCACCCCAGCCGAATTCGCCCGTGCCGTCATCCCGCATGGAACCACCAGCATGTTCACCGATCCGCATGAGATCGCCAATGTGCTGGGTCTGGACGGCGTGCGCATGATGCATGACGAAGCCATGATGCAACCGGTCAATATTTTCACCCAGATGCCATCCTGCGCGCCATCCGCACCGGGGTTGGAAACGACGGGCTATGAAATCACACCCGAAGACGTGGCCGAGGCAATGAACTGGCCGGGTATCATCGGGCTGGGCGAGATGATGAATTTCCCGGGCGTGATCCACTGCGACCCCAAGATGCTGGCCGAGATTGCAGCCACTCAACGGGCCGGGAAAACGGTCGGAGGGCACTATGCTTCGCCCGATTTAGGGCCTGATTTTGCGGCTTACGTCGCGGGTGGCCCGGCGGATGATCACGAAGGCACATGCGAGGCCGACGCCATTGCTCGGGTTCGGCAGGGGATGCGCTCGATGATGCGTCTGGGGTCGGCCTGGTATGATGTGGAAAGCCAGATTACGGCCGTGACAAAAAAAGGGCTGGATCCGCGCAACTTCATTCTGTGCACGGATGACTGTCATTCCGGCACATTGGTGAATGACGGGCATATGAACCGCGTCGTGCGCCATGCCATTGCTTGCGGATGTGACCCCCTGGTCGCGCTGCAAATGGCGACGATCAACACGGCAACGCATTTCGGGCTGGAACGCGAGATCGGTTCCGTCACTCCGGGGCGGCGGGCGGATATCATCCTCAGCTCGGATCTGACTGAGTTGCCGATTGAGATGGTGATGGCCCGCGGGCAGGTGGTCGCGGAAAACGGTTCTATCAAGGTGGACTGTCCACATCTGAACTGGCCCGAAAAATCACGCAACACCGTGCATCTGGGGCATGAACTGACGTCGGTCGATTTTGAGATCAAGGCACCGGAAGGGGCCAACAAAGTTCAGGCCAACGTCATCGGCGTGGTGGAAAACCAGGCCCCGACCAAGGCATTGAAGGCTGAATTGCCGATCATTGGCGGGCTGGTCGAGGGCGAAGGCGAAGTGTGCCAGATTGCGCTGGTCGAGCGGCACCAGGCCACCGGGGGCGTCACCAATGCTTTTGTTTCGGGCTTTGGCTATCAGGGAAAAATGGCCATGGCCTCGACCGTGGCGCATGACAGTCATCACATGATCGTCGTCGGTACGGACCGGGATCAGATGGCGCTGGCCGCCAACCGCCTGGCCGAAGTGGGCGGTGGCATCACCTTGTTCCGGGACGGGCAGGAACTGGCGCTGGTCGAGCTGCCCATCGCAGGCCTAATGTCCGACAGTCCTGCCGCCGAAGTCGCAGCCAAGGCCGACAGGATGGTGCAGGCGATGCAGGACTGCGGCTGTCATCTGAACAACGCGTACATGCAGCATTCATTGCTGGCGCTGGTCGTGATTCCCGAGCTTCGAATCTCGGATCTCGGGTTGGTCGACGTACGCACATTCGAAAAAATAGAACTTCTGGAACCATTGGCATGACCACACTCCTGACACCGCAAGCACCCGCGCCAGAACAGTTTACCGATCCCGCCGCCGCTGTTGCACGGCTCGAAGAGCTGTACGTGCAGGCCACCGATTTCCTGTGCGACAGCTTTGCGGACGCCATGGGAAATGGGGCGCCCGCCGCGCGATACAGAGCCTATTACCCGGAAATTCGCATCAAAACCTCGACCTATGCCCAAGTCGACAGCCGCCTGAGCTTTGGTCACGTGTCCGAACCCGGCGTTCACGCCACGACGGTGACACGCCCGGATTTGTTCAGATCCTACCTGACCCAACAGATCGCACTGTTGATCAAGAACCATGGCCAGCCAGTGACGATTGCGGCGTCGGACACACCGATTCCGGTGCATTTTGCCGTGGCAAACAATCCCGATCTTGTCGTGCCTCATCAGGGCGCGGCCGACTTCACCCTGCGCGATGTGTTTGATGTTCCGGACCTGACAACCACCAATGATGACATCGTCAATGGCGTGCATGAACATGATGATGCCGTTGGACCCTTGTCCCTTTTCACCGCCCAACGCGTGGATTATTCGCTTGCGAGGCTGGCACACTATACCGCAACTGACGCAGGTCACTTTCAGAACCACGTGTTGTTCACGAACTACCAGTTCTATGTCTCGGAATTCGAAAACTACGCCCGCGAGCAATTGGCGGATCCTGCCAGCGGCTATACCAGCTTTGTTTCAACCGGCAATGCCGAGATCACGGACCCCAAGGCACCTATCGAACAACCGCTGAAACTGCCGCAAATGCCGACCTACCACCTGAAGCGCGAAGATGGTTCGGGAATTACGTTGGTGAACATCGGTGTTGGCCCATCCAATGCAAAGACCGCCACCGACCATATTGCAGTTCTGCGCCCACACGCGTGGCTGATGGTTGGTCACTGCGCCGGGTTGCGCAATACGCAGGCATTGGGTGATTTCGTTCTGGCCCACGCCTATCTGCGCGAAGACAAGGTTCTGGATGACGATCTGCCGGTCTGGGTGCCGATCCCGCCTCTGGCCGAAGTACAGGTGGCGCTGGAACACGCCGTGGCCGAAGTGACCAAACTGGAAGGGTATGAGCTGAAGCGGATCATGCGGACGGGCACTGTGGCCTCGGTCGACAACCGAAACTGGGAATTGCGCGATCAGTCCGGTCCGGTCCAGCGACTCAGCCAATCCCGAGCAATCGCGCTGGATATGGAAAGTGCCACCATTGCCGCGAACGGCTATCGGTTCCGCGTTCCGTATGGCACTTTGCTGTGCGTTTCGGACAAACCCCTGCACGGGGAATTGAAGCTGCCGGGCATGGCGTCTTCGTTTTATACCACTCAGGTCAGCCGACATCTGGCCATCGGCATCAAGGCGATGGAACATCTGCGCGGCATGCCGTTGGAGCGTTTGCACAGTCGGAAATTGCGCTCCTTCGACGAAACGGCCTTCCTCTGACGCAAAAAAGCAACGTTTTCCCCATATTTTTAGGGGTTTCAGCGCTACTATTCGTTGTGTTTGGCCACAATATCCCGTTACAGTTACGCGGTGAGGCCCTATAGATCGGGCACGTTAAGGAGACCAAGAAATGGCAAAGCCTATGACAAAGACTCAGCTGGTTGCTGCTCTCGCTGAGGAAATGGGAACCGACAAGAAATCCGCGAACTCCGCGCTGGAGGCCATCACCGGCCTGATCACCCGCGAAGTTTCGGCCGGTGGCGCAGTGACCCTGCCCGGCGTCGGAAAAATCTACTGCCGCGAACGCCCCGAGCGTCAGGTTCGCAACCCGGCCACTGGTGAGACCTTCACCAAAGAAGCCGACAAGGTTGTGAAAATGACCATCGCCAAAGCGCTGAAAGACAGCGTGAACGGCTGATTTCAGCTTTTCCAGTCAACGATAAAGGGCCGCCTTCGGGGGGCCCTTTTTCTATCGTCTTGAATGTTTTGTGCCTGCGGGTTTTGAACCCGTTTCGCACAGCATGTGTCGGGCCGGAATTCGCCACCAAAGGGAAAATGCGCCTTCGAGGGCAGCCATTGACCTGAACCTGGGTCGGAGAACTGGCAAAATCTTGCCGTGGCGGTGGCGGGCCTCTTTTCAAGGCTTGTCCGATCATCTTACAACTTCGTCAATCTTCGAACCGGCAATGAAGCATCTTGCAAAACAGCGTCTGTAGAAAGAAAACGACTTGGCCGCGCTTGTCCGGCAGTGCCCGTTCCGCGATTGCGGTGGGTTTAATCACTCTTGTCTCTGCCTGTGCGCAAAACACCACCTATGAGAATCTCGATCCCGAACGTCAGTTGATGGCGCTGCAAGAGGTCTCGAAAAAGCGGGCCCGAGGGCAAAGAGTATGGTGCGTGCCCTACGCCCGAGACCTCAGCGGTATTGAAATTCGTGGCAATGCGAAGGACTGGTGGCGGAAGGCGCAGAAAGTGTTCGAGCGCGGCAAGGAACCGGTTGTTGGTGCGGTAATGTCGTTTCGGGCAACCCGCGGGATGCCCCTGGGCCATGTGGCTGTCGTATCCGATATCGTCTCCGATCGGGAAGTCATCGTGAATCATGCAAATTGGCACCGCAACAAGGTGTCGTTGCAAATGGGCGTCAAGGATGTCTCGAAAAACAATGACTGGACGTTGGTCCGGGTTGAAAGCCAACCGGGCCGTTACGGCAATTCCTACCCGGTAAACGGGTTCATCTATCCGGCGGTTGACGAGTAGCCTTGCCCAACCTCATTTCACGGACCGGTTGATCGCACCGCGGGCAACATTCCTTTTGATCGTATCGCAAAGGCAGCCGCCGCCCGGTTTGGGATGCCGCGTGGTTGAAAAGCCTGCAAATTGTTCGGAGCAGTGAGAGTGTGCGGTCAAAATAAAAACGGGCACCAAAGGCGCCCGTTTCTGTTCCGTGTCTCTGGTCCGGTCAGTGGACCGTTTCAACCTTGTGGAAGTCCAGATCACGGTCTTCTGGCATTGAATCGATACTCATCACCTCCTGGCGTTTGGTGATCAGGATATAGACGACGCAGGCCAGATACAGGCCAACCACGACCGCTCCGATCCACTGGATTTGCAGCCACTGGCTTTGGAACAGCAGGGTCAGGACAAACAGCAGCGCGACGTTGCCAGCCACATAGATCGCCTTTCCGAACCGCTCGACGGTCAGGTTCAGGTTGTCGGTGTACAGACGGATCAGCGAGTCCAATGAGTTGATCACGAACGTCACACCCACGATAACCATCGCAATGTTGGTGATGCCTGCGGTGCTGATGCCGTTCAGGTGGTAATAGTAAAGAACGGTGAACCAGATCCCCAGCGGGATGGACGGGAAGATCAACAGCGCGGCCAGCAACTGCCACGTGGTCAGACCACCCACGAAGCGCGACGTAAACTGTCCGATCATGATCGACCAAGCAAACCACCAGAACAGGTAGAACGCGTGATAGTCGGTCAATGGCAGGACGAACTTGTGCAGGTTGGCGAAATAGGCCCCGATATTGCTGCCGGTTTCCACGAACCCACTCACGCCCATGCCTGCGGCTGCCCACATGCCCAGAATCAGGGCAAGGAACAGAAAGGTCGAACCGACGGACAGGATGCGAACGTATTTCAGATCGGTCGAGGAATAGGCCGCCGCCAGAATGACGACAAACACGATGATGTAGAAGGTGGTGACGACGGATTCACCATCTCCGACCTCGGGCAGATAGCCGGGCAGGTAGATCAGGAACAGGCTGGCGGTGAAGGCGCAGGTGCCGATGATGACCACGTTGTTGATCAGCTTGACCAGCGGGATCTCAAAGAACCTCACGCGGGGTTCGATCACGCAGAAGTAGAAGGCGGTCAGGAAATAGAAGGCCCAGATCAGGAAACCCCAGAATCCAAACTCGATGGCCAGCGGGTTCGCGAAGGCGTAAGCCGGGTCTTCGGCATATCCACCAAATTCGGTAAGTGGGAACATGATCAGACCGACATCCAGACCGGATGTGAACAGGATCGCGATGAACGTGAACAGATGAACCGGTGTCACGCCGACACAGCGCAGGTTCCACCATTTCACGACGAAAAAAGCGACCAGGCCCAATGCCAGCAGGACGCCGAAAGATAGAATGTACTCCAGAAGCACCGACAAACCTCCCTTGATATGTCAGATCGTGCCGCCGATATCTTTAATTGGCTAGTCAATCAATATAAACATGCACAAGGTTTTTCTTGCATCACGCATGTGTCTTTTTTGACGCGCACCGCTTGCGACCGATCTCGAAATCAGGGACAGTCCGCGCGAAGTGACAGGGGGTCTCCATGGATCTGCGCGCCATAGCCATGGGGCTGACATTTGCCCTGATCTGGTCATCTGCCTTTACCTCGGCGCGGATCATCGTGGCGGATGCGTCCCCTCTGTTTTCGCTGGCCTTGAGGTTTCTGATCTCGGGTGTTCTGGGGGTCATGATTGCCCGCTCGATGGGGCAAAGCTGGCACCTGACCCGAAACCAATGGCGCGCAACGATCCTGTTCGGGATCTGCCAAAATGCCCTGTATTTGGGTCTGAATTTCTATGCAATGCAAACGGTCGAGGCATCGGTCGCGGCCATAATCGCATCCACCATGCCCTTGTTGGTGGCGCTGGCGGGGTGGTTGATTTTCGGCGAAAAGCTGCGGCCATTGGGTGTTTTGGGTCTGTTCGCCGGTTTCGCCGGAGTCGCCCTTATCATGAGCAGTCGGATCAGCGCGGGCGTTGATGTGTTCGGGGTCGCGCTTTGCGGTTTGGGTGCTCTTGCCTTGACCTTCGCAACCTTGGCCGTTCGCGGCGCAACGTCCGGCGGGAACTTCATGATGGTCGTCGGCCTGCAGATGCTGGTTGGTTCAGCCGCGCTGTTTGTGGCTGCTCCGGTCTTTGAAACCATCTACATCCACCCGACGTTGCCACTGGCGCTGGCCTTTACCTACACAACCCTTTTCCCCGGATTGCTGGCGACATTGATCTGGTTCCTGCTGTTGGACCGGATCGGAGCCGTTCGCGCTGCCACCTTCCACTTTTTGAACCCTGTGTTCGGGGTCACCATCGCGGCGATTCTGCTGGGCGAGAAGCTAGGCGCCATGGATGCGGTTGGCGTTGCCGTTACAACCCTTGGCATTCTTGCGGTTCAGCTTTCACGCCAGCCCGCTCAGGGCAGCAAAGCTTCGACCTGAGACAGCAGTTTGCGGGAATCGGGTTTTACATTTGACCCGAAGGTCGCCGCGACTTCACCCTCAGAATCGATCAGGATCTTGTTGAAGTTCCATTTGGGCGTGAACCCGGTCTGCGCGGCAACGGCCTTATAGAACGGGTGGGCCTCAGCCCCTTTGACCGGAGTGATATCCGTCATCGGCAGGGTTAGCCCATAGTTCATCTCGCAGAACTGTTTGACCTCACCTGCCGTTTCCAGCTCCTGATTGAACGAATCCGACGGCACCGCAAGAACGACCAGCCCTTTGCCGGAATAGACCTCATGTACCTTTTGCAGCGCCTTGTATTGCCCGGTAAACCCACATTGCGACGCGGTGTTGACCACCAGCACAGGTTGGCCGCGCCAATCTTCGATGGCCAATGTGCCTCCGTCGATCGAGTCGAACTCACCGGTCAGAGGCGCCGCCTGAACGGCGCGGCCCAGTAAGACCAGGGCAGTCAAAAGCAGCAATCTCATCATGTCTTGTCCTCCCTTTCATCCTGATACGCGCGTCTTTGTTGTTCAGATCACTTGCACGACTGCGAGAGCGGTTTGAAATATCGCTTTGCTTTCCTCCCCGCAGCCCCCAGATAATGGCGCAAACACTATTTCAGCCGGAGGATCCATGACTCGCTATACCAAAGACCCCACGGCCATTGCTGCGCTTTCGCCCGAAGAGTTTCATGTCACTCAGCGCAGTGGTACGGAACGTCCGGGCACCGGAAAATACCTGAACAACAAAGAACCGGGCATTTATGTGGACATCGTATCAGGTGAACCGCTGTTTGCCTCGACCCATAAATACGAATCCGGGTGCGGTTGGCCCAGTTTCACCAAGCCGATCGTGCACGAACATGTCGAAGAGTTCCGCGATACCACGCATGGCATGATCCGGACCGAGGTTCGCTCGAAACACGGAGACAGCCATCTGGGGCATGTCTTCCCGGACGGTCCGCGTGAACATGGTGGTTTGCGGTACTGCATAAACTCCGCCTCGCTTCGGTTCATTCATCGGGATGAGATGGAAGCCGAAGGTTATGGCGAATACCTGATTCATGTGGAGGATATCTGATGACCCAACAACGCGCTGTACTGGCCGGGGGCTGCTTCTGGGGGATGCAGGACCTGATCCGCAAACTGCCGGGCGTGTCGCGTACGCGTGTCGGCTATACCGGCGGTGACGTGCCCAACGCGACCTATCGCAATCACGGCACCCACGCGGAAGGGATCGAGATCTGGTTCGATCCGTCTCGGATCAGCTATCGCGACCTGCTGGAATTCTTCTTTCAGATCCATGACCCGACCACGGTCAACCGTCAGGGCAACGATATCGGCATGAGCTATCGATCCGCGATCTACTACGTGGATGACACCCAGAAACAGGTGGCCCTGGACACCATCGCCGACGTGAATGCCAGCGGCTTGTGGCCCGGAAAAGTCGTGACCGAGGTCGAACCTGTCGGAGAGTTCTGGGAAGCCGAGCCCGAGCATCAGGATTACTTGGAGCGGATCCCGAACGGCTATACCTGCCACTTCCCGCGTCAGGATTGGGTCCTGCCCAAACGCTCAAGCGCAGCAGAATAAAGTACCACCTGCCCGGCCCCTCTGAAGCTTTCAGGGGGGCTAGCCTGCGGCCACCCGTGGACGTCCGCTTGCCTCGACCGTGATCAGGGCCTCGACAAATACATCCTTTGCCTCGACTCGCGCGGTTTTGATGTCACGATCCACGATCACGCGAATGTCTTCTGCGCCGGCTTCTCGTACTGCGCCCTCTGCTTCGGACATCAAAACCTTTTCCAACAGGGCCAGGGCGTCCTCTGACGCGGCGAAGTCCTTCGGGCCATCCTCCAGATGCACACGATATCGCCCTTCCGCCGGGGACGTGACCGTGCCCGAGCGACGCAGGGTCAGCCGCCCCACGACAGCACCAATCGCATTTGCCACGCCCGCATGTTCCGGCAGGATCATTCGGCAATGCAGCCGTTCACCCACCGCAGGGTAATAGCTGGGGGCCGACGCCCCAAGGCCAACCACATCCACATTCAAAGCCGCGCTCAGCGACAGCAACCCACGGTGTTGTGCCAACCCGCGCTGTGTCAGCACATGACGCGCCAAGTCTTGCGAAGGCAGACCAAAACCAACCTGCTCTTCGTCAAAAGCAGCCTCTAACAAGGTCAAACTGGTCTGTTCCGTCAATTGATCCACGATCATCTGGGCCAGCGCTTCGGGAGAGTTTGCCAACATATCCCCTGACCCGACCCGTTTGCGCGCCATCAGTTCCAATGCCTTGCGCGCCGCATCGACATCCCAGGCACGAACCCTCCCCAACACGTGGCTGGCATCAGATGGCGTAACCCCGGACACCTGGATGATTCCGCGATCGACCAGGCGCGTCAGCGCCCCGTTCTCCATCCGCGACCGCAGCAAGGCGCTCAGGGGCAGAACGTGATCTCCCAGCCTCTCCAACAGGCTTTCTTCCCGCGCACCTACTCCTTCAGCATGGATGCCGGGCACGCGGCGGGCAAAGCGCGTATCATGCTCGCCCACGGTCGTGGCCCGCAATTGTTCATCCAGTACTGAATGCACAACGTCGGGTGCTTCTGATGCGATCAGCGAAACGGGCAACACGCGACGCGGGCCCAGGAAAACACCGCCCCGCAACCCTTCGGTCGCAACATGAACCTGACTGTCGCCGCCCAGACCGTGGGTTCGCATCGCCACGGCTTCGACCATGGTGCGAAACCCACCCACCTGCGCCCCGGCCGGGTCGATCGCGGGCTTTCCGTCCCGGATAAGCGCCACATCAGTGGTGGTTCCCCCGATGTCCGAGACCAGCGCATTCTCCGCTCCGGTAAGCCACCGCGCCCCGACGATAGAAGCCGCAGGCCCGCTGAGGATAGTCTCAATCGGCCGTTCCCGCGCCTGTTCCGCGCTCATCAGGGCGCCATCGCCGCGCACCACCATCATCGGTGCCGAAATCCCCAGCGCGTGCAGCTGATCCTGTGCACGCCCGATCAGGCGGTCGATCATCCCGATCAGCCGCGCATTCAGAACAGCCGTCACGGCGCGTTTCGGACCATTGAGCTTGGCGGACAAATGATGCGAGCAGGTCACCGGCGCCCCGGTTCTTTCCGAGATCATGCGCGCCGCTTCCAACTCATGCGCCGGGTTGCGGGTGGCGAACTGGGCAGCAACCGCAAAGCCGGAAATCCCCTTATGCGAATCCAAAAAGGCCTCAAGCGCTGCGATATCCAAGGCCGCAGCCTGCCCACCGGAATGGGTATGCCCACCGGCAATCACCAGGGCCGGATCGCCTTTCAACGCCTCTTTCAACCCGTGTTTTTCAAGATCACTGTCCTTGAACCCGATATAGATCAACGCGACACGGCCGCCCTGCCCCTCGACCAGAGCATTCGTGGCCAGCGTCGTCGACAATGACGCCATCGAGATCTGATCCGGCGTGACCTGCGCCTCTGCCAGCACAGACGAGATCGCCTTGCCCACACCAATCGCCAGATCCGCCCGGGTGGTCAGCGACTTGGCCGAGGCGATGACCTCTTTCTCATCCCTGATCAACACCGCGTCGGTATAGGTCCCGCCCGTATCTACCCCCAAAGACACCGTCATCGGGTCCTCCTCACTGTTCGCTGGGGATGGGTGTAGCGGTTATGCACGACACGTCCAGCCTGTTTGCGGCAATTATGACAGTTGTTCCACCGCCCAGCGCGCCGCGTCGGCCACGGTCTCGTCGGGGTCTTCCAACAGACGCTGAGCCACTGTTTTCAATTTCGACTGTCCCGAGTTTCCAATGGCATACAGAACGTTGCGCACGAACCGGTCCCGCCCGATACGTTTGATCGGCGAGCCCGAAAACTTTGCACGAAAAGCAGCATCGTCCAGCGCTGCCAGTTCTTCCAAACCGGGCGCTTTCAGATCGTCCCGGGCGGCATAGCGCATATCGCTCGCGGCGACGGCAAACTTGTTCCATGGACAGGCCGCCAGACAATCGTCGCAGCCATAGATCCGATTGCCCAACTTACCGCGCAGCTCATGGTCGACCGGGCCTTTATGTTCAATGGTCAGATAGGAAATGCACCGCCGTGCATCCAGTTGATACGGGGCCGGAAACGCATCGGTCGGGCAACTGTCCAGACAGGCGCGGCACGACCCGCAATGATCGATCTCTGAATTGTCTGCTGGCAGGTCCAGAGTAGAAAAAACAGACCCTATAAAGGCCCAATTTCCCCATTCGCGGCTTACAAGATTGGTATGCTTGCCCTGCCACCCCAGTCCGGCGGCATATCCCAGCGCCTTCTCGGGAACCGGCGCGGTATCGACAAATACCTTCACCTCGCCTCCGGCTTCGGCAATCAGCCATCGCGCCAACCGCTTCAGCCGCTTCTTGACCAGATCATGATAGTCCTTGTTCTGCGCATAGACCGAAATTGCACCACGATCCGGGTGTTTCAGAATCTCCGTCGGGTCATGTTCCGGCGTATAGCTTTCGGCCAACATGACCACCGATTGCGCCTCGGGCCAAAGGGCGGCAGGATCGCCACGCCAATGTGTGCGTTCGGCCATCCATCCCATTTGCCCGTGGTATCCGGCGTCCAGATATGCCCGCAAGCGTTTCGGTACCTGTGGAACATCCCAAGGGCGGCACACGCGACAGGCAACAAACCCCTCTGCCAAGGCTTGTTGCACCAGCTTTTCCTTAAGATCCGATCCGCTCTTCATCTGGCCAAAAATATCCTCGGGGGGAATCGCGCCCACGGCGCGATGGGGGGCAGACGGCCCCCCTTGCGCACCCTATCAGAAATCCAGATCAGCGTAATGGGGCGGCGGTCGGAAGCCTGGCACCTGATCCGCCAGAATTGACCGAAATGCCGGTCGAGACTTGATCTTGGCATACCAGTCCTTGACCACCTGACTGCGGTTCCAGTCCACGTCCGAGATGTAATCCAGCGAAGACAGATGCGCGGCGGCCGCGAAATCCGCCAATGTCATCTGATCCCCGGCCAACCAACGGCGGTGATCCAGCAGCCATGCCATGTAATCCAGATGGTACTTGATCGCCTTGGCACCTTGTTTGACATTCTTGCTGTCCGGATACCCCTGCCCTGTCACCTTTTTGTTCACTCGCTCATACAACAGCTTCGATGTTACCTCGTGGTGAAACTTGTCGTCAAACCATCCGACCAGCCGTCGCACTTCGAACCTGGCTTCGGGGTTTTTCGGCATCAAAGCTGGCTCAGGCCGGGTTTCTTCGATGTATTCGCAGATGGCCGCGCTTTCCGACATGATCTGGCCGTCCAGACGCAAAACGGGTACTTTTCCCGCCGGGTTGCGCCGCAGAAAGTCGGGATCCTGTTCCCAGTATCGCTCTTCTACCAGCTCAACCTCGATCTTCTTCTCCGCCAGCGACAGACGGACCTTGCGGCAATACGGAGAGAGGGGAACGTGAAACAGACGCGCCATGGACTTCCATTCGAACCAGTGAATACCCGACAGATTTACCCTTGGCAGATAGCGGGTTTCAATCCTCGAAACAATCCGCGCGACCATCTGCGCGGATGGTGGCCGCCCCATCGAGGATTGAAGCCGCCCGTCTGCGGGTGTGCGCAGTCGGGTCCGTGACCGACCGGTTGCGCGGGGACGGCAGGATTGCGGCAATCCGTGCCGCCTGAACCGAAGTCAGCTTTGCCGCGCTGGTGTTGAAATAGCGTTGCGCCGCAGCTTCGACCCCAAACACGCCATTTCCGGTTTCGGCGACATTCAGATACACCTCAAGAATACGCTGCTTGCTCCAGAATATCTCAACCAACGGCGTGATCGAGGTTTCCAAAGCCTTGCGCACCCAGCTGCGGCCCTGCCAGAGGAACACATTCTTCACCACCTGTTGCGTGATGGTCGACGCACCGCGACTTCCGCCATCCTCAAGCGCATCGCGAATGGCTTCAACGTCAAATCCCCAATGCAGACAGAAATTTGCGTCCTCAGCCGCCACAACCGATCTTGCCATGATCGGGGCCATATCCTCGATCGGCACCCATTCGCGTTCAACCTTTCCCAGCCGGCGCCATTCCGACCAGATGGTATGAGTCACGGGCGGGTTCACGACCGAATAAATCAGGACCAGACCAACGACGAGACACACGACTGCCATGGCCGCGCGCGCTACCCAGCGGCGAATCTGCCGCGCCACCGGTACTTTCTTTCTGGATGCCTTGCTTTTTTTACCGCCGGATTTGCGGGCTGCTTTCTTCGCCATGCCTCAGCTATACGACGCAGGGTTCCGGTTTGAAACGGCCTAAATCGCGAAAACACGCGCCTCGCGCGGATGAACGATCGGGCGCGCGGTTTTCAGCGACATCGGATCAAGCCCAGTCAATTCGGGAAACAAGTGCAGAACTTCGCTTTGCGTTTCACGATCCGAGGCCGACAACGCGTGTCCGGGATAATAGCTTTCGCTTTTCGCTCCGTTGGCGATGACGATCTCATGTTGTTTGAACAAGAGGTGGAAATATTCAACCTCACCGCCCTCGACCCGTGTCACCGTGTCATCGTTGACCAGGGTATGCGCCGGAACCAGAGCTTCGGTATGGCCGAACAGATAGGACGCCTGCCAGTCTTCGATCAGCATCCGGTGCTGCGGTGAAACCAGCAAGGGGCGATCCAGACCGAACACCCCCGCATCGAAACGGATTGGGGCCAGTTTGCCTTCGGCTGCGACGGTTGTAGACCCGATCCAGATCAAGGGTTGTGGTCCGTGATCCACCGTGATGACCAGATCACCAGCCTTCAAATCCTCAACCGCGCGCTCACCTTCCGGTGTCGCGATCATGGTCCCTGCCGTAAAACACGGCGGTCCCAGATTTCCGACATTCAGGGGGCCCGATGTATTGACAAAAGTGGTCGATACCAGCGTTCCAGGCTGAAGCACCTGGTTGTCTGTGGGGGTGAAAACCCGTGATCCATCGGCCAGGTAGAAAGTGGTTCCTGTATAGGTCACGTTCCCGACGCCTGACACGTTGATCGTAACAGTATCCCCCGGCCAGGAATTTGTTACGTCTTGTCCGTTGACCGTATCGCCACTGGGCGCGTCAATAAGATTGTCATCATTCACGTCAGTCAGGTTTAAACTGCTGACAGTGACGGCGGTTCCCCCTGGCGGTGGGTTTGCGGGATCAAAGGTGAAGAACTGATCGCGATATGTCGTTGGCATCCTGTTGCCCCTACTCTGTCACCATTGGAAACCGAAACAGGCCATGGCTATCACTACAAGGTGAAAAAAGCATGGCGAAATTCGGCAGAGCAGGCAAGAATCCCACTGAAACCGCTCAAAAGTCGGGGCCCCGCGTGCTGCAAATGGCACGCGGGGCCGGTTTTTTGATGGGATTTCGGGTTACTCCGCCGGAACTGCCGTGACTTCTTCGCTCAGCGGGTGGCTGAGCTTGTTCAGCATTTCCTTGGGACAAACCTGTAGGAAGTTGCCCTTTTCCACATCCCAATGCTGGAGAATATCCGCGGCCTTGCGGCTGTAAGTCTCCTCGGCGTGACGCATGATCAGGGCTTTCAACTGATCCACCCAATGGTCCACGGTGACGGGGCAGGTCACAAGCGTTTCCTTGTTCATCAACGCTTCGGCCTTGCCTTCGGGATCATAAAGATATGCCATGCCACCGGTCATCCCGGCACCGAAGTTGGCCCCGATGTCGCCAAGAATCACGGCCACACCACCGGTCATGTACTCACAGCCGTTCGAGCCGCACCCTTCAACCACAACTTTGGCGCCCGAGTTGCGCACGGCAAACCGTTCACCCGCGCGGCCAGCCGCGAACAGATGGCCGTCAGTTGCACCATAGAGAACCGTGTTGCCGATGATCGTGTTTTCATCTGCCTTCAGCGGACTGACCTGCGGCGGGCGCACAACGATCGTACCGCCAGACAGACCCTTGCCGACATAGTCATTGGCATCCCCCGACACTTCCAGCTTGAGGCCCGGAGCCGCGAAAGCACCCAGGGATTGGCCGGCCGAACCCTGAAGTTTCACGTGCAGGTGGTCATCCTGGAACGTGTTCCGCATGCCGAAATTCTGTACAATGTGGCTGGAAACACGGGTTCCGACGGTGCGGTGCGTGTTCTGGATGGCATATGACAACTGCATCTTCTCGCCATCCTTCAGGAACCGCGCCGCATCGCGCACGATCTCGGCATCCAGCGTATCAGGCACGGCATTCCTGTCCCTGTCACGATTGTACACGATATTATGGGCACCATCGACGGTGATCAGCAAAGGGTTGAGATCCAGATCATCCAAATGTGCCGAACCCCGGCTGACCTGCGCCAGCAGGTCGGCCCGACCGATGATTTCATCCACGGAACGCGCGCCAAGGCTGGCCAGCAGCTCGCGCACTTCCTGCGCGTAGAAGGTGATCAGGTTCACCACCTTGTCCGCGTTGCCGGTGAACTTCGCGCGCAGGGATTCATCCTGCGTGCAAACGCCGACGGGGCAGGTGTTCGACTGGCACTGACGCACCATGATACAGCCCATGGCGATCAGTGCGGCGGTGCCGATGCCGTATTCCTCGGCCCCCATCATCGCCGCCATGACGATGTCGCGCCCGGTGCGCAGGCCGCCATCGGTGCGCAGTGTCACCCGGTCGCGCAGGTTGTTCATCGCCAGAACCTGATGCGCCTCGGTCAGACCCATCTCCCATGGCAGACCGGCATATTTGATGCTGGTCGCAGGTGATGCGCCGGTACCGCCATTGTGACCCGAAATCAGGATGATGTCGGCCTTGGCCTTGGCCACGCCGGCGGCGATCGTGCCAACGCCCGAGGACGCCACCAGTTTCACCGTCACCTTGCAGCGCGGGTTGATCTGTTTCAGGTCATAGATCAGCTGCGCCAGATCCTCGATCGAGTAGATGTCGTGATGCGGCGGCGGAGAAATCAGCGTCACGCCCTTGGTCGAGTGCCGCAGACGCGCGATCAGGTCGGTGACCTTCATGCCCGGCAGCTGGCCGCCCTCGCCCGGTTTCGCACCTTGGGCTACCTTGATTTCCAGCTCTTCGCACTGGTTGAGGTATTCAGCGGTCACACCGAACCGGCCCGAGGCCACCTGCTTGATCTTGGCCGAGGGGTTGTCGCCATTGGGTTCGGGCACGAAATGGGCCGGGTCCTCGCCACCCTCGCCGCTGTCGGACTTCGCACCGATCCGGTTCATCGCCACGTTCAGCGTCTTGTGCGCCTCGGGGCTGAGCGCGCCCAGCGACATGCCCGGCGTGACGAACCGCTTGCGGATCGAGGTGATCGATTCCACCTCTTCGATCGGCACCGGCTTGCCCAACGGTTTGAAATCCATCAGGTCGCGCAGATGGATCGGCGGGTTCGATTGCATCTTGGCCGAATACTGCTTCCACAGCTCATAGGACGCCTTGTTGCAGGCCATCTGCAACATGTGCATCGAGGTCGCTTGCCACGCGTGGGTCTCGCCCGTTGCGCGGGCCTTGTAGAAACCACCGATGGGCAGAACGTCCAGACCACTGTTCCAGCCCTTGGCATGGATTTCTTCGGCCTTTGCCTGAATGCCGGTGACGCCGATGCCGGAAATCCGGCTGGTCATGCCTGGGAAATACTCTGCCACCATCGCGCGGCTCAGTCCAACAGCCTCGAAGTTCAGGCCACCGCGATAAGACGAGATCACCGAGATCCCCATCTTGGCCATGATCTTCAGCAGGCCCTGGTCGATGGCCTCGCGATAGCGGGCAACATTTTCGGTCAGGGTGCCATCCAGCAACCCGCGTTCGATCCGGTCGGCCAGCGAGTCTTCGGCCAGATAGGCGTTCACAACGGTCGCGCCACAGCCGATCAGAACCGCAAAGTAATGCGGATCGACACATTCAGCCGAGCGTACGTTCAAGGAACAGAACGTCCGCAGGCCCTGACGGGTCAGGTGCGAGTGCACTGCGCTGGTGGCAAGGATCATCGGCATCGCCACACGATCTTCACCCGAGTTCATGTCGGTCAGCACCAGATGCCCTGCGCCAGACCGTACCGCCTCTTCAGCTTCGGCTCTGACACGGGCCAAAGCAGCGCTCAGCGCGCCTTGACCGGGCTCAAAGCTGCAATCGATCTCGGCCAGCGGAGCATTGAGGTTTCCAACCAGTTCATCCCATTGTGCGTTTCCGACAAAGGGGCTTTCCAGAACGATGATCTCGGTCTGGCTGCTGTCCTCATCCAGCACGTTCTTCAGGTTCCCGAACCGGGTTTTCAAGGACATGACGCGGTATTCGCGCAAACTGTCGATCGGCGGATTGGTGACCTGGCTGAAATTCTGCCGGAAGAAATGGCTGAGCGGGCGATATTGCTTGGAAAGAACCGCCGAGGGCGTATCGTCACCCATGGACGCCAGCGCTTCTTTGCCATCTTCAGCCATGGGCGCAAGAATCTGCTCCAGCTCTTCGACTGAATAGCCTGCCGCGATCTGGCGCTTGCGCAGATCTTCACCCGAAAAAATCGGCTTTTCGGTCACGCCTGCCAACGCCTCGTCCAGATCGTTGATCTTGCCGACCCATTCGCCAAACGGCAATGCGCTCGCCAGCTTGTCCTTGATCTGCTTGTCGCGGTACAGCTTGCCCTTTTTCATATCGACGGCCAGCATCTGACCGGGGCCCAGCGCGCCTTTTTCGGTCACTGTGGACTCATCAATCGGCACCATGCCGGCCTCGGATCCTGCAATGACAAGACCATCGCCAGTCACGACGTAACGCATCGGACGCAGGCCGTTACGGTCCAGCCCGGCGCAGACCCAGCGGCCATCCGTCATGGCCAGTGCGGCAGGGCCGTCCCACGGCTCCATCACCGAGTTGCAGTAGGAATACATATCGCGCCACGCCTGCGGCAGTTCCACCGCCTGCTTGGACCAACTTTCCGGAACCAGCATGGTTTTCGCCATCGGGGCCGAGCGGCCCGCGCGCACCAGAACCTCAAAAACCGAGTCCAATGCTGCCGAATCCGACGAACCTCCGGCGATGATCGGTTTGATATCCTCGGCATAATCCCCAAACGTCGAGGACGCCATGCGGATCTCGTGGCTTTTCATCCAGTTGATGTTGCCTTTCAGCGTGTTGATCTCACCATTATGCGCCAGCATGCGGAAGGGCTGCGCCAGCCACCATTGCGGGAAAGTGTTGGTGGAATAGCGCTGGTGATAGATGGCGAAGGCGGATTCAAACCGTTCGTCCATCAGATCCGGATAAAAGACGGCAACCTGCTCGGCCAGCATCATGCCCTTGTAGATGATCGAACGGCAGGACAGCGACGCCAGGTACAGCCCGGAAATACCGGCAGCCGAGGCGGCCTTTTCAATACGGCGACGAATGACATAGAGCTCGCGCTCGAAGGTTTCTTCGTCCACGCCCTTGGAATTCGAGATCAGGATCTGCTCGATCTCGGGCCGGGTGGCGTTGGCTTTTTCACCCAGGCAGGTGACATCGACCGGCACATGACGCCAGCCGTAGATGTAATAGCCCATGCGCAGAACTTCGGTTTCCACGATGGTCCGACACTGTTCCTGTGCGCCAAAGTCGGTGCGCGGCAGGAAAACCTGACCAACGGCGATCAGTTCATCCAACTTGGGCTCGTGGCCTGTGCGCCTGATCTGATCGTAGAAAAACGACACCGGAATCTGCACGTGAATGCCCGCGCCATCGCCGGTCTTGCCGTCCGCATCAACCGCGCCGCGGTGCCAGATCGCCTTGAGTGCGTCGATACCGGCGTCCACAACCTTGCGCGACGCTTTCCCGTCCACGGACACAACGAGACCTACGCCACAGGAAGAATGCTCTTCCTCCTCGGAGTAGAGACCATTTTCAGCCATCCATTTGCGCTTGGCTTCTTCGGCCCGCACCCAATCGGCATCATATTTGGTCATTGGCTGTCTCCTTCGTCAGAGGGGGCATACATGGCTTCGACCTCGGCTTTGGTCATCTGCCGGCGTTCGCCTGCGAACACGTAGCCCTGGGGCTTTTTGTCGATGTAAAGTTCAAGTTTCAGCGGATTGCCTGCGGCGTTGTCGAACAGGCCGGCCGCCATTTGCGTCTGGCCGTGCATCTCGCCCGGAAGCGTGATCCGATACCAAAGCGCCGAGCCACAATCGGCGCAAAAGGCGCGCTCGGCCCAGTCAGAGGAAGTGAAGGTTTTGACCGGGCCAAGCGCGGCATAGCCTTCTTCGGCCTGAAACGTCACAAGCATGGAACTGGTCCAGCGGCGGCATTGGTCGCAATGGCACGCCCCAAGCGCATCCCGCGCCGGAGTTGCCGTCACCGTGACCGCGCCACACATGCATTGGCCTTGCAATTCAGGCATTTCAAACCCTCCTGGTCGCCGGGATTATTCAGCCGCAACGGCAGATTTTGCATTGAAGCGTTCGATGATCGCATCAGCGCAGTCACGACCGTCCCGGATCGCCCAGACCACCAGCGAGGCACCGCGCACGATGTCACCGATTGCATAGACTCCGTCCATTTCGGTCTCGCCGGTTTGGAACGCCGCCTTGATCGTACCCCAGCGGGTGACCGGCAGGTCGGGTTGTCCAAACAGCGTGGGCAGGTCTTCAGGTTCGAATCCAAGCGCCTTGATCACAAGATCGGCTTCTTCGACATAGTCCGCGCCCTCGATGACTTCGGGGGCCTGACGACCGGACGCGTCTGGCTGTCCCAGGCGCATCTTCTGAACGATAACACCCTTGACCGTGTCTTCACCCGTGAACCCTTTGGGTGCGCTGAGCCATTCGAAGATCACACCTTCTTCTTCGGCGTTCTGGGTTTCGCGCTGTGATCCCGGCATGTTGGCCCGGTCCCGGCGATACAGACATTTGACAGAAGTCGCGCCCTGGCGGATCGAAGTGCGGACGCAATCCATCGCGGTGTCACCGCCGCCAATCACGACAACTTTCTTGCCGTCGGCGTTCAAGCGACCGTTGTCGAATTCTTCGACCTCGTCGCCAAAGCTCTTTCGGTTCGAGGCCGTCAGGAAGTCGATTGCCTTCTCGATCCCGGCCAGACCGCTGCCCGGCATTGCCAGGTCGCGCGACTTGTAGACACCGGTCGCAATGATAACGGCATCATGCCTGGCCCTGATTTCCTGGAACTTGGCCGCGTCCACGTCGCAGTTCAGAACAAACTCGACCCCACCATCTGCCAGCAGGTCATTGCGGCGCTGAACAACGTCTTTTTCCAGCTTGAAACCCGGAATGCCATACATCAGCAGACCACCGGCCCGGTCATAACGGTCGTATACCGTGACCTGGATACCAGCCTGGCGCAGCATATCCGCGGCGGCCAATCCACCGGGGCCTGCACCAATGATACCCACGCTTTCAGCGCGCTCGGCTGATGGAGCGACCGGCTGGACCCAGCCTTTTTCCCATGCGGTATCCGTTATGTATTTCTCGATCGAACCAATCGTGACCGTTCCATGGCCCGACTGTTCGATCACGCAGTTGCCCTCGCACAGGCGGTCCTGTGGACAGATGCGCCCGCAGATCTCGGGGAAGGTATTGGTGGCCTGGCTTACCTGATAGGCTTCTTCCAGACGTCCGGTCGCAGTCAGGCGCAACCAGTCGGGAATATTGTTGTGCAACGGGCAATGCGACTGGCAGTAAGGAACACCGCATTGGCTGCACCGACTCGCCTGTTCGGCTGCTTTTTCAGCGGCGAACTCGGAATAGATCTCGTCAAAGTCGTCCTTGCGGTCATTGGCAGCACGCTTTTCCGGCATGACGCGGTCGATCTGCACAAATTTCAGCATCGGTTGCTTGGCCACGGGTCAGACTCCATGAATTGGCTAGGTTCCGTTTCTTTACGGGATGAGCTTTTGGATGAAAAGTCAATTGCACTGACCTAAATTGAAAAAATGCAGCGCGTCTTTAAGAAAAAGGGAAAATAATTGGAAATTTTAGATCCGCTTCGGACCTATATGCGCGCTTTCCTTTTTTCCATCGCCCTTATACCCATAACCCACAAAGAACACGTGGCAGCAGCACGGCAGGGCAGATGAGTTTGTTTCACCTGATTCTCGTAGCAATCATTCAGGGAATCACTGAGTTTTTGCCCATATCTTCATCCGGTCACCTGATCCTGCTGCCCAACCTGTCGGGGTTGCAGGACCAGGGTCAAGCCATTGATGTCGCGGTGCATGTGGGAACCCTGGGCGCCGTGGTGCTGTATTTCTGGCCGGATGTAAAACAGGCCGTTGCCGGGTTGCCGCGCGCGCTGACCGGACGCGCGGATACACCGCAGGCCCGGCTTGCTCTGGGCCTGATCGTTGCAACTGTTCCTACCGTGATCGCGGGCCTCATTCTGCATGTCACCGGGTTGAGCCAGGCCATGCGCTCGATCACGGTCATCGGATGGACAATGCTGGGTTTCGGTCTGCTGCTGTATTGGGTGGATCAGAAGGCTCCTGAAACCAAAGGGGCCGAAAACTGGGGAATACGCGACGCGCTCATCATGGGTCTGTGGCAGGTTCTTGCCCTGATCCCTGGCACGTCCCGTTCCGGGATAACCATAACCGGCGCGCGGCAATTGGGATACACCCGTGAAGACGGCGCGCGGATTGCCATGCTGATGTCGATCCCGACGATTCTGGCGTCGGGCACTCTGCTGGCATTGGATGCCGTGCGCGAGGCCGATATGCAACTGGCCCGGGATGGGGCCATTGCGGCACTGTTTGCCTTTCTTTCGGCCCTGCTGGCGCTCAGCCTGATGATGCGGCTTCTGCGCAGCGTCAGCTTCACACCCTACGTCATCTACCGTGTCATTCTAGGCGTGATACTTTTGATCATGGCCTACAGCTGATCAGATGCGCAGGTTTTTGGCCGAGTTCTGAATGTCGTCATACTGACCCGAGGGGCGGAACTTCCACAGGTATTCCGGCAGCACCGATTCCAGCGTGGTCGGTTCAATCCCAAGATCTGCAAATGACTTGGCACCCTCGGCGACAACATTGTCATGGCGCAGGTTCTTGAGCTGGTCGCGGGTCAAAATGTTGTTGGGGAACAGCTGGAAGCTGACAAACTTAACCATGTCCAGCACACCGGCCATGATCCGGGCAACAAAGAACGGCAGACCGATGATGACGCGGCGACGGTGAATCACTTCAAGCATTTGCTGCATCAGGGCGCGGAAGGTTTTCACCTCGGGGCCGCCAAGCTCGTAGATACCCGGCTCTGCCTGTCCCAGAACACCTTTGACGGCAGCCTGCGCCACATCGTCTACATAAACCGGCTGGAAATTTGTCTCGGCCCCGACCAAAGGCAGGAACGGCCCCAGGCGGGTCATTCCGGCGAAACGGTTGAAGAACTGGTCTTCGGTGCCAAAAATCACCGAAGGACGCAGGATCACGGCATTTGGCATATGCTTCAAAACGCCCGCTTCGCCATGTGCTTTGGTCCGGGAATACGCGCTGGCTGAATTCGCATCTGCACCGATGGCCGAGATATGTACCATCCGTTTGATGCCCTGCTCGGCCGCCAAACGCGCGATGCGTTCAGCTCCTTCGGCCTGTACGGTATCAAAACCGTTCTTGCCAAGCTCGTTCAGCACACCCACGCAGTTCACAACCGCATCGGCGCTCTGCATCGCCAGCGCCACCGAGGCATCATCCCGGATATTGCACAGCACCGGTTCGACCTGACCCACGGCACCATAGGGTTTGACGAACATGGCCTCGTTCGGGCGACGTACGGCTACCCGGACACGCCAACCCTCTCTCGCCATGCGCCGCGCGATGTAGCGACCGACAAATCCCGATCCGCCAAAAATCGTCACCAGTTTCGACATGAGAGGGCTCCTGCTGAGAAATTGCGCCCTAGAACTAGCGCCCGCAGGCTAGGCAAACAAGGCGCTAATTCGCCGCGACAGTGTTGAAAATCATGGGCTGAAAACACCGGCCGGGAACCGAAATAAAAAAACTTCAAAAAATCTCACCGAATCTGGTTGACGCCCCCCACGACTAGGCTTAAACGCCCCTCCACGACACCTGCCCAGGTGGCGGAATTGGTAGACGCGCTAGCTTCAGGTGCTAGTGTCCGTATGGACGTGGAGGTTCGAGTCCTCTCCTGGGCACCATTCATCCGAACATAGATGGCCTTGAACGCTCTGTTTCATTGAGTGTTTTACCGAATCTCAATTACCGCCCTGAAGGTGGTGGAACGCTCCACACCCGCGGAAAACACGACACTAGAGGGTTTGATTGGGGCTTCACCCCAAAAAGCACGAGCTTGATGCCCCAATGGCACTTTCCGATCTTTGGATTCGAAAGGCATGGCCAAGTCCAAAACCATTCAAATTGGCGGATGCTGTCGGCTTGTTCGCATTGGCAAGGCCAAGTGGCTCGGGACTATGGCACCGGAACTATCGTCATCTTGAACTTTGCCGAACGCATGGCAACGTCCTGCCGCACCAGCAGCCGGTTTTTCGTTCACGAAGCCTGGGTAAATGCCTGCAACGCGAGGCAAGGCCGAAGATTGTTTTTCTAGACAAGCGCTTTTGCGCACGCGTTGAACGCTGCAACCCGGGATCTGACTGCTTTGTCCGGATTAACAACCTGCATGAATTGCTTGGTGTTCAAATCCGTTTGAGCGTGATGACCGACTGAGCAAACCTGGATTTGTCATCTATGACGTCAACGACTTTGAAGTCCGGGGCCCAGTTCTCTTCAATATAGGAAACTGGCACGATCGTATCGCCGTAAGTCTTGTTGCCATCTGTGCCTTCCATGAAGACCAGTTCGCCGCTGTCATAACGCGCGGCAAACTCGGGCACCCTATCTGCGGACTCTGCAAGCAGCTTGTGCCAAGCGTTCGAACCTCTTCGTTTTCCAAGTTGGAAGTGACGAAGCAAACCAATTCTGCTTCCAAATATTTTCGGACCCAATATCTCGCGTCCGCGATTTTCAATGTATCTCAGGAACCGCCTCGGCTGGACCGTGATCACCAGCACAGCGCCGGGTTTGGTAACGCGCGCGAGCTCGGTACGCCAATGCAAATGAACATCCTCTGGCAGATGCGTGAAAACTGAATACGCCATTGCAGACGAAATCTTGCCATCGGGCAGGGAAAACGCGCCCAATGGGGAAATATGCATGAACTCGCCTGGCAGATCTCTTTTCCGGCACTCATCAATGATGTCGGCATTTACATCAGCGGCGAATATTGATCGGTTGGGATAATCTTTGGAAAACAGACGAATATACCGTCCCCAACCACATCCGAAATCCAAAAAGCAATCGTCCTTGCTGGGGTTTTCGCCGTGCGTTGAAAACATCTGCTTTGCGTGCACGTAAAAACCATGCGCTTCTCTGATTGCACTGGAAAGCGCGCTTCCGACATATTCGACTTGAATATCATTTGGAGGAAACTCGGGCAGAGCGCCTGCAAGCTCGCCGCCTTTGTTTTCGGCTTTATCCAGCCATAGCTGAAGCCATTCGGCATCGGTCAGTTCGTTGAAGCTCTTATACAGGTCTTTCATGTCCGCTGCCCAGTAACTGGAATAATGCTCTTTGGATACGATACGAAATGCGCGATTACAATTGATTGAATTTCTGGCCTTCAGTCGACGGCCCAGGTCTTGCCAACGCACCTGGCGCGAGCGGGTGCTCTTTGAGTGCCCGAGCCGAAAGATCAACCGATTTGGAGGCGGCACGACGGTGCGGGACGTCGATGGATAGAGTTCTGTGTCGGCCAAAGGTGGCGCCACAGCACTTCCGTCATGGGCTCGAAGCATTCATCTGACGGTTCAGGCGGGTCGATCCGGTTCGAAGGGCGGTAAAACCGGACAAACCCGCCTTTGCTGTGGTGTCAGTGCCAACCCATCATATACGCGCAGATTCAGCAGCTTGGTCGCTGCTGACGGGCTGACAAGATAGCCAACGCATCACATCTGCCGTTATCTGCCGGGATAGCTTCTCAAGCAGAACGCGCATATTGCCTCTCATGAACCCGGCCGCGTTTGCAGGCCCAGCCGGCCTCCGGAAGCTTCCCGATCACTTTGCTTACGTCTTTATCGCCGCAATACTTCTGCGTCGAAAAGCTCATCGGTAACGGTCGGCGAAACCGAGCGCCGAGAATCCGACAGACTCCAAGGCAGCACCCGGACCAGCATCCAGTATGGGTCTGCTGTATCGGTACCCTTCCTTCAGGGTATCATTGTGGTTCTGGTAAAAACGGCCCTTCGGATCGATCATCAGGTACGACCCCAGCATGTCTGCGTTGTCTTCAACGCGGATGATGTCCTTCAACGAGCGGTGCCTGTGCACAAAGGCCCGGAACTGCTTATCCGTCACCATGCCGGCCGTGGTTGTCATCGGAAGCGCCCGGAGGATCTTCCACTTGTGGGGTGCCAATCGCGCAATGACTCGAGCCAAGTCCGCCTCATGGTTCTGAGAATTCACGACCGTATTGATCTTCAGCTTCAGGTCAGGGTTGTCTGAGCGCGCCATTGCGACGCTGTCCCTCAAAGCCTCCAGATCCAACTGCCGAGCGCGACGGTCTTCGCGGCCGATCGCCTTGTTCGTGCGCATGTCAGCCGCGTCCAGGCTTACTCCCAGCCAATCGAGATGCGGCGCCAGGGCAGACATGGTTTCCGCATCAAGCCTGCTGCCGTTGGTAATGATCGAAACATCAAACCCGATTTGGGCGGCCATCTCAACGGCACGGATCAGGTCAGCGCGGCACAACAATGGCTCACCGCCAGCAAAATTGAGACGGACACGCCGCCAAGTCAAAGTGCCATTCAAAGGGTTTTTCAAATTCGCAGGATCGAAAAAAGCCCAGAGCGACCGCAGCAATTTGGCTGTGTTGTCCGGCTGGCGGATCACGTCGCGCGCTGAAGACGGTCGTTCCCACTTGGCATAGCAATACACGCATCGGTAGTTACAAGCTTCGTTGACGTGCCAATTGATGACCAGTTGGTCGATGCTGTTTTTCAGGGAAGTTTCCATGTTTGGTTCTCCATGTTCATTACATGATTCGAACCTGCCACCGGCGCGATTCAAAATATCTGACACAAAACGTGCAAACCAATTTCCCGGCGTTGCCCCCCTTCATTATAATATTTATTGTCAAGCGGTTACACTGATTATGAGGGTTCTCTTGGCACTTGTACCTCCTCCGGAAGCCATCTTTGTCGAACTGTCCCGGTCTTTCTTTGGCTCGGTAATGGGCAAGCGAGAAAAAACGCGCCTTCTTCGGCGAGAGCTTTCGATGAAGCAGATCGAAAAAGAGCACCGTAGAAGTTGTAGAGAGCTCTGCGTTGCTCTTGAGTTTGATGAGAGCGCAGTCCGGGATGCCGAACAAAATATCTGGGAAGTGGTAATGTCCTTTTGGCAGATCGAGCAGGAGCTTTGGACATTCGACGCGCCGATCCAACATATTGTCTGGGAGCTTTTGATTCACCTGTACGTGCCAGGCGCTGCCCGACGGGCCGCATTCTGGATGATCGACGACCGTTCGGATGACGGTTTGCCGGACGGGCGGTTTTGGTTTTTGCCGGAACCGGATCCCGCGGACCCATCAAGGCTTCAGCTTCCGGTTCAACAGGTTTTGAATTGGGCTTTCGATCTGATCGGTCTGTCAGTTGAGGGTTACGCCGTTCGATTGGCGGAAGATCAGATCGAAAATGGAATCTGCAACCCGGACAAAGACCCCAAAGCAAAAATCGCACGGGCGCTTTACCGCTGGCAACAAGGCATAGCTCTTCCTGACCAGGACAGTATCAAACGCACATTTCCGGACAGGTTGGCCGAGTCCGGGGATACAGGACCAAACCCGAAATCCCGGCTACCGTTTTCCGGATGTTGGGAATACGACAAGGGCGAAGATCTGGAATACAACTACCAATCGGCCCGGGATTTCATTCAGGCCCGAAATCTTTCCATCCCACGGCTGCGTTTTGACCTGGACATTTCAGAAGACGCCCTGAGCCGCGCCCTCGATGGGCATCCGCCCGAGGACGAGAAAGCAAGATTTACCTTTCTTGTAAGTCGGCGCTTTGCGCGGCCCAGCATGAAGACCATTCGCCAAATGTTGTTGTTCGCGCGCGCGATGCAGGACGGTTACTTGCGCCTTCTCAAACTGCTTTGCCCGGATGTTCAGCCCACATGCGCCGATCCCCGTGAAAACCGCGTTCTGGAACTGACTCACATCTTCAAGCTGGTCTACAACCTGACACTGGAAGCCTATCGCAGCACGGCCGGGCACGAAACAGGGGCTCAGGACCAGCATTTCGAGGCCAAACTGAAGGCTTGCGTTCCTTGGATGGTGAGTGCGTTTGCGACGATCTTACCCTCGAATTTTCGGTATCCGGATGCAGCACGCACGGGCATCTGTGAACGCCTGAGCCGACGCTTCTCCGAGATACAAGACGGTGATCGACTACAGGCTTACCTCCCCGGCTCCGGGGATCGCGACGAGTTCAGGAAAATTGTCGAACGCGAATACCGGTCATTTAAAAACGTCGTGGCCGAATTTCAGGATCACCAGCGGCATTGTGAAAGACTGGAGCATCAGGCTGCCGTGGAAGAAATCGAAAAGGAAACGCGCCTTTGGTTTCTGAACAATCTTGCGCAGGATACCAACGTTCCTGGCGTGATCCGAGCCGCCTCGACGAACCGACTCGCGACAATCGCAAAGGGGACTGCGCTGGAAGGCGTCTGGTTCCGCGACGCGCTTGAAGCGGCTCGTCAGAAGGGCGACAGGACACGCGTCGACAAGCTGCTGGGTGAGGCGAAAGAGCTTGACCCTTCGGACCGCTGGCGTCCGGTTTGGCTTCACCAAAAAGCACGGCATCACATCAATCTCAATGAATGGAACCAGGCAAAAACATGCTTGAAGGAAGCAATCGAGCTGACGCGGATACAAAGCTTCGGCCCGACCCGCGGCCGTCTTTCACTTGACCTACTTGGGCTGGAGTTGACGAAGTCAGCATATAACCAGCGAAATCACGGCGGACTGGTCAGAGATGTGATCATGTTCGGAGTCGTGGACGTCCCGCCAACGGACAAGTGGGTGGTTGTAACGGCGGAAACCCATTTCTGGGAAGAGGTGTATCAACCCTACGCAGGGACGACGAGGCGAAAGAGGACGAGCAAACAGCGCAGCCAGAGGCGCTGACCGCGAACAAAAGCATGTACCGTCAGGATCTGGGCCGAAAACCGCGACAGACCACCGAAGGGGCACCAACACGATCAATGGCACCGCTGTGGCGGATCATGTGTTTTGCCCAGAAAAGCCTGACCCTCGGAACGCAGAGGAACAGGCCGGCTGCAAAGCGGGCGTTGCGTGGCTCAGGCCTGTTTGTAAACCTCGGCTTCCTCTGCCACCTCTGCCGACTCAGGTGTCACTTCGACCACATCGTCCTCGTCCGCAGGCTCCATGACGTCTGGCTCTTCGGTTTGATCTTCAAGCGCTCCAACGATCAAAGGCAACATATGTACGCCTGTCGCGCTTGCGATTTCGGGTGTTTGCGGCGTTTGCCAGCTAAGCGTGTCGAAGCTGCCGCAGTTCTGGCAGACCGGTCCCCATTCAGGTTGGATATCATGGCAGTTGGTGCACACCCATTGCGGACCACGCGGCGCATTCAGCGCCTTGGCCAACCAGCCTTGCACAACCGCGTCCGAGGCCCCCTCGCCCCGTTCGATAGCGGCCATCAACGTATAAGCGCGCGCATCGCCCTGCTTTTCGACCACATCCCCCAACGCACGGCGGGCTTCGGGGAAATCCTCGGCCACAATGTTCAATTCGGCCAGAATCAGACGCGTTTCCAAATTCTCGGGGTGAATGCGGGTCAGCGCCGTGAACCTCTTGATACGTTGCTCGGGAGTTTCATCCGGCACGATTTCGGCAAAGGCATGGGCCAGATCCGGATGCGGCTGAGCCTCCCATGCTTTTTTCAAAATCTTGGTCGCGGCCCGGGGTTTGCCTTTGGCGATATACGCGCGCGCTGCCATGGCGGCGGCAGGCACCAGATCAGGTGACAGGCGATTGGCTTCAATCGCGCGCTCCTGCTGTTCGACGGTCGCACCTTCGTCCAGAATGCCTTTGGCTTCGGACAAGGCCAGAACAGCATCGCGCCGTTTGAAGACATCGCGCGGCAAATACCCGGCCTTCAACTTGGCCGTCAGGGTCGAACGCGCCCCGGCCCAATCCTGCGCCTTGGTTTGCAGGTTCAGCAGCACGTCCTGCGTTTCTTCATGACGCGGTTTGATCGCAAGGGCCTTCTCGGCCAGTTTGCGGGCCGTTTCATCATCACCTTCGGCCAGCTTCTGCTTCATGATCCCGCGTACGCCGACGAACCGGGTCGCGTTGTTGGTCACCAGTTTTTTATAAGTGTCCGATGCCTTTTTCGTGTCACCGGTCATCTCGGCGGCCTGTGCCACCAACAGATCAGTCAGCTCAGGCTTGTTCAGCAGTTTTTCGGCCTTGGTGGCTTTGGTCATCGCCACGCGCCCTTCGCCCGAGGCCAGCGCCATCAAGCCATCAGCCAGCGCCTGATATCCCTTTTGCTCGCGATTGCGGTCAAAGTACCGGGACAAGGCAGTTTCGTCACCGTTCAGGAATTTCAGCGTTGCGATCAGCAGGCTGAGCAACTTGAAAAACAGCCAGACCGCAAAAACCAACACACCCAGCGCGATCACTGACTGAAGCGGCCCCAGCGTGAATTCCGTGCCCGCGACGGTGATCTGAACCCCGCCACTGGTTTGCATCAGGAAGTGACCGCCCAGCGCCAGCAGGCCGATAATCGCAACAAAAACAAGGATCTTAAACAGTGACCACAGCATGGCAGGTCCTTCAGTTCGAGTTCAGGCTGGAAGCCAGTGTATTCGCCGCATCGACGGCGGCGACCCGTGTTTGGGCCGCCTGTTCCCAATCGGCCATTGCAGCCCGGGCCGCCTCGGGAAGTGATTTCAGTTCGCTCAAGGCTTTGGCCAGGTCTCCGTCCGCAAGCGCAGCCTGCGCACGAGACAGGACGGCATCTGGCCCATCCCCTTCCTGGGGCGTGACCGAGCGCGCGCCCGTTTGACGTTGCAGGAATGCGATCAGGCCAGTGTCCTTGTCGGCTTCACGGGCTTCGGCCAGCGCGGTTCGGGCCGCAGGCGCGAAACTGTCGCGCAGAGAAGAGAGTGTTTCAACGCCCTTCTCAGCCGGCCCGGACAGGGCATCCGGCACATCCACACCGCCTGCTTTCAGTTCTGCAACCAGATCGGAATAGGGCTGACCCGCATCCAGTTGCCCATGCAAGCGGGACAGAACGGCGGCATTGGCCGCGGCCTGCGCGTCGGCTGATGCTTTTGCCTCCAGCGCCTGGGCGTCGGAAACCATTTTTTCAACCTCGGCCCGTTGCGAGGCCAGCGAGTCCTGAAGCTTCTTCAGCTCAGCTTCGAAGGCGGCCATGGATTCGGGCGACACGTTGGATTCGATCGGGGTTTTCTCAAGCGTCGCGATGCGCTCTGACAATGGTCCGATCTGGCCTGACAGCGTTTCCACAGTGGATTTGATCGCACTCAGGTCACTTTCCACGGGTGCCAGTTTGTCGGAAAGCGCATTGACCTGATCCGTCAAACCGGCAACATCCGGACTGTTTGCAAGCTCTTGCGACAGCTTGGCAATCTGGTCGGATTGGTCTGCCAGTTTGGATTCCAACGCCGCCAAGGTATCCGAACTGTCCGAGCCCGTTGACAACAGCCCGCCATTGCCCAGCGCAAACCCGACAGCGGCTGCAATGGCACCGCCCAGCAAAGCGGGAACAAATCCGCCACGCTTTTCAACAACACGCTCGACCACTTTTTCTTCGACCGGGGCAGTATCTTCAGTCAACGCTTCGGCTTCGGCTTCGGCTTCGGCTTCGGCTTCGGCTTCGGCTTCGGCTTCGGCTTCGGCTTCGGCTTCGGCTTCGGCTTCGGCTTCGGCTTCGGCTTCGGCTTCGGCTTCGGCTTCGGCTTCGGCTTCGGCTTCGGCTTCGGCTTCGGCTTCGGCTTCGGCTTCGGCTTCGGCTTCGGCTTCGGCTTCGGCTTCGGCTTCGGAAAGTTCTTCTTCTACGGTCTCAGTCGGGTCAACAGTCGCATCGTCCTGTTGCAGTTCGGGTTCGACGGCGTCATCTGCCTTGGGGGTCTCCACCGGCTTTTCTTCGGACTTTTTCTTACCAGCCACCGCAATATTCCCCTTATCGAATCCAAATTCAGATGAATAACAGCCCTGGTTAAGTTAATCGGGGACCGCGCCACCCTCAACCCGCAACGCATGTTTCACAAGCTTTTTGACAGCCTTACGCATTTTCTTTGGTGTCGGCTTCTTTGCGATCTTCAGGCGCGCATAGTCCAATGAATAAAGGGGATCCGCCGTAGCCTGACTAATTGCGGCCAACCACAAAGGCGCGGATCCGGT
Organism: Ruegeria sp. YS9; assembly: GCF_024628725.1. Lineage (NCBI taxonomy): Bacteria > Pseudomonadati > Pseudomonadota > Alphaproteobacteria > Rhodobacterales > Roseobacteraceae > Ruegeria > Ruegeria sp. YS9. The sequence goes on from NZ_CP102409.1 coordinate 3,004,818, forward strand.
CCAAAAATCGGCAAAATGTCGCGCCGTTCTTGGCGAAAAAAGCGGTGCGATCACCGGCGAATCCAGATCTGCCACCCGGGTCGCTTCGGATGTTAGCGGCAACAGCAATTGCTGGTAGACCGGCAGTTCCCGCACCGTCAGGCCGGATTCGGTCAGTCGACCGGCAACATTGCCGCGCGTGTTCTCACCCCTCAAATGCAACAGCGGGCTTTTGGGCCTCCGCTTGAGCAGATGTCCCACCAGTTCTTCCGCCGTGGCCCCGACCATTTCGGCCTGCCAGCCGCAACCTTTTGCGGTACTGGTCGTTGTCGGTCCGACGCAGAAAGCGGGCAGGTTGCGGTCCACACCTTTCAAGACCGCCGCGTTCACCGCATTGGCCGATGTGAAAATCAATCCCTGCACACCCTCGGTCTCAACGGCAACCGGCAAAGGTCGGATTTCCATGATCGGGGAATAGATGACCTGAACCCGAGTTCTGGTGCGGGTCGGCAACTGCGCAACGAACCTTTCAGAGGCGGCGCGCGGGCGGGTCATCAACAAATACAACGTGCGGCCCCTTGGCCCTTCAGGATTGTTTGCATCCGCGCAGGGTGATACCCCGCCGTAGGATCATGATGCAACGGATCAGGGTGATGGTGCAAACACTTACCGTACTGGGATTGGAAAGCAGCTGTGACGATACGGCCGCAGCCATCGTGCGCCAAACGACGGGCGCCGAAGCCGAAATCCTGTCATCCGTGGTACATGGCCAAACCGAACTGCACAGTCCTTTTGGCGGCGTCGTGCCCGAGATCGCAGCCCGGGCGCATGCGGAAAAGCTGGATGTCTGCGTTCTGCAAGCACTGGAAGCCGCGGGGCTTTCCCTGAAAGACATGGACGCCATTGCCGTCACCGCCGGGCCGGGTCTGATCGGAGGGGTCATGTCCGGCGTGATGTGCGCCAAGGGGATCAGCGCGGCAACCGGTCTGCCGCTGGTGGGTGTCAATCACCTTGCCGGTCATGCGCTGACACCGCGACTGACGGACAACATTGCCTTCCCCTACCTGATGCTTCTGGTGTCGGGCGGCCACTGCCAATTCCTGATCGCCCACGGGCCCGAACATTTTACCCGCCTTGGCGGCACCATCGACGATGCGCCGGGCGAGGCCTTCGACAAAACCGCCCGCCTGCTGGGCTTGCCGCAACCTGGTGGCCCTTCCGTCGAAGCCGAGGCGCGCGCCGGTGATCCCAAACGATTCCGGTTTCCAAGGCCGCTTCTGGACCGGCCCGGTTGCGATCTGTCCTTTTCGGGATTGAAAACGGCTTTGATGCGGATGCGCGACCAGATCGTGAACGAAAAGGGTGGTTTGACGCGCCAGGATCGCGCAGATCTGTGCGCTGGATTCCAGCAGGCGATTGTGGACACATTGGCCGAAAAGACCCGACGCGCAATCGATCTGTATCTGGAAAACTCTCCGTCTGAACCCGTGATTGCCGTTGCCGGAGGGGTTGCCGCCAACTCGGCCATTCGGTCTGAATTAGAGTCTGTTTGTGCTGAAAAAGACACCAGGTTCACCGCCCCCCCGTTGGCGCTGTGCACGGATAATGCTGCGATGATTGCCTATGCTGGCCTGGAACGCTTTCGTACCGGCGCACGGGACGGGCTGGATCTGACCGCCCGCCCTCGCTGGCCTCTGGATCAGCACAGCCCGGCCATGCTGGGCGGCGGCAAGAAAGGGGCCAAGGCATGAGCGTATCCGTTCTGGGATCCGGTGCGTTTGGTACTGCTCTGGCAATCTCGCTGGCAGGCAACGGGCCGGTGACACTGTGGTCAAGAAACGCCGATCAGGCGAAGCAGATGCGCGCGGCGCGCGAAAACGCAACCCGGCTGCCCAACATCGCCCTACCCGCGGACATCACCGTGACCGCGGACATCGCCGAGGCGCTGAGGGCTGACACGCTCTTGTTGGCTGTGCCAATGCAGAAATTGCGCAGCGCTTTGCAGGATCACGCCCCGGTCCTGCGTGGCAAGACTCTGGTGGCCTGCTGCAAGGGAATTGAACTGACCTCGGGGCTTGGACCTGTCGCGGTCATCAAAGAGGTTGTCCCGGATGCCCGCATCGCGTTGCTGACCGGGCCCAGTTTTGCAGATGACATTGCACACGGCCTGCCCACCGCGTTGACGCTGGCTTGCGAGGATACGGAACTTGGCAAGGCGCTTCAGGCCGAACTGACGACGGCGAACCTGCGCCTCTATCGCACCACAGACACGGTCGGCGCCGAACTTGGCGGCGCGCTGAAGAATGTCATGGCCATTGGCTGCGGCGCCGTCATCGGTGCAGGTCTTGGAGACAGCGCCCGGGCGGCCTTGATGACCCGCGGGTTTGCCGAGATGCAACGCTTTGCCGCGATGCGCGGCGCGCGTCCCGACACCCTGATGGGTTTGTCCGGGCTAGGAGATCTTGTGCTGACCTGCTCGTCCGAACTGTCCCGAAACTATCGTTTTGGCCTGAGTTTGGGTCTGAATCAGCCCTTCGACAGTCAAACGACGGTCGAAGGCGTCGCCACCGCCCGCGCCATGTCGGACATAGCCGCCAAGGAAGGGCTGGATATGCCCATCAGCACCACGGTGGCGGACCTGAGCCATGGCGCCTACAGTGTCACCGAGGCCATTCAAAACCTGCTCAATCGACCCCTCAAGGAGGAATAACATGCTGATCGCCCTCATCGCTCGTGACAAACCCGGCGCGTTGCAAACCCGATTGGACAACCGCTCGGCCCACCTGGCTTATATCGAAGAAACCGGCGTCGTGTCACAGGCCGGACCACTGCTGGACGGCGATTCCATGATCGGCTCTTTGATAATCCTCGATGTGGAAGACCTGGTCGCAGCACAGTCATGGGCCGATGGCGACCCCTACGCGAAGGCTGGATTGTTCCAATCGGTTGAACTGATCGCTTGGAAAAAGGTGGTCGGTTGATGGCCTATTGGTTGTTCAAATCGGAACCGTCGACCTGGAGTTGGGATCAGCAAGTCGCGAAAGGTGATGCGGGCGAGGAATGGGACGGCGTTCGCAATTATCAGGCGCGCAATTTCATGCGTCAGATGAAGGTTGGGGACCGGGGGTTCTTCTACCATTCGCAAAAGGACAAATCCGTTGTGGGCATTATCGAGGTCTGCGCCGAGGCCCACCCCGACAGCACCACCGATGACGAACGCTGGGAGTGCGTGGACATCAAGGCCGTGCGGCCTTTTTCCAAACCCGTAGTGCTGGATCAGATCAAGGCGGACGAGCGTCTGGCCAATATGGTGCTGGTGAAGAACTCTCGCTTATCGGTGCAACCCGTGACCGAGGATGAATGGCGGATAATTTGCATGCTGGGTGAAACGCAGCCTGACTGAATGGGAACATGTCGTCAGGTGCAGAACTTCTCAAACACCTGGCAAGATGGTATCTTTCCTTGGGCTTTGCCGAGTGGGGGCTTGTCGATCGCTTATCCTGCAATCGCGCGCACTTGGCAGTGTCCGAATAAAGTTCGGTCTTTCTTGAAAGCATGGACCCATGTCTGACGAAGAAGGCGGCAATGGGGTATTCGAAGACGCCGTTGCTGCGAAGAATTCAAATAACTGGGAAGCGCGCCTGAAAGAGGCGCGCGAAAAGCGTGCCAGAGTGCTCAGCGGGGCGCAGGGTGAAGCGCAGGAAAAACCCGCCCTGAAACCTTCCGAGACAGAGCATCTGTCCCGGCCCGACGAAACCAAAATCGAAGAGATCGTATCAGACCGGGTCCGTTCCCTGCATTTGGAAGAACCAAAAAACAGGAATAAACCCTTAGTTAGAGCAGGTATTATTCTGGCCGCTTTGGTTTGCGGCGCGGTGCTGCAATGGGGTGTCACCAATATTGCCGGAATTTGGCGCTCTACCAGTGGAACGCCCCCACCCAGCCTGGATGCGGCTACGGAAACTTTGCCTGAAATCGAGGAACTGCTTTCAGACAGAGCGTCCATTGTCAGAATTGATGAGCCACTGGCCCCACGAGACACACAAGCAGCAGAAGAACCCACCGATCCAGCGTCTTCGCAGGGCGCACCCGTTTCCACCCCTCCGATCATCGAAGAGCCCGAGGATGCGATAACAGGCGCATCTCGCGACCAGAGCGTCTCGGTTGAGGCGATTGTGACGTCACCGGTTCCTGCTGAAGACATTTCGAATGCGGATGGCCAAGGCGAGTTGGAACCAGGATCCCCATCCCCAGGCCCGGAACCGGCCTTGTCTTTGTCTCCGCCAGCCATATTCATTCCGCCACAGCTCGAGCCCATCTTGGCCACCGCTTCTTCAGCGGATGTTCAAACCTTGTATCCAGCTTCTGCGGAACCTCCGTGGCGCTACTCCAACCGGTCGAACAAAGACAACTTTTCGCAGGTATCCTTGATGATTTTGGACCCTGCCCTGCAAGAGATCACATTATCTGCGGCCCCGTCTTATGCAGAGGTAAAACCGCTTTCGCCCGCTCAATCCCCCATTGATCTGGAAGTTTCGCTTTTTGTCCCGTCGAGAGTGTCACAAGAAGCCAGTAGCCGGGCTTACGAATTGCTTACACAGGGCCGTGCGACAGTTGTATCAACAGACCGCGTGGGTTTCCGCGTCCGAGAAACACAGGTTCGATTCTATCATCCAAGCGACGCTGAAAACGCGGCGCTGGCGGCTGATGCTCTTGACGGTGTTCTGAGGGACTTCACGAATTCAGGCAACAAAACCCGCCCGGGACGGATAGAGGTTTATCTGGCAGGCAGCGGCGGTGCTTCGCAAGGGGGATCGGACCCAAGGCCCACCGAATTCGACAATTTCATTGCGCGCATTCTTGACGAACTCAGATGAGAAACGAGGGAAGGCTCTGACGATACAGAACCTTCCCTACCCCCGCGTGCTCCCTACTCACCACACGCGTATGGAAATATCTGGTTCTGACCGTCCTGGTCACAGGTTGAACTTAGCGCAGCCGCACCCCTGGTTTCAAATGCCAAGTCTTTAAATTGAAACTCAAATTAAGTACGCCCGCCAAAATCTCGGCGGGCGCTTGGTGAATTTCGACCGGGTCAGCTGTAAACGGATTCTTTTCCGAAATGCTTGGTCAAAATATAATAGACAACGGCACGGTACTTGTTGCGCTCGGACATGCCATAGGTTTCCATGGCTTTGTTGATCCCTTCCATCAGCTCGGGGCCATCTGCCAGACCCAGCTTTTTGATCAGGAAGTTGTTCTTGACGGTTTCCAGTTCCGAGTCCTGGCTGGCCGCGACAGTTGCCGCATCTGCGTCATAGATCGCCGGACCACAACCGATGGTGACCTTGGTCAAAAGGTCCATATCGGGGTCCATGCCGCATTTGGTTTTCAGGTCTTCTGCGTATTTGGCGATCAGATCGTCGCGCTTGCCCATATCCTAGTCTCCTTGATCCGTTTACCCGGCACCTTTTACCGATGATCAAAAGACTAGCCGCGTCCAGTGCTTTTCCAAAAGGAAAAAAAACCGCGATTTCTCCCCCTTGGTCGCAGCCAGCAAGTTTCTTTCCGAAAAATTCTAGCGGCAATAGCCCCACCCCGGGCCTTGCAAGTGGAAATGATCCGCGTGCAAGCGATTGAAGTCGGGCCCAAGAACCACACGAAACCAACCGCAGGCCCCGCGCCAGATCAGTCGAAAAAAGGCGCCTTCCGGTCCGGAGCCCTGCCAGTTTGACAGCAAGGTCAGCGTTCGACCGTCAACGGTATCCACACCGACGATATCTATCGAATCCGCGCGGGCATGGCTGCTCCACCCACTGTTTTGACCCTGCACGGTGCGTATGCGGCGGCAATTGTAACTGCCGATGTGGCGCAGTCGGGAAATGTCCGCCCCAAACAGATCGCGTGCGGCGGGCTGCACGACGTGATGTTCCCACATGGTCAGGCGCAACGCCGTGGCGCAACTGGTTTCAACATCCTCGATCCGCGATGTCACCAATTTGGTCAGACGACCCCGACCGGCGATGCCGCAGTTCTGATCGACAATCAGATCCTCCATCGCCTCAAACTGAACACCTGCGTCTTCCAGAGCGGCCCTGCACCGTGCTTCGCTGGCCAGCGCGCGGTTCAACTGGACCTTTGTGACGGGTGTGATCGGGGCGGTTACCTTTAGATCACGCAACGGGTTCCAGTGCGACGGTATCGGCGTTTCGGGATGCGCCAACACCCACCAGACACCACCGCCCAAAAGGATCACAACAACCGCCAGCCTGAAAAGGAAAGACGCCGCCAGGTAAAAATACCGGCGGCGCCCAGAATTCTGCGTCATACCAGACGGCGATCAGTAGCGGTAGTGTTCCGGCTTGTACGGACCTTCCGGTTTGACACCGATGTAAGCGGCCTGATCCGCATCCATCTGGGTCAGCTTCACGCCGATGCGGTCCAGATGCAGGCGGGCCACTTTCTCATCCAGATGTTTGGGCAGGATGTAGACCTTGTTCTCGTACTGGTCACCCTTGGTGAACAGTTCGATCTGGGCCAGAACCTGGTTGGTGAACGAGGCCGACATCACGAAGGACGGGTGCCCGGTGGCGTTGCCCAGGTTCAGCAGACGGCCTTCGGACAGCAGGATGATGCGGTTGCCCGAGGGCATCTCGATCATGTCCACCTGTTCCTTGATGTTGGTCCATTTGTGGTTCTTTAGGCTGGCCACCTGAATTTCGTTGTCGAAGTGGCCGATGTTGCCGACAATGGCCATGTCCTTCATCTCGCGCATATGCTCGATGCGGATCACGTCCTTGTTGCCGGTGGTTGTGATGAAGATATCCGCGCTGGCGACTTCGTCTTCCAGCAGGGTCACTTCGAACCCGTCCATCGCGGCTTGCAGGGCGCAGATCGGGTCGACTTCGGTGACTTTTACACGGGCACCGGCACCACGCAACGACGCGGCCGAGCCTTTGCCCACATCACCGTAACCGCAGACCACGGCAACCTTGCCGGCCATCATCGTGTCGGTGGCGCGGCGGATACCGTCAACCAGCGATTCCTTGCAGCCGTATTTGTTGTCGAATTTCGACTTGGTGACGCTGTCATTCACGTTGATCGCCGGGAACGGCAGGTGGCCTTCCTTGACCAGCTGATACAGGCGGTTCACACCGGTGGTGGTTTCCTCGGAAACGCCCTTGATCTGGTCACGCATCTTGGTGAACCAGCCCGGGCTTGCCGCCATACGCTTGGCGATCTGCTTCTTGATCACTTCTTCCTCTTCCGAACCCGGAACAGGGATGATGTCCTCACCCGCTTCGGCACGGGCGCCCAGCAGGATGTACAGCGTCGCGTCACCGCCATCGTCCAGGATCATGTTCGGGCCGTCTTCGAACAGGAAGGATTTGTCCAGATAATCCCAGTGCTCTTCCAGCGTCTGGCCTTTGACGGCGAAGACGGGAATACCCGCCTCGGCGATCGCGGCGGCGGCGTGGTCCTGGGTCGAGAAGATGTTGCACGACGCCCAGCGCACATCCGCGCCCAGCGCCACCAGCGTTTCGATCAGAACGCCCGTCTGGATGGTCATGTGCAGCGATCCAACGATCCGCGCACCTTTCAGAGGTTTGCTTTCGCCATATTCCGCGCGCAGGGACATCAGGCCCGGCATCTCGGTTTCGGCTATGTCCAGTTCTTTGCGGCCAAAGCCAGCCAATGAAATGTCTTTAACGATATAGTCCCCGGCCATCAGGTGCTCCATTTTCCGGTAATTCACAGTCCTGGCTGCCCCTAGCATTCCTTGGGGCAGGTGGCAACTTTGAAGACTGTTATCGGAAACGATATGGCCAATATCAGCTTGGTGTGCCTTCAATTTCGATCTTTGGTATCGCTTCAAAAAAATCGGTGCCAACGGCAACAATACAACTGATACCGTTCGCATTGGTTACCAAAACGGTATAACTTCCCGTTTCTTTCGAGGTCCAAACCTCCATAACCGATTGCGCGCCGCGTGTTTTTTGCAGGCCGCCAAAGGCCAATTCCTCGGCATAGTTCTCCTGCAATTTGGATATGATGTCGTCCCGTGCCGCACAATTCTGGGCAAAGGCAGGCGGCGCGGTGGCGGCCATTCCGAAAGTCAGTGCGATTGCGAATAAACGTTTGAACATGGGATGCTCCTTTCGATACGTGTTTCCGTTCGAGAGGGGCACACTGGGAGGAGAATGCACCCCCCTCAGTCTTTAATGTCGGGATCCTACCGCGCCGTTTCAAAGCACGAACGCTCAAGAAAATGTTGGCAGCATGTGACCCAGACAGGTACATCATACCATAAAAACGCGAATTGAACGTGTCCAACTTCACAAGGCATGGCAGAATGGCAACACAACCCAGAGCGTGGCAAAGGATGCTGTCGGGCCGCAGGCTGGACCTGCTGGATCCGACACCGGTGGATATCGAGATTGAAGACATCGCACACGGCCTTGCCTTTGTCGCTCGTTGGAACGGTCAGACAAACGGCGATTTCGCGTATTCCGTGGCCGAACATTCCCTGCTGGTTGAAGAGATTTTTAGCCGTATTGCCCCCAAAACACCCATGAAATGGCGTTTGGCCGCATTGTTACACGATGCGCCCGAATATGTGATCGGCGACATGATCTCGCCTGTGAAATCCGCCGTCGGCCCAGACTATGGCGCGTTGGACGACCGGCTGGCGGAAGCAATCCATATACGGTTTGGACTACCGGCTGAGGTCCCAAAAACGGTGAAGCGCCAGATCAAGAAGGCCGACAAGATCAGTGCCTGGATGGAGGCCACACAAATCGCGGGCTTTTCCGAGGCCGAAGCCACGAAATTCTTTGGCCGTCCGGACAGGGGGATCATGGCGGGTTTACAGATCAGGCTGCGCCCCCCGGTCGAGGTGCGGCACGCCTTTACAGCACGGCACGCAGAGTTGATCGCACAGATCTGAGAGACGCTGTCCGAAGGCGGTGAGTGGTACGGGGGACTGGTGGAAAAAGATGAAAACAAAGACCGGAACCCGAGCTTTTCTTGTCGTCAACGTCGTGCTGACTGTTGTTCTTGCGGCAGCGTTGGTCGAAACCGGGTATGTTTCGAAGGCACTCAGAAAAATCTCTGGCGCGCATGTCCCGGTCACGGAAACCGATCACTACAAACTCATGGTCTGGCTGCACGAACGGCCAATTTCTCAGGCGCTGGCTTCACCGGATATTCAGATCGCTTTCATCGGTGATTCCATAATCGAAGGGTGGTTGACCAGCAACATCCTACCCAACTCGCTAAACCTTGGGATCAGCCGCGACACCACCCCGGGCCTCATCGCGCGGGCAAAACCGGAACTGATTGCCCATGTTCCGACATGGTATCTTGGAATCGGGGTCAATGACGCTCTGGCGGCCACACCTCCGGAGGAGATTGCAGAGTATGTCGCACAGTTGAAGACCGTGTTCATGCCCGCCGAAAGGTTGATCTGGCGTGCTGTGTTGCCCGTCACCGGTGCAAGCTGGACCCCGGAGAAAGAGGCGTTTCGAACGGCCTTCAATTCGGCTGCCCAACGCGCCTGTCAGGAGATGGCGAACTGCACATTTCTGACCCCGCCGGGCGGGTACGGCGAGAACACCGCCGAATGGACATCGGACGGGCTGCATCCCAACGCTATCGGATATCGTCAGCTGGCGCAGCAGCTCTGCGCAGAAATCTCCTGCTCACCCTGAAGGTACTGAACGGAAACTGCCCGCAGAACTGTCCGAAGCTTGGACAGGGTTTGTTGTCACCCTGTTTCAGCCAAAGACGTAGAAGCACAATTTGTTGCCATCCGGGTCACGCACATAGGCACCATAGAACCTGTCGGGGACACGTTGACCGGGTTCGCCTTCGTCCACCGCACCCAGGCTGATTGCCTTGTCGTAAAGTTCCTTGACCTCATCCTTGGAGGCGGCTGCAAAGGCGACCATGTTGCCATTTCCGGCGACGCAGGCATCACCGTCGTAGGGCTCGCACACCGCCAGCATCGGCGCGTCTGGTCTGTTGCCGATGAACGCGATCCGGCCTGCGTCTATAACCACTTTCGCGCCCTTGCCCGCGAAAAGTTTGGTATAGAAGTCCTTGGCGCGTTCCATATCCGAAACGCCTACGGTTACATATCCGATCATCGAGTGGTCCTGTTCTGACAAAAGTTTCCAGATGGCCGAACAGTCCTCGACAGGGTCCAAGGTTACAAGTCACTAAACCGTCATCGAGCGGCCGGCCGACCTAACGAGGGCTGCGTTTCGCCAGTATCCGCTGCAACGTCCGCCGATGCATATTCAACCGTCGCGCGGTTTCAGAGACATTCCGGTCACACAGCTCATAGACGCGCTGGATATGTTCCCAGCGCACACGATCCGCGCTCATGGGGTTTTCCGGCGGCGGGGGCATCTCGTCGCCCTTCGCCAGCAATGCGTTCGTGATATCGGTGGCGTCCGCCGGCTTTGACAGATAGTCGGTCGCGCCGATCTTGACAGCCGCGACGGCGGTGGCGATTGCGCCATATCCGGTCAGAACAACAACGCGGCTGTCGGGGCGTTTTTCCCGCAACACCTCGACAACGTCCAGGCCGTTGCCATCCTCAAGCCGCAAATCGACCACGGCATAAGCCGGGGGCCGGGCGGTGGATATCGCGCGCCCTGCCGCGACGGATCCTGCGGTTTCAACCTCGAAGCCACGCTTTTCCATGGCCTTGGCCAGACGTCTCAGAAACGGCTCGTCATCATCAACCAAAAGCAGGGATTTATCAGGGCCGATGTCAAGCTGAGAAGTATCTGCCATATGTTAGGTCTTTCGCTATTTCATGCTTTTGGCTCGAACATGAGTAATAGCAGCGCGGGAACAAAGGTCAAACAACCTTGTTACGACGCGCCCTGCTTCAGAAAGCATTCAACCTTGTCCGCCATCTGTTCTGCCGTGTCTTCGCGCTTGAAAAACTCCAGGAATCCATCTTCGGGTGTGACCAGATATGTGAAAGTGGAATGGTCAACCAGATAGAATTCGTCGCTTTTGTCATGCGCCTTGTAATAAGTCTTGTAGGCCTTGCTGGCTGCCTTGACCTGTTCGGGCGAGCCGGTCAGCGCGATCGTCTTGCCCCCGAGGTTGAAGGCATAATCGGCCATCACTTCGGGCGTATCGCGATCCGGGTCGATTGAGATGAACAACGGTGTCACCGACAACCCGCGTTCGGCCAGAATATCGACGGCCTCGGCGTTGCGGGACATGTCGAACGGGCAAACGTCCGGGCAGAACGTATATCCAAAATAAACCAGTGTCGGTTCGGTGATCACGTCTTTGTCCGTGACCGTCTCGCCCTTGCCATTCACCAGTTCAAATGGCCCGCCAATTGCGGCGGAACCCCCGGCGATCTGGCTGGACCGGCATTGTGCGAACTTGTCATCGGACCCGCCGCCCGACGTCAGAAGCCACATGGCCCCAAGTCCGCTGGCCAGAGCAAGGGTTGCGAGAATTGCGTACAGTAGACGGCTCATTTCGATTATCCGGTCGCAAGGGGTTGTTGATCGTTCCGGCCGGGACACCTATCAAGATGACCAGCCGATGCAACAGGACATAAGCAACCGATGGCAGAATCCAATCAGACTTTTTGGCGCGGCCAGGAACGCAGCAGCTGGATTCGTCTGCGGACCCTGATCCTTTTGCGATGGGTGGCCATCATCGGCCAGCTCACCGCAATCACGGTGGCGCAGCGATACTATGACGTGCAGCTGGAACTGGGCCTGTGTTACCTGGCCATCGGAATTTCGGTCATGGGCAACCTGACCGCCATTTTGCTGTTTCCGCAAAACAAGCGCCTGAGCGAGTTTGAAAACTTCCTGATGGTTCTGTTCGACCTGCTGCAACTGTCAATCCTGCTGTATTTGACAGGCGGGCTGAACAATCCGTTTGCGCTGCTTCTGCTGGGCCCGGTCACGATTTCAGCCAATGTCATGAGCACACGATCGACCCTGATCGTCGGCGCCGTTGCAATCGTTCTGACAACTGTTCTTGCGGAATTTCACCTTCCGTTGCGGACAAGCCTCGGGCTTGTTCTGGATATCCCGGATATCCTTCTGTTCGGAAACTGGGCCGCAATCATCATCGCCATCATCTTCATCGGCGCCTATTCCCACCGCGTCAGTTCCGAAGTCCAATCCATGTCGGAAGCGCTGGCCGCCACGCATATGGCGCTGGCGCGCGAACAGAAGCTGACCGATCTGGGGGGCGTCGTTGCCGCTGCCGCGCATGAACTGGGCACGCCTCTGGCGACGATAAAACTGACCAGCGCGGAACTGATCGAAGAACTGGACGATCGCCCGGACCTGAAAGAAGACGCCGCTTTGATCCGCGAGCAGGCAGACCGTTGCCGTGACATTCTGCGCGACATGGGGCGGGCGGGCAAAGATGATCTGCACCTGCGGCAGGCGCCGCTTTCGACAGTGGTGAACGAAGCGGCCGAACCACATGTCGGTCGCGGCAAAGAGGTTCATTTTTCAGAAGGCCCCGCGCAGGACGGGGATGTTCAGCAGCCCTCGATTCTGCGCAAACCCGAGATCATTCACGGGTTGCGCAACCTGATTCAGAATGCGGTGGATTTCGCCCGTGCAAATGTCTGGGTCGAGGCCGAATGGACCGACGGCAGGATCACCGTCAGCATCATGGATGACGGGCGTGGATACCCGCCCCACATGATCGGACGCATCGGCGACCCCTTTATGCGTCGCAGACGGGCGGAATACGATCAGAGAGCACGCCCGGAATACGAAGGCATGGGCCTGGGATTGTTCATCGCCAAAACCCTGCTGGAACGCAGCGGCGCCGATCTGGAATTCGCCAATGGTTCTGACCCTTACCAGCATCTGACTGACAACCCGGATCGGCGCGGGGCCATCGTCAAGGTGACCTGGCCTCGCAAATTGATTGATGCACAAAAAGGCGACACGCCCGTCCCTTCCGGTTCCAACACGCGCATCCAGGTGTGAATTAAGAGACCGTTAACCAATCCCACGCATAGTCTGTCCGGATGTCGTTCAGGCTTGGGGAGTTTGATGGCCGATTGGATCATTCTGGCCGCGATCAGTCTTGTTTCGTGCTGTTTCGCCGTTCTGTGGCTGCTGCCGCGCCGGGCGCAGCGCGACAAGTCTTTTGGTCTGTTTTCAAACACCTCGCTGTTTGACGCCGTATTTCTGTTCGACGGTGACCGACTGATCAGCCATTCTGATTTCGCACTGGCCGGGTTGGAACATGTTGGAAACTGGCAGGACCTGCGGCGCCTGTTGCAAAGGGATTTCCCCACTTTCCCCGAAACGCCTGACATAGTGCGCGATCAGGGTAGAATCGTGGTATCGGCCATTGACTGCACGATCGAACGAGAAGTCGTGTGTGAGTGGATTGATGGTATCGTCCGCGTTCGACTTTGCGAAAGCGCAAAGGCCTCCCCGGCAGGACCGGCCACCCCAAGCGAACCGACCCGTCTGGCAATGGATCTGGCCCCTTATCCGGTATGGCTGGTGGGCAACGACAACCGGGTGCAATGGTGCAATGCCGCCTATGTCGCACTTGTTCAAAAGGCACGTGATCAGGACACCGATCTGACTGCGCCGCTTTTTGAAAGCCCGGAGGATGCCAAAAGACCCACTGGAAAAATTCGCGTGTCGGTGGATGTGGCAGATACTGATCGCAAGCTTTGGTTCGACTTGACTCGGATCGAACACGAGAATGGTCATCTGTGCTATGCCGTTGACGTCAACGCGATTGTCGAGGCGGAGACCGCCCAGCGCAAATTCGTGCAGACCATGACCAAGACCTTTGCTCAATTGTCCATTGGTCTCGCCATTTTTGACCGCAATCGGCAACTGGCCCTGTTCAACCCGGCCCTGATCGACCTGACCTCGTTGCCGCCTGATTTCCTCAGTTGCCGCCCCAGCCTGAGCAGTTTTTTCGACCGTTTGCGCGATCAACACATGATGCCCGAGCCGAAGAATTACCGCAGCTGGCGGCGTCAGATGAACGACCTTCTCGAAGCGGCTGAAGATGGAAACTATCACGAGACGTGGTCGCTGCCATCCGGATCGGTCTATTCCGTCAGCGGGCGCCCTCATCCGGACGGAGCAGTGGCCTTTCTGTTCGAGGATATCACCGCCGAAATCACGCTGACGCGGCGCTTTCGATCAGAAATGGATCTGATGCAGTCGATCCTGGACAAACTGGCGGATGCAATTGCCGTCTTTGCGGATGACGGCACGCTGGCCTTTACGAACTACGCGTATCAAAAACTGTGGGGAGACGCACACGAGGTCGGGTTCCAAAGCGAAACGGTCACCGATGTCACGCGACGCTGGCAAGACCTCTGTATTGCGACGCCGGTTTTGGGTGAGGTGCGGGATTTTGTCGAAATGCGGGAAAACCGCGCCGAATGGACCGCTGAAATCCAGATGAGAACCGGCATTACCGTGGATTGCACCGTCACACCGGTTCACAACGGCGCGACAATCGTACGGTTTACGCAATCCGAGTTTCCGTCGAAATCCACCGCGATGGAACAGATCAGCGCCTGAACCGGGTTGCAGCCGGTCAGGCGCAAGGCCATTGTGGCGGCATGACACAGACCGCCCGATCTCTGACTTTCAAATCGCCCGAAGAAACCGCAATTTTCGCACGGCAATTGGGAACATCACTGCGCCCGGGCGATGTCGTGCTGCTGGAAGGCTCGATCGGCAGCGGCAAGACGCATTTCGCGCGCAACCTCATTCAGTCATTGATGGCTGAACCCGAAGATGTGCCCTCGCCAACTTTCACTTTGATCCAGGCTTACGACACACCATCAGGTGAAATATGGCATTGCGACCTGTATCGCCTGAGCGCGGCGGAAGAAGTTGACGAACTGGGCCTGACGGAAGCTTTTGATACGGCAATCTGCCTTGTGGAATGGCCGGACAAGCTGGGCCCGTTGGCGCCCCGGGGCGCGTTGACGCTGACCTTTGAAACAGACCCTAACAATACTGAATTCCGCCATGTGACCCTGTCTTGGACTGCTCCGAAATGGGTGGAAAAACTGGAGAATACTGTATGACGAACAGGACGGTCCTGGCCGAGGCCCTGATTGCACAAACACCCTGGGCCGAGGCAACACGTACGCCACTTGCAGGCGATGCCTCGAACCGGCGATATGAACGGCTGATTGATCCAACCGACGGGCGCACTGCGGTTTTGATGGACGCGCCACCTGAAAAAAGTGACGATGTTGAACCCTTCGTGCGCGTTGCGGAATACCTCCGATCGATTGGTCTGAGCGCTCCGGAAATCTACGCAGAAGATACCCGGTACGGTTTTCTGTTGCTGGAAGATCTGGGTGATGACCTTTTCGCGCGCGTCCTGAAAAAAGATCCCGACAAAGAACGCGAATTGTACCGGGCCGCCACCGACGTGCTGCTCCACCTGCATCAGGCGCCTTCGCTGTCCTTGCCGTCATATGATCCGTCCCTGATGACGGAACTGGCTTCATTGGCCTTCACCAAGTATTCGGCCGGTATCCTGGGAGCATGTGATGAAGACGCCCTGTCCCGGTTCGAGCACCGGTTCGCGGACATCCTGCATCGTGAAACATCCGGTGCGAAAGTTGTCATTCTCAGGGATTATCACGCGGAAAACCTGTTGTGGCTGCCGCAGCGTGAAGGCGTGAAACGCGTCGGGCTGCTGGACTTTCAATTGGCCATGCTGGGGCACCCGGCCTACGATCTGGTGTCGCTGCTACAGGATGCACGCCGAGATGTCTCGGCCGGGATCGAAATGCAGATGATCAACCACTACATCTTTGCGTCAGGTATGGACGACCATGATTTCCGCACGGCCTACAGTGTATTGGGGGCCCAGCGAAACCTGCGCATCCTTGGCGTCTTCGCACGTCTGGCGACGGAATATGGCAAGCCTCACTATGTGGACATGATCCCGGCCGTCTGGGCACATCTGATGCGCGACCTTGATCACCCTGCCCTGGTTTCGGTGGCGCCCCTGCTGCACGAAGCTTTGCCCAGGCCCACACCGGAAAACCTGGCCAAGTTGAGAACGCAATGACCGGATCGCCATTTGCCGTAATGCTGTTCGCAGCCGGGTTCGGCACCCGCATGGGCGCGTTGACCAAAGACCGGCCCAAGCCATTGATCGAAGTGGCGGGGCGACCACTGATTGATCATGCGCTGGACTTTGTCAAAGATCTTGATCCTGTCCGTACCGTTGCCAACCTGCATTATCACGCTGATCAGCTCGCAGCGCATCTCGGCCCCAAAGGCGTTCTGCTGTCTCGGGAAGACCCTGAAATCCTGGAAACAGGCGGCGGATTGCGGGCTGCTTTGCCGATGCTGGGCACCGACCCCGTATTCACGTTGAACACCGACGCGATCTGGTCCGGGCCAAATCCTTTGACCCTGTTGCAGAAAGCCTGGGACCCGAGCCGTATGGACGCGCTGCTGATGTGTGTTCCAGTTGCGCGAACCGTTGGTCATATTGGATCGGGTGATTTCACGGCCGAAAAGGATGGACGGATCACGCGTGGTCCCGGTTTGGTTTATGGTGGGGCACAGATCCTCAAGACCGATGGATTGCATTCGTTCTCGCAAACTACATTTTCGCTCAACCTGCTTTGGAACCAGATGCTTGATCAGGGTCGGCTTTTTGCGGTCGAATACCCCGGACGCTGGTGTGACGTAGGCCGCCCCGAAGGTATCGCTCTGGCCGAGGGTTTGCTGGCTGATGTTTGAGTCTGGTACCCTGCCCCGAGTTTTTGCCGTGCCCCCCGGTACGGATTTCCCAAAAGCGTTGGTCGATGGCCTGCGGCAGCGCTGTTCGGGCCCGCCCGAAACTTTGGCGCGGATAGAGTTGGTTCTGAACACAAGACGGATGGAACGGCGTGTACGCGATCTGTTCAATCAGGGGCCGCCGTGCCTTCTGCCACGTCTCTCGTTGGTGACGGACCTGGGCGAAAGGGTTGATCTGGCGCAGATCCCGCCAGCCATACCACCCCTGCGACGACGTCTTGAATTGACTCAGCTGGTATCCAAGCTGCTGGAACAACAGCCGGATCTTGCCGCCCGATCCTCGGTCTTTGACCTGTCCGACAGTCTGGCCGCACTGATTGACGAAATGCAGGGCGAGGGCGTGTCGCCCGAGGCGATCCGGCAACTCGATGTCAGCGACATGTCCGGACACTGGGCGCGGGCACAGGCTTTTATCGGCATCGCGGATCATTTCATCGACACCGGCGGGCAGACGATGGATGCACAGGCCCGCCAGCGCCGCGTGGTCGAAAACCTGATCGAACGATGGCAGATTGCCCCCCCGCAACACCCGGTCATTCTGGCGGGCTCTACCGGGTCTCGTGGCACCACCCTGATGTTGATGGAAGCCATCGCGCGCCTGCCACAAGGGGCACTGGTGCTGCCCGGATTTGATTTCGACCAGCCGGATCACGTTTGGCAGGGGTTGGATGATGCGTTGACGTCTGAAGATCACCCACAATACCGTTTCCGCAAGTTGATGCGCGCGCTGGAACTTGCGCCGGGTCAGATCACCCCATGGACGGATTCTTCAGCCCCCTCACCCGCTCGTAACCGACTGGTATCCCTGGCTTTACGTCCGGCGCCCGTCACTGACGCATGGATGACCGAAGGCCCCAAACTGTCCGATATCAAAGGCGCGACCGACGGCCTGACGCTGGTCGAGGCGCAATCACCCCGCGCCGAGGCATTGGCCATCGCTCTGCGCCTGCGGCAAGCGGCGGAAACAGGACAGACCGCCGCTCTGATCACGCCGGATCGCATGTTGACCCGCCAGGTCAGCGCCGCGCTGGATCGGTGGAACATCGTGCCGGACGACAGTGCTGGCCTGCCGCTGCAACTTTCTCCGCCGGGTCGTTTTCTGCGCCATGTGGCCAACCTGTTCACGCGCCGTCTGGAAGGCGAGACGCTGCTGACCCTTTTGAAGCACCCGCTTTGTCATGACGGCGTTGACCGCGGAAACCATTTGCTGCTTACGCGTGATCTGGAGCTTGACCTGCGCCGCCACGGCCCGCCCTTTCCTGACAGTGCAAGCCTTACGGCTTTTGCGGTACGCAAAGAAGCCCCGGAAAGCTGGGTCAAATGGGTTGTGCATCACTTCTGCGACCAGCAGATCACCAATGAACTGCACCTCGCTGACTGGGTAGAGCGTTTGATCGAACTGGCCGAGGCGATCTCGGCTGGCAGCACGGGTGAAACAGGTACTCTGTGGGACAAAAACGCAGGCCAAAAGGCGCTGGAGGTGCTGAATTCGCTTGGGGCAGAGGCGCAGCATGGCGGCCTGATGACGGCCCATGACTTTGCCGATCTGCTGGGCGCTCTGCTTGCGGGCGAAGAGGTTCGTGACCGCGATGCGCCGCATCCGCACATCATGATCTGGGGCACGCTCGAAGCACGGGTGCAGGGTGCCGACCTGCTGATCCTTGGAGGGTTGAATGAAGGAAGCTGGCCAGAGGCGCCAACACCCGACCCCTGGCTGAACCGGCAGATGCGTGACCAAGCCGGCTTGTTGCTGCCCGAGCGCCGGATCGGCCTGTCTGCGCATGACTTCCAGCAGGCCGTCGGCGCACCCGAAGTGTGGTTGACCCGCGCGACCCGCTCGGATGATGCCGAGACGGTTCCGTCACGTTGGCTGAACCGGCTGACCAACCTGTTGCAGGGTTTGCCGGGTCAGGGTGGCCCCGAAGCTCTGGCCAAAATGCGCGCTCAGGGCGAAAAATGGCTGAACTGGTCCGAGGCACTGGAAGATGCGCCGCCTATCGACCCCGCACCGCGCCCATCTCCGCGCCCACCGGCTGCCGCACGCCCGCGCCGACTGTCTGTGACCGAGATAAAAAGGCTGATCCGCGACCCATACGCAATATACGCCAAACATGTGCTTCGGCTGAAACCGCTTGATCCACTTGTGCAAGCCCCCGATGCCTTGCTGAGAGGGATTGTTATTCACGAAATCCTCGAGCATTTCATCAAGGACAGCGTCCTCGACAGCGCCTTGCTGACGCGGGACAATTTCCTGAAACGGGCACACGCCCTGTTGGATCAGCATGTCGCCTGGCCAACCGCCAGAAAACTGTGGCTGGCCCGGTTGGAACGGATCGCGGAGGATTTCCTTGGCGCAGAACTCGCGCGCCGGGCTGATGGCGGGCCGGTGGCGTTTGAGGCGGCAATGAAGCTGGTGCTGAACCCTCTGGATTTCACCATTGTCGGGCGCGCGGACAGGATCGATTGCAACAGCCGGGGCACGTTGCGGATCATCGACTATAAAACCGGCGCGCCACCCACGGAAAGTCAGCAATCCAAATTCGACAAGCAGTTGCTGATCGAGGCGGCCATGGCCGAGCAAGGCGGGATTGAGGGCCTGGACCCGACAGGCGTGGCCGAAGCCATCTTCATCGGTATGGGTGGCAGTTACAAGGAGGTTGCCGCGCCCTTGGAAGAAGAACCAACCGACAAGGTTCTTGCCGAGCTGAAAGATTTGATTTCCGCTTATTTAGAGCCTGATCAGGGATTTTCGTCTCGTCGTATGCTGCACAAGGATTCAGATATCGGTGATTATGATCACCTGGCTCGGTTCGGCGAATGGGACCGGACAGCCGAAACATGCCCTGAGGACCTGACATGAGCCCGCGCAACGATGCAACTGAACGGCAGGTGCAGGCCGCGCGCCCCGATGCTTCGACCTGGCTGGCGGCCAATGCGGGATCAGGCAAGACGCGGGTTTTGACGGACCGGGTGGCGCGTTTGCTGCTGGACGGAGTCCAGCCTCAGCACATCCTGTGCCTGACCTACACCAAAGCCGCCGCCAGCGAGATGCAGAACAGGTTGTTCAAGCGCCTTGGTGAGTGGGCCATGCTGGATAACAGCTCTTTGCTGGAACAGCTGACCGACCTCGGTGTACCCGGTGAAATCAGCTCGGACAAGCTGGCGCAAGCACGCACCCTGTTTGCCCGCGCCATCGAAACGCCGGGAGGTCTGAAAATCCAGACCATCCACTCGTTCTGCGCCTCGTTGCTGCGACGATTCCCGCTCGAGGCTGGCGTCAGCCCGCAGTTCACCGAAATGGAAGACCGCGCAGCAGCCTTGTTGCGAGAGGAGATTGTCGAAGATTTCGCCGCAGGCCCTCAGGCCGGGTTGATTGAAGATGTGGCCCGGTTTGTCACGGACACGGGTTTTGACAAACTGACTGCTGCACTCACGCAAAAACGCAACCTGTTTGCGCAGCCGCTGGAGTGGTCCGATCTGCTGCATCGCTTCGATCTGCCCGCCGGCTTTGACGAAACCGCGCTGCTTGGGCGGGTTTTTCTTGGTAGCGAAGTCGACCTGATCCGGTCCATGCTGCCCGCTTTGACCGAAAGCGGTGGCAACAACGCCAAGGCCGCCGCGAAACTGGCCGGGTTCAACGAAGCCAGATTGGCACATCTACCCATGTTGGAAAGCGTGTTTCTGACAGGGAAGGGCGCAAAGGAACCCTTCACGGCCAAACTCAACGCTTTTCCGACCAAACCCCTGCGCGAAGGTGTGCTGGCCGACCGGATGCCGCAGCTCGAGGCCTTCATGCTGCGGATCGAAGCCGCACGAGAACAGCGTCTGGCGCTGGTCGCGGCGCAGAAAACCGCGGTTCTGCACCGTTTTGCCGCAGCCTTCCTGCCGGAATACGAACGGCGCAAGCAATTGCGCGGCTGGCTGGATTTCGACGACCTGATCCTGCGCGCGCGGCAGGTGTTGAACGATCCGGCAGTGGCCGAATGGGTGCTGTACCGACTGGACGGGGGCATCGATCATATTCTTGTGGACGAAGCACAGGACACCAGCCCCGATCAATGGGACGTGATCGAGAAACTGGCGCAGGAATTCACCAGCGGGGAAGGGGCCCGATCCGGGGTTGAACGCACGATCTTCGTCGTCGGTGACAAGAAGCAATCGATCTATTCCTTTCAGGGCGCCGATCCACAGGCCTTTGACAGAATGCAGGAAGAGTTTGGCCGGAAACTGGCTGAATCAGGCTCTAAACTGTGGGATTCGACGTTGGAATACTCGTTTAGATCCTCCAGCGCGATCCTGACTCTGGTCGATATCCTGTTCGAAAACCGCTCTGATGCGGGGTTTCACAAGGACAGTCAGCACCGTGCTTTCAAGGCCGATCTGCCAGGTCGTGTTGATCTTTGGCCCGTGGTTGAAAAGGTTGCAGATACCGAAGACGGGGATTGGACCGATCCGGTTGATCGTCCCGGCGCACGACATCACACCGTCATTCTGGCCGAAAAGGTTGCACAGTCGATCAAAGACATGATCGAACGGGGTGAGACGATCCCGGAAGATGGCAAATCCGGCCAATTCGTTCGTCGAAAGGTGCAGCCGGGGGATTTTCTGATCCTTGTGCAACACCGCTCGGACCTGTTTGCCGAGATCATCCGTGCCTGCAAGGCGCTGCATCTACCTATCGCCGGAGCAGATCGGTTGAAAGTGGGCGCTGAACTGGCGGTCAAGGATCTAGCGGCCTTGCTCAGCTTTCTGGCCACGCCCGAAGACAGCCTGTCCCTGGCGACGGTTCTCAAATCCCCCTTGTTCGGGTGGTCCGAACAGCAGCTTTTCGATCTGGCGCACCGTCGTAAGGAACAGTTCCTTTGGGCCGCACTGCGCAACCGCGCGGAAGAGTTTCCCGAAACTCTGTCGGTGCTGAACGATCTGCGCAGCCAGATCGACTTTTTGCGCCCCTATGATCTGATCGAACGTATCCTGACCCGCCATGACGGACGGCGCAAGCTGTTGGGGCGGTTGGGGGCAGAAGCCGAAGATGGCATCAACGCGCTGCTGTCCCAGGCTCTGGCCTATGAGCGAACGGATATCCCCAGCCTGACGGGGTTTATGGTCTGGATGCAGACCGACGATCTGGAAATCAAACGACAGATGAGCGGCGTCGGCAACAGGATCCGGGTGATGACCGTTCATGGCTCAAAAGGGTTGGAGGCGCCGATCGTCATCCTGCCGGACACCGGCAAGCGTCAGCCTCCGCGTGACGCCGAGATCATGCTGGCCAGCGGCACACCGTTGTGGAAAGTGTCGGCGGACGCATCACCAAACCTGATCTCGCAGGCGCGGGAAGAGGCGCGCAGCCGCGAGGAAAACGAACGGCTTCGGTTGCTGTATGTGGCTCTGACACGGGCGGAAAAGTGGTTGATCGTTGCGGCGGCAGGCGATTTGGGGAAAGACGGCAACAGCTGGTATCAGATGGTCGAGGCGGCGATGAACCGGGCCGGGGCCGCGCAGGTTCCGGGTTCCAATATCCGCCGCCTGTCCCACGGGGATTGGGACGCGCTGCCCTTGGTCGATCAACCGAACACTGACGTTGGGCCAGTCGATTTGCCGGACATGTTTCATCATCCGGCACCGGATCCGGTTGCGCCTGCCAGCACGCTCAGCCCTTCGGATCTGGGCGGCCCAAAGGCGTTGCCCGGTGATGCCGGCCTGGATGAAGAGACGGCCAAACTGCGCGGAACCCGCCTGCACCTGCTGCTGGAACACCTTCCGGAGGCAGAGAAAGACCTTTGGCCAGAGCTTTGCGCCCGGTTGCTGCCCGATATGCAGGAAACGGACCGGCAAGAGATATTGAACGAAGCCGCAACTGTTCTGACAGCAGAAGGCTTGCAGCCCGTCTTCGCGCCTGACACGTTGGCCGAAGTGCCCATTGCTGCCGCTCTGAACGGGCAGCAGATGCATGGTGTTGTCGACCGTCTGATCGTATCGGAAACGGAAGTGCATGTGATTGATTTCAAATCAAATGCCACCGTTCCAGACCGCGCGGAAGACTGCCCTGAAGGCCTGTTGCGACAGATGGGGGCGTACGCACAGGCGCTGGCTCAGATCTATCCGGACCACGGCATTCGAACCGCCATCCTGTGGACTCGTACGGCAAGCCTGATGTGGTTGCCACACGATCTTGTGACAGATGCACTGGCCCGCACCCAGATATCTTGACCTTACCCGAAGCGGCACCTACGTTCTGTTCCCAAGTTTACCCCATTCAGGAGACAGAATATGTCGACCGTAGCCGTAACCGACGACACCTTTGACGCCGAAGTCAAGAATTCGACCGTTCCCGTGGTCGTGGATTTCTGGGCCGAATGGTGCGGCCCCTGCAAGCAAATCGGCCCCGCGCTGGAAGAACTGGCAGCCGAGTATGGCGACAAGGTAAAGATCGCCAAGGTCGATGTGGACAGCAACCCGAACGCGGCGGCCGCGATGGGCGTTCGCGGCATTCCGGCACTGTTCATCTTCAAGGACGGTCAGGTTGTTTCCAACCGCGCCGGCGCGGCCCCCAAAGCCGCCCTGCAAAGCTGGATTGACGAATCCATCTGATCTGGTCCTAACAGATTGTCTCGAAGGCGCCTCAGATCGGGGCGCCTTTTTTTTGAAGACATCGGAGACACCAATGGCAAAAACGCGGGTCCTTGTGGAGTTCGGGATGGGCACGTCCCTGCGCCGGATGGACTATACCCAGGCGTCACTGCGGGCTATCAAGGATGCGCTTTGGCACAACTCGGTCAACATGGCGGAGCTGTTCGGCTTCCCGAAAGAGGCGATGATCATTGATGCCGAAATCGGGGTTCAGCAACCAGATCAGGTGGACATCGACGCGCTGAAAGCTGTCTTTCCCTATGGTCATCCCAACATCACTGTCACCAAAGGGGGCTTGGACATCGCAAAGCCCCACAGTGACGGGCACACGGTCATTGCCAACGCCGCCCTGATCGTTTCCTTCGACATGGAGCCCGCACAATGAGTGAAAAACGCATCATTCTGGAGATGGGAACAGGCAACGACCTGTACGGCCGGGACTATACCAAGGCGGCCCGCCGCGCGGTGCAGGATGCCTTGCACCATTCATCCATCACGTTGTTTTCGAAACTGGGGATCGACCATTTCGAAATGCGCGTCAGCGTCACGATCGGCGTGCAGGACCCTGAACAGGTGGATTGCGATCTAGTTGCCTCTGATCTGCCGCGGGGCAGGGCCGAGGTTCGCGCAGTCAAAGGTGGGCTTGACGTTGTCGATGAAGAAGCGGGAACGCGGCACGTGGTTGCAACTGCGGCGATCGAGGCATTTCTGCCTGATCTTGCCGGAAAATACGTTCAAGGCTGAACAAAGAAAAAGCCGCTCGGGAAACCGTGCGGCTGTCTTCAATTGGTGATCTGTGGGAACATCAGAGATCGGCGATGTCTGCGCGGCTCAGGCCGATATCGTCCAACTGAGCGTCGCTGAGTTCCGACAGGAGTTTGCGGGTTTTGCGGGAATCTTTCCATTCGACAACGGTGTTGACGACATTGATGAACGCGTCCACTACGTGCAGGATGGTAGCTGCTCCGAGCGGCGCATGAATGTTAGCTGTGGTTGCCATGTGCGCGGTCCTTTGTGAAGAAACAGCCGACCCGTTGTCGGTTGTGAGCCCCATGTAGTCCCGCATGCCCGGACTCACAATTGCTGGTCCGGTAACCCCGGAATGCGTTTTTTGCATATCTTTTGGGCAATTGAAGAACGGGTTGCGCCAACCTGCGACCCGGCCCATATATACCGCCAGCGAAAACGGAGACGATCATGGCAGACAACGACTTTCCCGGTTGGCACGGCACGACGATCATTGGCGTCAAGAAGGGCGGTCAGATCGTCATAGCCGGTGATGGGCAGGTCAGCCTGGGTCAGACCGTGATCAAGGGCACGGCGCGCAAAGTGCGCCGCCTGTCCCCCGGAGGGTCCGAAGTTGTCGCCGGCTTTGCCGGGTCGACGGCCGATGCCTTCACGTTGCTGGAGCGGCTGGAGGCCAAGCTTGAGGCAACACCAGGCCAGCTTGCCCGCGCTTCGGTGGAATTGGCGAAGGACTGGCGCACTGACAAGTACCTGCAAAAGCTTGAAGCAATGCTGATCGTCACGGACGGTAAAGATCTTTTCGTGATCACCGGCGCCGGTGACGTGCTGGAACCTGAACACAACGTGGCCGCCATCGGATCCGGGGGCAATTTTGCACTGGCCGCCGCGCGCGCGATGATGGACAGCGACAAGTCGGCGGAAGAGGTCGCGCGTCAGGCAATGGCCATCGCGGCCGATATCTGCGTCTATACCAACGGCAAACTGACGGTTGAGACGATCTCAGGCTAGCAGCGCCGAGATTTCCTTGCCTTTCCAGCGGCGATGCATGCCGATCAGGCCAATGATCGCTGCGATGATCACGACATAGTAGGGCACGCGGATATCGATGCTCATCAATCCGCCCCCTATCAGCGACATGATCCCGCCCGCAAGACAGAACACCGCGGTTGTCACGCCCATGACCCAGCCCTGATCCGCCTCACTGACGCTGGAAGAGAAAAGCCCAAGCATGGTGGGGTAGGCGATTCCGAACAGGAAGTAGAAGAAAAAGACCGGCACGTAACTGAACATGCCACTTGGGCTGAAGGCGAATGCGAATCCGCAGATCACCATGACGATGAGTGACGTGTAGATAATCGCATATTTGCTGAACTTCTCCTGCGCGGGTTTCACCAGAAACGTGCTGGAAAAGGCCAGTGCGACGCCGATGACGACCATCGCCATACTGCCACCGATGACTCCGTATCCGAAGGCACTTGTCAGGAAATTGTCGACAAACACGTAGAAGGTGACGTTGGCGATCATGAAGAACGAATAGACCGGCAGGATCTTCAACACGATCGGGTGACCACGCACTGCTGCCAGGCTGTCTGTTATGTCACGGGGACGGAACACAAAGGGCGCGCGATCGGTTCGGGTATCCTGGAAGAAAAACAGGACCAGAAAGATAGCAATCAGCACAAGGACAAAAGCGCCGTAAAACGGCGTTCTCAGCGTGGCGAAGCCGCCCAGCAGGGCGGCGTCTGACAGGACCGCGCCGATGATCGGCCCGCCCACCAGGCCAAAGCTGACGCCCGTCACTATATAGCCCATGTTCCGGTCCCGGTCAGTCGCGTCGGTGCTGCCGTCGATCATCGCTGCTTGCGCAATGGGTTGGTTGCCCGCAGTAAACCCGGTAATCGAACGCCCGACGATCAGCAGAAGAAGGCTGTTGAGGTAAAGCGCGGCAATCGTCAGGGCATAGCCGGCCAGAGCACCACCCAGGCACACCAGCAAAGCGTTCTTGCGCCCGATCGAATCCGATACTTTCGAAACATAGACAACGCCCAGAAACCACGACAGGAAAAAGCACCCGATCACGAGGCCATAATAGAAATGCCTGCGCCCCTCGGGCGTGTTTTCGGGCAGAAACCCGGATTTCGTTTCCATGATCAGCGAGTTGATGATGGGAAAGACCAGCCCCTGTCCGATCAGATCCACGAACACCACAAACAGAAGGGTAATCTTGGCAATATTCGTCATGTCTTACGCTCCTGGCCTTCAAACCCTCGATACACCGTAGCAGACGGATCCCGCATTCCCCAAGCAAAGCATTTGCAAACCTGAGCCTGCATTGCTAACCAACACGGCCATGAATACAGGCTTGGTTGTTTTCGCCCGTACCGTGATTACCTAAGCCGCATGACACAAATGCCGACCGAAAGGACCGCCCTTTGACCGACCTGACCCCGCGCGAGATCGTCTCGGAACTGGATCGCTTCATCATCGGGCAGAAGGATGCCAAGCGTGCCGTGGCCGTGGCCCTGCGCAATCGCTGGCGCCGCAAGCAATTGCCGGACGACATCCGGGAAGAGGTCTATCCCAAGAACATCCTGATGATCGGACCCACCGGTGTCGGCAAGACCGAAATCAGCCGCCGTCTGGCGAAACTGGCCCGCGCGCCGTTTATCAAGGTCGAGGCCACCAAGTTCACCGAGGTTGGATATGTCGGTCGCGATGTGGAACAGATCGTGCGCGATCTGGCAGACGCGGCCATCCTGCAAACCCGCGAATTCATGCGCGAAGACGTCAAGGCCAAGGCGCATCAGGCCGCCGAAGACCGCGTGATCGAAGCCATTGCTGGCGCGGATGCGCGCGAAGGCACGCGCGAGATGTTCCGCAAAAAGCTGAAAGCCGGTGAATTGGACGACACGGTGATCGAGCTGGAACTGTCCGACACCTCGAACCCGATGCCGATGTTTGACATTCCGGGGCAGCCGGGCGGTCAGATGGGCATGATGAATCTGGGCGACATTTTCGGCAAGGCCTTTGGCGGACGCACCGTCAAGAAACGCCTGACCGTCGCCGAAAGCTATGATTTGCTGATCGGGGAAGAAGCCGACAAGCTGCTGGATGACGAAACCGTCACCCGCACCGCGCTGGAATCCGTCGAACAGAACGGCATCGTATTTCTGGATGAGATCGACAAGGTCTGCGCCCGTTCCGATGCACGCGGCGGCGATGTCAGCCGGGAAGGGGTGCAACGCGACCTTCTGCCCTTGATCGAGGGAACCACAGTCAGCACCAAGCACGGTCCGGTCAAAACGGACCATATCCTGTTCATCGCCTCGGGTGCGTTTCACATCGCCAAACCGTCGGATCTGTTGCCGGAATTGCAGGGGCGCCTGCCGATCCGTGTCGAACTGCGCGCTCTGACCGAAGAAGACTTCGTGCGCATCCTGACCGAAACCGACAATGCCCTGACATTGCAATACACGGCGTTGATGGGCACCGAGGACGTGACCGTCAGCTTTACCGAGGACGGCATCGCGGCATTGGCGAAGATCGCGGCTGACGTGAATCAGAGCATCGAAAACATCGGCGCGCGGCGGCTCTATACGGTCATGGAACGGGTTTTCGAAGAACTGTCCTTCGCTGCACCGGACAAGGCCGGTACGAAAATCACCGTTGACGCACAATTCGTCAGTGACAATCTTGGAGAATTGACCAAGTCCTCTGATCTCAGCCGTTACGTTCTGTAACACGGCCAGCCGTTTTTTGCCGTTGTTCTCGACTTGCCATGCTGGACGTTAGGCAAGAATAGGATAGCGTGTCCACAATTCACCCAGAGGGTTGGCCCGTGCTGCGCTATTTCATCATTCTGCTCGTATCTCTTTCGCTGGGCGCCTGTGTTGACCGGACGGTGTCCGAGGTCGTGCCAAGTGCCATGAATGTCGGCACACCCGAAACCATCTTCGCAAGCACGACCCGCGCGCGTGAGGCTGACGGATCTTATGGATTCCGACGCGGTGAAACGCTCAAGTTTCTGGAAACGACTGTTTCGATTCCACCGACGCATACGCCGGGTACGCTCCGCTTCTCCTACGCGAATCCGAATCCACAGAAAGAGTTCGTTCTGGCTGATGTGACCGAGTTGGATGGACCGCAGGGGCTGCGCAAGCACCTGCGAGGACAGGATGACGTCACGATCTTCGTGCACGGCTACAATTCGACCCAGACCGAAACGATCTTCCGCGCGGCGCAGCTGACACATGACATCGGCCTCCCTGGATCAACGCTGGTGTATTCGTGGCCAAGCCGTGCGACGGGATATGGATACGCCTATGATCTGGACAGTATGCTGTTCGCCCGCGACGGGTTGGAACAGACCATCCGCGAGTTGAAAGCCATGGGTGTCAAACGCGTTATTCTGGTCGCGCATTCCATGGGCGGTGCGTTGGCGATGGAAATGATGCGACAAACCGAACTGCAAGAACCCGGCTGGGCCAACCGAAACATCGATGGGGTCGTGCTAATCTCGCCCGATCTGGATCTCGATCTGTTTCGCTCGCAGATGAAACGTATCGACAACCCACCCGATCCGTTCATCGTAATGGTGTCCCAAAAGGACAAGATACTGAACATCTCGGGCCGCTTGCGTGGCACTGATGAGGGCCAGCGATTGGGGAACATCAGTTCGATCGACTCGCTCAAGGAATTTCCGATCAGTGTGATCGACACGACCGCTTTCAACAGCGACGCGGCATCCTCTCATTTCGTTGCCGCGACCTCCCCGGCTTTGTTGTCGATCCTCAACTCGTTGCGGCGTGTCAACAATACCTTCGGGCGGGAAGACCGACCGGCCATCGATATTCTGGTGCCACCTACCGAACGCAATCCAGATGGTGCTACTGAAATTGTTCTGACGGAAACCGGGCAGGCACAGGTCAGCTCTCCGTGACGCGGTTCAAGCTGCGTCAGTATCTTCTGGACAATGCCACCTGGCTTGGCGCCGGCGTTCTTCTGACGTTTTTGTCCAGCTTCGGGCAGACCTTCTTCATCTCGATCTTTGCCGGTGAGATCCGCGCGGAATTCGGTCTCGGCCACGGTGCATGGGGTGGGCTGTACACATTGGGCACAACCCTGTCGGCCATCGTGATGATCTGGGCCGGAGGGCTAACGGACATCTTTCGCGTCCGGGTGCTGGGTCCGGTGGTTCTGACCGGGTTGACCCTGGCCGCCCTTGCCATGGCGCTGAATACCTGGCTGCTACTGTTGCCGGTGGTGATTTTTCTGCTGCGCCTTCTCGGTCAGGGGATGAGCACGCATCTGGCCGCGGTCGCCATGGCGCGGTGGTTCACGGTCACGCGGGGCAAGGCGCTTTCCATTGCATCCATCGGCTATGCCATCGGTGAGGCCTTGCTGCCCCTGATCTTTGTTGCGGCCATGGTTTACATGGACTGGCGTTGGCTGTGGGTCGTCGCGGCGGGGATGACCGCCTTGGGAATTCCCGTGTTGATGCGACTGTTGCGCGAGGAACGAACACCGCAAAGCCTTGCCAGCAAATCCTCTGCCATTGGGATGCAGGGTCGCCATTGGAGCCGTCGCGACGCGCTGTTTGACCCCTTGTTCTGGTTCATGGTGCCCGCCGTGCTTGCGCCATCGGCATTCATTACCGCGTTTTTCTTCCATCAGGTCTATTTCGCTGAGGTCAAAGGCTGGCAGCATATTCAACTGGTCGCTTTGTTCCCGATCTTTACCGGAGTATCGCTGCTGTCGATGTTTGCTGCGGGCTGGGCATTGGACAAATGGGGCACTGCGCGCATCATGCCATACTATCAACTTCCGATGGCGGTTGGGTTCATGGTTTTGGGCATGACTGAATCAATCAGCGGCGCGACGGTTGGGTTGGTGTTTCTTGGCCTGACGGTCGGAGCAAACAGCACTTTGCCCAGCGCGTTCTGGGCAGAATTCTATGGGACCCGGCATATCGGCGCCATAAAGGCGTTGGCTGCGGCTGTCATGGTACTGGGGTCAGCCATCGGCCCCGGTCTGACCGGCGTTCTGATTGACCTTGGTTTCTCGCTGAGCATTCAGTTTTTCTGGATAGGCCTGTTTTTCGTGCTGGTATGCGCCTTGGTTTGGGTCGGTATTTCCCGCGCCCGCCGCGACCTTTAGCGCGCGCGCCTGAGATATACGTAATACGCCCCGTCTCCGCCGTGGCTTATATGAGCCGGCGTGACCTGCAACACCGCCTGCGCCAGCGGTGGGATCGACAACCAGTGAGGAACCTGATTTCGCAGAACACCGCGCGGCGTCGGAATCGGACCGGGCTCGTCCCGATCCTTGCCTTTGCCGGTCACGACCAAAACCAGACGCTTTCCCTGTGCCTGCGCGCTCAGGATAAATCGGATCAGCGCCGGATGGGCCGAAGCGACCCGCATACCGTGCAGATCCAGCTTGCCTTCGGGTTTCAGCTTGCCGCGCTTCATCCGGCCAAAGGCCTTGTTGTCCATCTGAACCGGTGCATTGCGCAGCGCATCCGTCACCGAAGGTTTCAGATCATTCGGTTTCGGTTTCGACTGAAAGGTCTGTCCAAGTTCGAATGCCTGAAAACGCGGTTTCGGGGTTTTCTTGGGCTTGGGTTTCGGCAAAGAGGTCGGATGGACCGTCTGCGGGATTTCCGGGTGCAGCCTCTCGGCCTGTTTGGCGACCTTGCGCCACAGCTCGATCTCTTCGTTTGTCAGTTTGCGCCGGGTCATCAGAATTCATCCGGCAGCAGGGCATAGGCACGCTGGATGGGCAGCAACAGCACCATCCGGCCCGGATCCTTCAGTTTGCCCGCGGCCTGACCGGCTTCGTCCCCCGTTCCGAAAAAGATATCAGCCCGTTGCGCGCCTTTGATGGCCGCACCTGTATCCTGCGCGATCATCAGGCGGCGGATCGATTCCTTGCCGTCCTTTTCCACCCAAACCGGCGCACCCAGCGGGGTATAGGCCGGATCGACCGCGATGCTGCGCATGGTCGTTATGGATCGGTTCATGGCACCCAGCGGTCCAAGCTCGGGCGCGACACGCGAAACTTCGCGGAAAAACACGTATGAGGGGTTGTGGAGCAGCAATTCCGCACCGGCCTCGGGGTTCTTGCGCACCCAGGCGCGGATCATCTGCGCGCTGACCTCATGCGCGCCAAGAACACCGCGCCGCACCAGTTCCACGCCAATTGACCTGTAGGGATGCCCGTTCGCACCACCATACCCGACGCGCAAAGCCCCCCCATCCGGCAATCGAACACGACCCGAACCCTGGATTTGCAAGAAAAACAACTCTACGGGGTCATCGACCCAGGCAATCTCAAGCCCGCGGCCCTGCATGACATCACTGGTCAGGATTTCTCGCCGGCTCAGCCAGGCCCCCTCAGCGCGGGCCTCGGGCGGCATTTTGTAGATGGGGTACCTGAAACGATCCGTCCGGGTACGCGCACCATCAAGTTCGGGTTCGAAATACCCCGTGAACAGGGCATCCTCACCATCCTCGACCAGAACAGGGCGAAAAAAGAGCTCAAAGAACGACCGTGCCGCTTCGGCATCGTAGGTTCTTGCCACACCGCACAGGGCCCGCCAATCGGGATCTTTCAGATCACCGCAGGTGTTCAGAAAAACCGAAAGGGCTGCACCGTGGTCATCCTCGGCCCAGCCATGCAGATCATCGAACGACAGAATGGATCGCGTTGCCTCGGCTCCGGCAGCGCTGGCAGCGGTCATTGCACCCACCAGTAAAAGCGACCGGAGCGTGGCAATCATGCGTCCGTGGCAACAAGCAGCCAGTTCGGATCGTCCTTGCCCATCACACGGGCAAAGGTCCAGCTGTCCTTTTGGCGTTTCACGGTATTGGGGCTGCCTTCGACGATATCGCCACCGCGATCCCGCACGACCGATGTCAGTTCACCCACGAATTTCATGGTGATTTCGGCCTGATTGGTATCCTTGTCGAACTTCACATCCGTCAGGGTCGTCTCTCGGACACCGATAAACTCGGCCTCGATCGTCAGGCCCTGATCTTCTCGTGCGGCGACGCCCGCAACGAAGGATTCAAAAACTTCTTCCGACAGGAACGGTTGGATCTCGTCCAGGTTTCCCTTTTCATACCCCATCAGGATCATTTCATAGGCACCGCGCGCACCCTGAACAAACTCGGTGACGGAAAAACTGGGTTCAACCCGTTTCATCGCCGCCAGCGTCTGTGCCAGCTCGCTGTCTTCCGGGACATGGTCTGTGATGTCATGATCCGGGCCGCCTTCGATCACTTCGAAATCGCGGCGCGACTTATGCGCTTCGGGCTGCTGCTGCACAGGCGGTTTTTCAAAACCTTCACGCGTGCCCAACACGCTCTTGAGGCGCAGGATCAGGAAAACGGCAATTCCGGCCAGGACCAGCAACTGGATCATGGGTTCGTTCATTTCATCCTCTTTTCAGAACCGCGGCTTTGTATACGCGGCCTCATGCCACTATGTAGGTGACCGTAGGTGGCAAGTCCACAGCCCGGCCTAAGGGAAAGGATAACGCAAATGTATCTGTTCTTGGCATTTTTGTTGGTGCCCATCATCGAGATTGCGCTGTTTATTCAGGTTGGCGGGTTGATCGGCTTGTGGCCAACCCTTGCCATCGTAGTACTGACGGCGGTTTTGGGCACTGTTTTGGTGCGGACACAAGGTCGCATGGCGTTGGGAAACCTGCAACGGTCGTTTGCCGAACTGGCCGACCCGACCGAGCCGCTGGCGCATGGTGCGATGATCCTGTTGTCGGGTGCTTTGTTGCTTACACCGGGATTTTTCACTGATGCCATTGGATTTGCGTTGCTTGTTCCGGGCGTACGGGTTGCGGTTTTCAGGTACCTCAGATCGAAAGTCACCGTTACCCAGTTTCAGATGGGTCAGGGCCCCGGTTTTCGGTCACGGGAAAATCCGTTCGATCAGGGTGACATCATAGACGGCGACTTTACCGAGGTCCGCCCGAAAAATGATCCGTCAAAGCCGTCTAAATGGGTGGAAGGCCCCCACCGGCATTGAGGTGCCGCGCCCAACTTGATAAGCAGTGGCGAATTTCATTTTTGGAGTAGATCCATGGCCGAAGAAAAAGCTGCAGAAAACACTGCGGCCAAAGCCGCCCCGCAAGTTCAGATGCGTGTTCTGGGGCAGTTCATCCGCGACATGTCCTTTGAAAACGTGATGGCCCAGAAGGGTGTTTCCGGTGACGTACAGCCCGAAATAGCGGTTCAGGTGAATCTGGACGCCAAGAAACGCCCGACAGACCACCAGTTCGAAGTGTCGATCAAGCTGAACCTGACATCCAAAGCCAAAGGTTTGGAAGACGTTCTGTTCCTGTGTGAGCTGGACTATTGCGGCCTGTTCCATGTGGAAGGTGTGCCGGAAGACCAGCTGCACCCGTTCCTGATGATCGAATGCCCGCGAATGCTGTTCCCGTTCCTGCGCCGCATCGTCAGCGACATCACCCGTGACGGCGGTTTCCCACCGGTGAATCTGGACAATATCGATTTCGTCGCCCTGTATCGCAACGAATTGATGCGTCGTCAGGCCGAACAGTCCCAGAAGACAGACGCCTGAGGTTTTGGCCCGTACCTGACGGGTTCAGGGGCGGGTCCACAGGGCATTGTCGCCCAGTTTTTCGATGAACGCGTCATGTGCCGCGCGTTCATCCTCGGTAATACGAGACGGCAGCGGCGTGGCTCGTGGTGCCGGTCGCCAATCATCGCCGCCGCCTGCCACGGATGATGCAGATGTCGACAGTCCAAAATCGGGCTGTCGTCCTCCGATCAGCTCAAGATAAACCTCGGCCAGAATTTCAGAGTCGAGCAACGCGCCGTGCAGAACACGGTTCGAGTTGTCGATATTGAAGCGACGGCAAAGCGCATCCAGTGAAGCCGGAGAGCCGGGGAACCGTTTGCGCGCAATCGCCAGCGTATCCAGCGCCTGTTCCATCGGGATGAGCGGGGCACCCATCCATTTCAGTTCGGCATTCAGGAACTTCATGTCGAAAGATGCATTGTGGATCACCAGCCGCGCATCGCCGACGAATTCGCGAAAAGCGTGTCCGATCTTGGCAAAAACCGGTTTGTCTTTCAGCGTCACTTCGCCTTTTTCCGGCGGACGCGGGTTTTCCAACAGGTCCGGGCCGATGCCATGCACGCCAAATGCCTCTTCCGGCATCGAACGTTCAGGGTTGATGTAAACGTGATACGTCTCACCCGTTGCGACGTGGTTCCACAGTTCAACCGCGCCGATTTCCACGATCCGATCGCCGCTTTCGGGATCGAAACCCGTGGTTTCGGTGTCGAGTACAATTTCACGCATCTGCCATCCCCGCCCGTATCTGCCTGACCACATCCTGCACCTGCGCGCGGGCGTGGTCCAGAGAGTCGGTCACGATGACGTAATCCGACCGCGCGCATTTTTCTTCATTCGGCATCTGCTTGGCGCGGATTTGCTCAAACTGCGCCTCGGTCATTGTGCCCCGTTCCATGACACGCCGCTTTTGCTCGTCGGCCGGGATCGAAACACACGCCACCGCGTCCATCGCCGCGTCACCGCCCGTTTCAAACAAAAGCGGAATATCGAACACCAGGATGTCGTGTGTCGCGGTTTCACGAAATGCTGCGCGGTCAGCAGCGACCAGAGGGTGAACGATGGCTTCGATGGCCTTCAGCGCAGCGGGATCGGCGGCAATAATCTGTTTCAGTGCCTCCCGGTTGACCGCACCGTCCTGTATGGCCGCCGGAAACAGTCGTTCCATGGGGCCAACGGCCGCGCCCCCCCTGGAATACAGGCGATGCACCGCCGCATCCGCATCCCACAGGGCACAGCCTTCTTCGACGAACATCTGCGCCGTTGTGCTTTTCCCCATGCCGATGGAACCGGTCAGGCCTAGCGCGAAACTCATGCCAAGGCCGCCGCACGCGCATCAGCATCAACTTCGGGGCGCACACCGAACCAGCGTTCGAAACCGGGTACCGCCTGGTGCAACAACATGCCCAGCCCATCGACTGCGGTGCATCCTGCCTGTTCTGCGGTTTGCAACAGGCGGGTTTTCAAAGGCGCATAAACCAGATCCGTTACCACGGCACCGGGCTGCAACCCATCGAGTGGAACCCGCAATTCCGGTTGACCCTGCATGCCCAACGAGGTGGTGTTCACCACGAGCTCTGCGTTTTCGATGACATTTCCGGCCTGAACCCAATCCACCACGCGGATACGTTGGCCGAATTCCTCTTTCAGATGATCCGCACGGGCGCGGGTTCGGTTGGTCAGCAGGATTTCCGGGACACCCGCGTCAGACAATGCCTGCAACACGGCGCGCGCGGCCCCTCCGGCCCCGAAGACAACAGCCGGCCCGTCCTTTGCATTCCAGTCCGGTGCACCGGTGCGAAGATTCTCCATGAACCCGTACCCGTCAGTGTTATCCGCGTGGATCGAGCCATCTTCACGAAAGACCAGAGTGTTCGCAGCACCTATCACCGTCGCACGGTCAGACGCATGATCCGCGATCTTCAAGGCGGCTTCCTTGTGGGGAACGGTCACATTGGCGCCGACAAAACCCGCCTTGGGCAGGGTGCGCAGCACGGCTTCCAGATCGGCGGGTGCCACATCCATCGGGATGTAATGACCGGCAAGACCGTATGTCTTCAGCCAATGACCATGCAGTTTGGGGGATCGTGAGTGACCAATGGGATGTCCAATCACACCGGCCAAAGGAACCCGATAGTCCGTCATTGATCGATTACCCCTTTGACAGCCAGAAAGTTGAGCAGCTCCAACAGGGGCATACCCAAAACGTTAAAATAGTCGCCGTCAATGGTGGCGAACAGGCGGACACCTTCTTCCTCCAGCTTGTAGGCTCCGACGGCATGCCGGATACTGTCCCAGTTTCGCGCCACATAGTCTTTCAGATAGGCGTCGGAACTGGCCCGCATCCGCAACCGCACCTGCCCTACATGCCGCCAGATCGGCTCTCCATTCTGATAGATCACGGCCGCGGACAAAAGCATGTGCCGCTTGCCTCGCATGGCTTTCAGCTGGGCCAACGCCTGTTCGGGGGTTTCCGGCTTTGATATCAGCTGACCGTCAAAGTCCAGAACCTGATCACATCCCAGAACCATGGATCCGGGGTTTTTGTCGCTGACCTTCCGTGCCTTCATTTCTGCGAGTGTATCGGCAATGTCCCGTGGAGATGCGTTTTCAGCCAGCAGGGCGCGTTTGGCCGTCTCTTCATCCACGCGCGCGGTTTGAACCACAAACGGTACGCCTGCATTTTCAAGCAGCTGCGCGCGAATGGCGGACCCGGAAGCAAGAAGAATGGGGACAGACATGTGGAAAACCCCGTGCGCAAATCATTGAGAGTTCAGGGATGCTTTGTATGGGTTTCCGGTTGACACGCAACCCCGTGGATTTCGCGACAAAGATCCCCGAGTCGCTCAAATCCCATCCCGTCCGGACAAGGATAAGTCAGTTT
Organism: Ruegeria sp. YS9; assembly: GCF_024628725.1. NCBI lineage: Bacteria > Pseudomonadati > Pseudomonadota > Alphaproteobacteria > Rhodobacterales > Roseobacteraceae > Ruegeria > Ruegeria sp. YS9. The sequence goes on from NZ_CP102409.1 coordinate 3,041,511, forward strand.
CTCTGGAAAACCTCGATATCCCGAATTCTCCTACCAGTTATCCCCAAGTGAAACAAGGAAGGATGAGAATAAACCATTGATTTTAAATGTTTAAAATATCCACCAACAGAATCACCTAAAGAATTCCGTGATCTGTCCACCTGGGGAAAACGCTTGTGTAAAAAAGTAATCCACGGATTTTGCTCACCCTACAAAACCATCATCCTTTTTCTTTTCTTATTTTTTTATTAGGGAGGGTTCCGAACAACGCCCGGAGCCGAAATGACCGATCTTCTTTTCACACTGTATCCGTGGGTGAAGTCACTTCATATCATGGCGGTGATTTCCTGGATGGCAGGCCTGTTCTATCTGCCCAGGCTGTTTGTCTATCACGTTGAGAAAGCTCAGGCCGTCGATGGCGCACAGGAAATTTTCTTTGAAATGGAAGAAAAGCTGCTGCGTGTGATCATGGGCCCGGCGATGATCGTAGCGTGGGTCTGTGGTTTGATCATGGTGTTTACGCCGGGCATCGTGGGGTGGGAATGGAGCTGGCCCTGGGTCAAGGGCGCCGCCGTGATCGGCATGACATGGTTTCATCACTGGTTGATGGCGCGACGCAAGGATATCCTGGAAGGGCGAAACAAGCTCACTGGACGGCAGTTTCGCATGATGAACGAGGTCCCGACCGTTTTGATGGTTGCCATCGTTCTGGCGGTCGTTCTGAAGTTCTGAGGGCCTGTTTGACTCCGAACCGCACTGCGCTTATGTAGGGATCAACACGCCCGTCCGGGCGGCGTATCTTCCATACTGAAATTCCACTTCGTGCCGCGCTGTGAGCGGTGAAGGTATATATCATGACAACCGAATCCCTGAATCTTGCTGATCTGAAAGCCAAAAGCCCCAAAGACCTTCTGGCGATGGCCGAAGAACTGGAGATCGAAAACGCCTCGACCATGCGCAAGGGCGAGATGATGTTCCAGATTCTGCGTGAACGCGCGGATGAGGGCTGGACCGTCGGTGGCGATGGCGTGCTTGAAGTGCTTCAGGACGGTTTCGGTTTCCTGCGCTCGCCCGAGGCGAACTATCTGCCCGGCCCGGATGACATCTATGTCTCACCCGAGATGATCCGCCAGCACTCATTGCGGACAGGGGATACCGTCGAAGGCGAGATCAAGGCTCCGGATGAGAATGAGCGCTATTTCGCGCTGACGAAGGTGACCAAGATCAACTTCGAAGATCCGGAAAAGGCCAAGCACAAGATCCTGTTCGACAACCTGACGCCGCTCTACCCGGATGAGCGGCTGAAGATGGAGATCGAGGATCCGACCATCAAGGACAAGTCCGCCCGCGTGATCGACCTGGTCGCGCCGATCGGCAAGGGCCAGCGGTCGTTGATCGTGGCGCCGCCGCGCACCGGTAAGACGGTGATCCTGCAAAACATCGCGCATTCGATTGAACGCAACCATCCGGAATGCTACCTGATCGTGCTGCTGATCGACGAACGCCCCGAAGAGGTGACGGACATGCAGCGGTCTGTGAAGGGCGAGGTGGTGTCTTCGACCTTTGATGAACCGGCGTCGCGTCACGTTGCCGTGTCGGAAATGGTGATCGAAAAAGCCAAGCGTTTGGTCGAACATAAACGAGATGTTGTTATTCTTCTCGACTCGATCACAAGACTTGGTAGGGCCTTTAACACCGTGGTCCCATCCTCGGGCAAGGTTCTGACCGGTGGTGTGGACGCAAACGCCCTGCAACGGCCCAAGCGGTTCTTTGGTGCGGCGCGGAACATCGAGGAAGGCGGATCGCTGACCATCATCGCAACCGCACTGATTGATACCGGCAGCCGGATGGACGAAGTCATCTTTGAAGAATTCAAAGGTACGGGTAACTCGGAAATCGTTCTGGATCGCAAGATCGCAGACAAGCGTGTGTTCCCGGCCATCGACATCCTCAAATCCGGCACCCGAAAAGAGGACCTGCTGGTCGACAAGGGCGACCTGGCCAAGACCTTCGTTCTGCGGCGTATCCTCAACCCGATGGGCACGACCGACGCAATCGAGTTCTTGCTGTCCAAGTTGAAGCAGACAAAGACAAACAGCGAATTCTTCGATTCCATGAACACCTGATACTGGTCTTTAACTCTAGCGAGGCCTTCGAATGGATACGATATTCGCCTTGGCCAGCGCGCAGGGCAAAGCCGGGGTGGCGGTCATCCGCCTCTCGGGTCCGGACTCCCATTCAGCAGCGGCGCGCCTGACGGGTGGTGCGCTGCCAAAGCGTGGCATGGTCCTGCGCACTCTGACCGATCATGGCGGAGCACGTTTGGACGACGGATTGATCTTGACCTTCCAGGCCCCGGCTAGCTTTACCGGTGAGGACGTGGCCGAGCTTCAGATTCATGGAAGCACCGCCTCTGTCAACGCCGTGCTGCGCTGCCTGTCGGATACGGAAGGATTGCGCATCGCTGAACCGGGTGAGTTCACACGCCGGGCACTGGAAAACGGCAAGATGGACCTGACTCAGGTTGAAGGCCTGGCCGATCTAATTGATGCAGAAACGGAAGCACAACGTAAGCAGGCGCAGACCATTCTGGCGGGCGAGCTGGGCACATTGGCCGAACGGTGGCGCCGGGATCTGATACGGGCTGCGTCCCTGTTGGAGGCTGTCATCGACTTTGCTGATGAAGAAGTTCCAACCGATGTGACGCCGGAAGTACGCGCGCTGATCCAAGGCGTCATGTCGGACCTTCATCGTGAAGCAGATGGCGTCAAGATTGCCGAGCGAATACGTACAGGGTTCGAGGTTGCGATCGTCGGCCTTCCAAATGCGGGAAAATCCACTCTTTTGAATGCATTGGCAGGCCGTGAGGCGGCCATCACTTCGGAATATGCCGGGACCACGCGTGATGTGATCGAAGTTCGCATGGATCTGGCTGGTCTACCGGTGACCTTGCTGGATACGGCGGGGTTGCGACAGACCGAAGATCATGTCGAAAACCTGGGCATCGAGCTTGCGCGCAGCAGAGCGGAGGCTGCCGATCTTCGCGTTTTCCTGTCTGAAACGCCGAAGGACCTGGGGGTGGAGATGCGGGAAGATGATATACATGTTTTGCCCAAAGCAGACCTTCGGGGGATCGAGGGGAAGAGTGTGTCAGGGAAAACAGGTCAGGGAATAGATGCGCTAGTAGACCAGATATCGTGCGTGCTGCGTAAGCGAACTACTACGCATGGTATTGCAACTCGGGAACGTCACCGCATTGCAATCACCAGAGCATTGGACTCACTTACAACTGCGATCTCGGTTCTGGAATCAGGCCCAGACCTGTATGATATTGCGGCAGAGGAGCTGAGAACCGCCATTCGCGCCCTTGAATCCCTGGTGGGCAGAATAGACGTGGAAACTCTGTTGGATGAAATCTTCTCCAGCTTCTGTTTGGGAAAATAAGGAGTGTTTCACGTGAAACATTCGAAGTTTGATGTCATCGTCATCGGCGCAGGTCACGCCGGAACCGAGGCTGCTCATGCATCAGCCAGAATGGGCGCGATAACTGCGCTGGTAACGCTGTCTGCAGCCGACATTGGCGTCATGTCCTGCAATCCGGCGATTGGTGGTTTGGGGAAAGGCCATCTTGTGCGTGAGATTGACGCTTTGGATGGCGTCATGGGGCGCGTGGCGGATCAGGCGGGCATTCAGTTTCGTTTGTTGAACCGTCGAAAAGGGCCCGCCGTTCAGGGGCCGAGAGCGCAGGCGGATCGCGCCCTTTATCGTCATGCCATGCAACAGGTAACGGAGAAACAGGATAACCTGTCCGTCGTTGTCGGAGAGGTTGTCGATTTCCTGATGAACGGCGAAAAGGTTGCAGGTGTTGTTCTTTCCGATGGATCAGAAATTTCAGCGCGCGCCGTTATCCTGACGTCTGGTACGTTTCTAAGGGGCGTCATCCATATCGGTGACGTGTCTCGCCCAGGTGGGAGAATGGGGGATCGGCCTTCCATCAAGCTGGCCGAGCGGTTGGATGGATACGATCTTCCCATGGGGCGATTGAAAACCGGCACACCGCCGCGTCTGGATGGACGAAGCATTGATTGGTCCGATCTTGAAAGGCAGGACGGCGACGATGAGCCAACCCTGTTTTCTTTCATGTCGAAAACCGTTGCCGCGCCCCAGATTTCTTGCGGAATTACGCATACAAATGCGCGAACACATGAGATCATTGCGGCGAATCTTTCGAAATCTGCCATGTATGGTGGTCACATCGATGGGGTAGGCCCGCGTTATTGCCCCTCGATCGAAGACAAGATCGTACGCTTCGCGGACAAGGAATCGCATCAAATCTTCCTCGAGCCCGAAGGGGTCAACGATCACACGATCTATCCGAACGGTATATCGACGTCATTGCCGCAAGACGTTCAGCTGGACTATGTGCGATCGATTAAGGGTCTGGAGAATGCAGAGATTCTGCAACCGGGATATGCGATCGAATACGACTATGTTGATCCGCGCGTCCTGAGCGCTTCTTTGTCCTTGCCAGCTGTTCCCGGACTATATCTAGCGGGCCAGATAAATGGAACCACAGGATATGAGGAAGCCGCGGCTCAGGGCATGGTGGCCGGCCTCAATGCGGCGTTGGAGACCCAAGGGCGGGAACCCATCCATTTTACGCGATCCGACAGTTATATTGGCGTGATGATCGATGATTTGACAACTCGAGGAGTTGCCGAACCTTACCGCATGTTCACGTCGCGCGCGGAATTCCGGCTATCCCTGCGCGCCGACAATGCCGACCAGCGGCTGACACCGCTTGGTTTGGAATTGGGGTGTGTCGGACAGGAGCGTAAAGTTCAGTTCGAAGAAAAAATGCACCAACTTGAGAGTGTGAAGTCAAAGCTGACGGAACGGACTTATACGCCCAAGGAAGTTCTTGCCGCTGGAATAAACGTTAATCAGGATGGAAACCGTAGGGATGGGATGGCAATTCTGGCATTCCCCGATACTTCGTTTGAAGATTTGTTGCCCCTTGTTCCTGATTTACAAGACGTTGATCCAAAAATCCGCCTCCAGATCGAGCGGGACGCCTTGTATGCCAATTACATTGCCAGACAAAAGCGGGACGTCGAAGCAATGAAACGGGATGAGTCCTATGTCATCCCCCATGAGTTCGACTATTTTGCTTTGGACGGTCTGTCTTCGGAGATGAAACAGAAACTGTCGCAAGCCAAACCCGCAAATATCGCTCAGGCAAGCCGTGTTGAGGGGGTCACGCCCGCAGCGCTGACGCTTGTTCTGGCAAAACTGCGCCGGGATCAAAGAGCTCGCCAAGCATGATGGTTGATTATTCGAAGTTTGAGGACCTGAATGTTTCACGTGAAACATTCGAGCGCCTTGTAACCTATGTTGATCTGGTGAAACGTTGGAATCCTAAGATCAACCTTGTGTCGCGGAACAGCTTAGAGAATATCTGGGACCGGCATATTCTGGATTCCGTGCAAGTCTATCGGTGCGCTGACAGTTTTGACACCTGGGCGGACCTGGGAAGTGGCGGCGGATTCCCCGGTATGGTCTGCGCCATCATCGCTGCGGAAGAAAACCCAGGCGCCGCATTCAATATGATCGAGAGCGACCAGCGGAAATCGGCTTTCTTACGCAGCGTTGCGCGGGAATGCGGCATAAAATGCGCGGTGACTTCAAAACGGATTGAATCGGTTGATCCTTTGGCTGCTAGCATAGTTTCCGCCCGAGCACTGGCTGACTTGCGCACCTTGTTGTCCTTTTGTGACAGGCATTTACGCACCGACGGGACAGCGTTGTTGCCCAAAGGCGCAAATTGGAAAAAAGAGCTGGAAGACGCACGTGAGGAATGGAATTTCCAGGCTGAGGCGATTACAAGTTTAACTGAACCTCAAGCCGTTATCCTTAAGATAAATGGAGTATCACGTGGTTGATTTGTCTCGACCTTCAGGGCCTCGGATAATTGCTGTTGCCAATCAGAAGGGTGGGGTCGGGAAAACAACCACAGCTATCAATCTTGCTGCTGGATTGGCAGAGGCCGGTTGCAGAGTTCTGGTGGTTGATCTCGATCCACAGGGGAACGCGTCAACCGGTTTGGGTGTCGAAGATCGAGACTGGACAACTTATGATCTGATCCTCGACGACGCGCCACTGGAGGCCGTGGTTCAGGAGACTGAAATTGAAGGTCTTTTCGTTGTCCCGGCCACCGTTGATCTGAGTTCCGCCGATATCGAACTGATCTCAAACGAAAAACGCAGCTATCTTTTGCATGATGCTTTGCGGCAGACAGCCATAGACGCGTTTGAACTGGATTTTGTGCTTATCGACTGCCCGCCGTCCTTAAATTTGCTGACCGTGAATGCAATGGTCGCTTCGCATTCGGTGCTTGTGCCGTTGCAGAGCGAGTTCTTTGCCCTTGAAGGCCTGTCGCAATTGATGTTGACGATTCGAGAGGTTCGTCAAACGGCGAATCCAGATCTGAGAATCGAAGGTGTTGTGTTGACCATGTATGACAACCGCAACAACTTGTCCCGCCAGGTTGAAAAGGACGCGCGTGACAATCTGGGTGAGATGGTTTTTAAAACCAAGATACCCAGAAATGTGCGGGTCAGCGAAGCGCCGTCATATGCGCTGCCTGTTTTGCAATATGACTCGGGCTCGCTTGGGGCCATGGCCTATCGGCATCTTGCTCGCGAGATCATGCACAAGAACAATAAGACCGCTGCCTGAGCGGGAACGAGGAGGGCGACATGAGCGCCAAGAAAGCAAAGTCCAGAGGTTTGGGGCGGGGCCTGTCTGCCCTAATGGCGGATGTGAATCCTGAATCGGAAGGTCGGATTCCAACGGATGCACGCAGACCTGATCTGAAAGTCCCGATTGAAAAACTGAAAGCCAACCCCAACCAGCCGCGCCGGACATTCATGCCCGAGCAGTTGGACGAGCTGGCAGCGTCAGTTAAGGAAAAAGGCATCATTCAGCCGTTGATCGTTCGCGCGACGGGCTCCGACGAATACGAAATCGTCGCGGGGGAACGCCGTTGGCGCGCGGCGCAGATGGCGCAGCTGCATGATATCCCGGTGATTGTACGTGATTTCGATGATACGGAAGTGTTGGAAGTTGCGATTATCGAAAACATCCAACGCGCGGATCTGAACGCGGTGGAAGAGGCCGCCGGTTACAAGCAGTTGATGGACCGGTTTGGTCACACACAGGAAAAGCTCGCCGAGGCCCTGGGTAAAAGCCGAAGCCATATCGCAAATCTTTTGCGGCTTCTGTCCTTGCCGTTTGATGTGCAAACCCTTGTTATTGAAGGAAAATTATCCGCAGGCCACGCAAGGGCACTGATTACGGCGGAAAATCCTTCGGAACTTGCGAAACAGATCGTCAAGGATGGCTTGTCGGTGCGCGCGACCGAGGCTTTGGTCAAAAAACAGCAACAAGGCGGCGCTGAGCGTTCCGCACCTCGCGCCAGAAATCTGGATGCTGGAAAGGATGCAGACACACGTGCGTTGGAAAAAGACCTGTCCGCGATCCTGGCGATGAAAGTGTCGATCAATCACAAGGCCGGAACGGAAACAGGGCAAGTTGTTCTGACCTACGAAAACCTGGATCAGTTGGACGACTTGTGCGCCAAGCTCAGCCGTTAGGCCGTGACCAGATAAAGATCATGACGCCGCCCAGCACAACCGCCTGAATGATCAACACAAAAGGCGGTGCTGACAGCAAAACAGAGAGTCCGAAAACGGCGGCGATCGAGACGGTTGCCGCCCTTTTTGCGACCGGTCGAATGGCACCGGAACTTTGCCAATCAAGAATCAATGGCCCAAAAAGGTTATGGGTCACAAGCCAATTGTGCAGCCGCGAGGATGAGCGGGCGAAGAAAAACGCGGCAAGCAGAAGAAAAGGCACCGTTGGAAGAAGGGGCAGGACAACCCCAACAGCCGCCATGGCAACACAAAGCAATCCCAGTCCGGCCCAAAGATACTGCATGCTCAGTCCAACAGCTCCCGGATGACTGCGTTCAATACGGCGCGCCCGTCTGATGTGGCGATGAGACGCCCGTTGCAACGCCGAACCATGTTGATGTCGGTCAGGTGATCTATGGCCTCAGAGGGAAGAGGGCGGCCAGAGAGGGTTTGCCATCTATCTATATCTAGACCCTCAGTAATTCTCATACCCATCATAAGGTATTCATTTGCCTGATCTTCAAGTGGCAACGCGCTGCGGTTCTTTTCACCATTGCCTTGATTGGCGGCATCAAGCCAACGCTGGGGGTTCAGATGCGTTTCGGTCGCGTATTTCTGACCATTCAGGGTAATCCTCCCATGGGCACCGGGGCCGATGCCGACATAATCGCCGTACCGCCAGTATATCAGGTTGTGCTGTGATTCTGCGCCCGGGCGTGCATGGTTCGAAACCTCATAGGCCGGCAAGCCATGTGCTTCGCATATTTCCTGAGTGACCAGATACATGTCGGCGGCACTGTCATCTTCGGGCAGGCCGCGTAACTTACCTAGGGCATACCGATCCCCAAAGGCCGTCCCGTCTTCGATCGTCAATTGATAGAGCGACAGGTGATCTATGGCCATCGACAGCGCTTCGGTCAGTTCCTTTTGCCAGGCGTCCAGCGTCTGGTGTTGGCGCGCATAGATCAGGTCAAAGCTGACCCGGTTGAAACAGGTGCGGGCGATGTCAAAGGCGGCGCGTGCTTCTGCCACGGTGTGGATGCGGCCCAGTCGCCTGAGATCTTCGTCATTCATCGCCTGAATGCCCATCGAAACCCGGTTCACGCCCGCATCGCGATAGGCGGCGAACCGTCCGGCCTCGACCGAACCGGGATTGGCCTCGAGGGTGACTTCCATGTCATTGGCGGGCCGCCACAGGGCGCGGGCGGTGTCGATCACGGCGGCCACGGTCTCGGGCGCCATCAATGACGGGGTGCCGCCGCCAAAGAAGATCGTGTTCAGAACCCGGTCGGGAGTTTCGGCAGCAGATCGGTGAAGCTCGGATAGATAGGAGTCAAGCCATTGTTTTTGATCAATATTTTTGGAAACATGGCTGTTGAAGTCGCAATAGGGGCACTTGGCCTCGCAAAAGGGCCAATGCACGTACAGGCCAAAGCCCCCGTTGCGCCAATCATCCGCCAAAGCAGCCTTTCACGAACATTTCCACCGCGCGACCGCGATGGCTGATCTTGTTCTTTTCCCAGCGATCCATTTCGGCAAAGGTAATGTCATATCCTTCGGGGACAAACATCGGGTCATAGCCGAACCCGTCCTTGCCACGAATCGGCCAGACCAGATGACCGGGCGCGACGCCTTCGAACACTTCGTCGTGCCCGTCGGGCCAGGCCAGAACCAGTGTGCAGCGGAATTGGGCCGTGCGCGGATGCGGCGCGTTTTTTGCTTCGAGCTCATCATGGGCGCGGGTCATGGCCATCAGAAAATCGCGCCCGTTGCCGGTTTCTGCCCAATCGGCGGTGTAAACACCCGGTGCGCCGTTCAGCGCATCGATCGTGATCCCGGAATCGTCCGACAAAGCGGGCAGGCCGGTGGCTTTGGCGGCCGCATGGGCCTTGATCCGCGCATTGCCGACAAAGGTGTCCTCGGTCTCTTCGGGTTCCGGCAGGTTCAATTCGCCGGCACCGACAACTGTCACGCCGAAGGGCTCGAGCAGATGCGCCATCTCCTCGAGCTTGCCTTTGTTGTGCGTGGCCACCAGCAGCCGATCGCCGTCGAACTTGCGGGTCATGCGGTGGCGGCCTTTTGCGCGGTCGCCAGTTCGGACACGCCTTTTTCCGCCAGATCCATCAGTTGATCCATTTGGGCGCGGCTGAAGACCGAGCCTTCGGCGCTCATCTGTACTTCGATCAGTTTGCCGGATCCGGTCATGATGAAGTTGCCATCTACGCCTGCTTCGCTGTCTTCGGGGTAATCAAGGTCCAGCACCGGCTGACCTGCATAAATACCACAGGACACGGCCGCGACCGGATCAACCAGCGGGTCCGAGATCACATCGCCGGCCTTCATCAACTTGTTCACCGCCAGCCGCAGCGCGACCCAGCCGCCGGTGATCGAGGCGCAGCGGGTGCCGCCATCGGCCTGGATCACATCACAGTCCACGGTGATCTGACGCTCACCCAGAGCAACCCGATCAACGCCGGCGCGCAGGGCGCGGCCGATCAGGCGCTGGATTTCGACCGTACGGCCCCCCTGTTTGCCCGCGGCCGCCTCGCGCCGCATCCGCGTATTGGTGGCGCGGGGCAACATGCCGTATTCGGCTGTGACCCATCCCAGGCCCGAGCCTTTGATAAACGGCGGCACGCGATCTTCGATCGTGGCGGTGCACAAAACATGCGTGTCGCCCATTTTGATCAGGCAGGAACCTTCGGCATGTTTCGTGACTCCCGTCTCGATTGAAACGGCGCGCATTTCACTTAAATCTCTTCCAGAGGGTCGCATCGGAATTCCTTTGTTTGCTGGGTTGGGGATAACGCCCCGCAGCGTTACGATGCAACCCCGATTGACCTTTCATTTGCCTGCTATTTAATGACAAGCGAGCAGGGGAACACGGATGAGCGAAGCGAGCAAGATACTGGACGAGATGAACGACCGGTCACGAGAAGTGTTCCGGCTGATTGTCGAGAGCTATCTGGAAAGCGGAGAGCCCGTCGGCAGCCGTACTTTGACACGTACGTTGTCCGAAAAAGTCAGCGCCGCAACTGTCCGCAATGTGATGCAGGATCTGGAGTTTCTGGGCCTTCTGGACAGCCCCCATGTCAGCGCCGGTCGAATCCCGACGCAGCAAGGTCTGAGAATGTTTGTGGACGGATTGCTTGAGGTCGGCGACCTGGGTGCAGATGACCGGCAGAAACTGGAACAGACATTAGGCTCTAACACGGGTGATGTTGGTGGAATGCTGGACCGTGTCGGGTCTGCCTTGTCAAACGTGACACAAGGGGCCTCGCTGGTTTTGACGCCCAAGCATGAATCGGAAATCAAACATATCGAATTTGTTTCTCTGGGCCATGACCGGGCTTTGGTGGTTTTGGTTTTCTCGGACGGACATGTGGAAAACCGGCTGTTCACGCCGCCGCCCGGGCAAACTCCCAGTTCAATGCGCGAGGCCGCGAATTTCCTGAACGCACTTATCGAGGGGCGGACACTCAGCGAAGTGCGGCGGCAGATGCAGACTCAGATCGATGCGCGTAAGCAGGAAATCGACACTCTGGCGCGTGAGATGGTCGAAAGCGGAATGGCCGTTTGGGACGGAGATGGAAGCGACTCGGCCCGTTTGATCGTGCGCGGGCGCGCGAATCTTTTGAACGAACCCGGTCAGGCCGAGGAACTTGACCGCATCCGCACCCTGTTCGATGACCTTGAACGCAAGCGAGACATCGCCGAATTCCTTGAATTGACCGAAGAAGGCGAGGGTGTGCGCATTTTTATCGGGTCTGAGAACAAACTTTTCTCACTTTCGGGTTCCTCTTTGGTGGTGTCTCCTTATATGAACGCTGATCGAAAGATAATCGGTGCGGTTGGGGTTATCGGACCCACCCGTCTGAATTATGGGCGGATCGTACCGATCGTGGATTATACGGCGCAACTGGTCGGCAAGCTGATATCCGACCGGAGCTAGAGGGTAAAAGATGGCAGAGCCGAAGAACGAAGATTTTCTGGACGATATCGCAACCGCCGAGGCCGAGGAACTGGCCGACGAGCTGATGGATATCAGCGAAGAAGAACTGGAACTGGACGCGCTGCGGGCCGAACGGGATGACTATAAAGACAAGTTCATGCGCGCGCTGGCGGATGCTGAAAACTTGCGCAAGCGCAGCGACAAGGCGCGTCGCGACGCGGAACAGTATGGCGGGTCCAAGCTGGCCCGCGATATGCTGCCCGTCTATGACAACATGAAACGGGCCCTTGATGCTGCGACTGATGAGCAGAAAGAAGTGGCTGCTGGTCTGCTGGAAGGCGTCGAACTGACCATGCGTGCATTGAAGGACGTGTTCCACAAGCATGGTATCGAAGTGATCACGCCCGAAGTGGGCGACCGGTTTGATCCGAACGTGCACGAGGCCATGTTCGAGGCGCCTGTTCCCGGAACCAAGGCAGGAGACATCATTCAGGTGTCCGCCGAAGGTTTTATGTTGCACGATCGCCTGCTGCGTCCGGCACAGGTGGGCGTGTCGTCAACCCCGGCAAGCTGATACGCGCCCCTTGGGCGCGTGCCTTCGGCGAGAGTATTTGGGAAAAGATGAAGGGGCGGTCAGGATCTGGCCGCCTCTTTCAGTTTGTAGATCAGATCCAAGGCTTCGCGCGGGGTCAGCTCGTCCGGTAGGATCTGGTCCAGCATATCGGTGACGGGCGATGCTTTCGGGACCGGCGGCGGCGGGGGCGGTGCGGCGGAAAACAGCGGCAGATCATCGATCAACGCCTTTTGTTTGCCGCCCTCGCGCTCGGTCTTCTCCAGCTGGTTCAGTACCACACGCGCGCGCTCGACCACGGATGCGGGCAGCCCGGCCAATTGCGCGACCTGCACGCCATAGGAGCGGTCGGCGGCGCCCTTGTGGACCTCGTGCAGGAAGATCACCTCGCCGTCCCATTCCTTGACCGCGACGGTGGCGTTTTCGACGCCCTCCAGCTTGCCGGCCAGCGCGGTCAGCTCGTGGTAATGGGTGGCGAACAGGGCGCGGCAGCGGTTGGCGGCGTGAAGATGCTCCAGCGTGGCCCAGGCGATGGACAACCCGTCATAGGTGGCGGTGCCACGACCGATCTCATCGAGGATCACCAGCGCCCGGTCATCGGCCTGGTTTAGGATGGCCGCGGTTTCCACCATCTCGACCATGAAGGTCGATCGGCCGCGCGCAAGGTCGTCAGAGGCGCCCACGCGGCTGAACAGCTGGCTGACCACGCCGATATGAGCCTGCTCGGCCGGCACGTAGCTGCCCATCTGGGCCAACAGGGCGATCAACGCATTCTGGCGAAGGAAGGTTGATTTACCCGCCATGTTCGGGCCGGTCAGCAGCCAGATGGCGGCGCCGTCCTCGGCGCCGAGGTCGCAGTCATTGGCGATGAAGGCATCGCCGCTTTGCTGGCGCAGCGCGTGCTCTACCACCGGATGCCGACCGCCCTGAACGTTGAACGCCCGGGACGCGTCTACCTGTGGTCTGCACCAGTTTTCACCGCGGGCCAGATCTGCCAGCGCGGTGGTCATATCCAGTTCGGCCAACCCTCGTGCGGCTTGATTAAGTCGCGCAGCGAGGCTCAAAATCTCATCAGAAAGCCTTTGATAGAGCCGCTTTTCGATCTCCAATGCCAGGTTGCCGGCATTCAGGATGCGGGTTTCGATCTCGCTGAGTTCAACCGTAGTGAAGCGCACCTGGTTGGCGGTGGTCTGACGGTGGATATAGGTCTCGGAAAAGGGCGGGTTCAGCATCTTCTCGGCGTGGGTGGCCGTGGTTTCGATGAAATAGCCCAGAACGTTGTTGTGCTTGATCTTCAACGAAGCGATGCCGGTATGTTCCGCATATTTCTGCTGAAACCCGGCAATGACCGAGCGGCCTTCGTCGCGCAGGGTGCGGGCCTCGTCCAGTTCGGCGTCGAAACCCGGCGCGATGAAGCCGCCATCGCGCGCCAGCAGCGGCGGGTCGGCGACCAGCGCCTGATCCAGCTGGTCGAGCAGATCGTCAAAGCCCACGAGGTTCTGCACCGCAGTCGCCAGCAGCACGGGCAGGTCCTGACCGGTGCAGATCTCGGCAATTTCCTGCGCCTGCGCCAGCCCGTTGCGGATGGCGGCCAGATCGCGCGGGCCGCCTCGGTCCAGCGACAGGCGTGACAGGGCGCGGTCCAGATCCGGCGTTTTCCGCAATGCTTCACGCAGGTCTGACGCGACAAGACTGTATTCGGCCGCAAAGCTCACCGCGTCCAGTCGGGCGTGAATGACATCCAGATTGCGTGAGGGGCTGGACAGGCGTTGCTCAAGCAAACGCGCACCGCCCGGGGTCACGGTTCGATCGACTACCGAAAGCAGTGAACCGGCGCGCCCGCCAGACAGGGACCGGGTCAGCTCCAGATTGCGGCGCGTTGCAGCGTCGATCTGTACAACGCGGTCTTCGGATTCCTTCAGTGGCGTTTGCAACAGGGGCAGTTTACCCTTCTGTGTGATCTCCAGATAGTCGATCAGCGCCCCCATCGCGGACACTTCGGCGCGTCCAAAGCTTCCGAAAGCATCCAGCGCACCCACGTGAAACAACCCGCAGATGCGTTTTTCAGCCGCCGTGCTGTCAAAACTGGCCCGCCCGACCGGGGTGATGGAAATACCCAAGTCACGGACCGGCTCGTTCAGTTTGTCTTGCATGCCATCAGCCACGATCAGTTCCGACGGCGCCAGTCGGGCCAGCTCGGGGCTGAGCCGGACCGAGGTCAGCGGCATCACGTGGAACGCCCCGGTCGAAATGTCGGCCCAGGCCAGCGCGGCCTCATCCCGGACCTCGGCATAGGCGGCCAGAAAGTTGTGGCGGCGGGCCTCCAACAGCGCGTCTTCGGTCAGGGTGCCGGGGGTGACAAGGCGCACGACATCACGCTTTACGACTGATTTAGAGCCTCTTTTCTTGGCCTCGGCCGGACTTTCCATCTGCTCGCAGACAGCTACGCGAAAGCCCTTGCGGATCAGCGTCAGCAGGTAGCCCTCGGCGGAATGCACCGGCACTCCGCACATCGGAATGTCTTCGCCATTGTGCTTGCCACGTTTTGTCAGGGCGATGTCCAGCGCCTCGGAGGCGTTGACGGCGTCTTCAAAAAACATCTCATAGAAATCGCCCATGCGGTAAAACAGCAGGGCATCCGCGTGGGCCTCTTTGATTTCCAGGTATTGCGCCATCATCGGCGTGACATTGGACAAGGCTGCTCCCCTCTGGCGTGTTCCGGCGCGACCTTACAAACCCGGCCCCTGCGACGAAAGGTGAAAACGTATTGTCGTTGAGACGCGCCTTTGCCTGCGCTATGAGGCAAAAGCCCAACAGATGTAAAGAAACGACATATCCGATGCCCAAAGCGAAGATCACCAAAGAAGAGGCGCTGGCCTTTCACCTCGACCCGACCCCCGGCAAGTGGGAGGTGCAGGCAACCGTCCCGATGACCACGCAGCGGGATCTTTCGCTTGCCTACAGCCCGGGTGTGGCCGTTCCATGTGAAGCAATCGCCGAGAACCCAGAAACCGCCTATGACTATACCAACAAGGGCAACCTGGTGGCCGTAATCTCGAACGGGACGGCGGTGTTGGGTCTTGGCAACCTTGGCGCGCTGGGCTCGAAACCGGTGATGGAAGGGAAATCCGTTCTGTTCAAACGGTTCGCTGACGTGAACTCGATCGATATCGAGCTGGATACAGAAGACCCGGATGAGTTCTGCCGCGCGGTTCGACTGATGGGGCCGACCTTCGGCGGGATCAACTTGGAAGACATCAAGGCGCCCGAGTGTTTCATCATAGAACAGCGCCTGAAGGAAGAGATGGACATCCCCGTCTTTCACGACGACCAGCATGGCACGGCGGTGATCTGTGCGGCGGGGCTGATCAACGCGCTGCATATTTCGGGCAAGAAGATCGAGGATGTGAAGATCGTTCTGAACGGGGCCGGGGCGGCGGGGATCGCCTGTATTGAACTGCTCAAATCCATGGGCGCGCGGCACGAGAACTGTATCGTCTGTGACACCAAGGGCGTGATCTACCAGGGCCGGACCGAGGGCATGAACCAGTGGAAGTCGGCCCATGCGATCACCACGGATCTGCGTACTCTGGAAGAGGCCATGAAGGGCGCGGACGTCTTTCTTGGTGTTTCGGTCAAGGGCGCGGTCACGCAGGAGATGGTCGCAAGCATGGCCGATAATCCGGTGATCTTTGCCATGGCCAACCCCGATCCGGAAATCACCCCGGAAGAGGCGCACGAGGTCCGCGTGGACGCCATCGTGGCGACCGGGCGCAGCGACTATCCCAACCAGGTCAACAACGTTCTGGGCTTTCCCTATTTGTTCCGCGGCGCGCTGGACATTCACGCGCGTGCCATCAATGACGAGATGAAGATCGCCTGTGCCCATGCACTGGCCAATCTGGCGCGCGAAGACGTACCGGATGAGGTCGCGATGGCTTATGGCAAATCGCTGACCTTCGGGCGCGACTACATCATTCCCACGCCGTTTGATCCGCGCCTGATCCACCGTATTCCGCCCGCTGTTGCCAAGGCGGGGATGAATACCGGCGCAGCCCGCCGTCCGATCATCGACATGGATGCGTATGAGCTGAGCCTGAAGTCCAGGATGGACCCGACCGCAAGCATTCTGCGCGGGCTGAACGCCCGGGCGCGACAGGCGCAAGGCCGCATGATTTTTGCCGAGGGCGATGACCCCCGCGTGCTACGTGCGGCGGTCATGTATCAGCGCTCGGGCTTCGGAAAGGCGCTGGTCGTTGGTCGCGCCGATGACGTCAAAATCAAACTTGAGGCTGCCGGGCTCGGAGATGCAGTGCGTGAGCTGGAGGTGGTGAACGCCGCCAACACCACTCACCTCGATACCTATAAGGAATTCCTTTATAAACGCCTGCAACGTAAGGGGTTTGACCGAAAGGATATCCACCGTCTGGCCGCGCGCGACCGACATGTGTTTTCGTCTCTGATGCTGGCACATGGGCATGGCGATGGTCTGGTTACGGGCGCAACCCGGAAATCAGCGCATGTGTTGGATCGGATCAATCACGTCTTTGACGCGGATGCGGCTCATGGCGCTGCTGGTGTCACGGCATTGCTGCACAAGGGCCGGATCGTCCTGATAGGTGATACGCTGGTTCACGAATGGCCGGATGAGAATGATCTGGCCAATATCGCCGAGCGCGCAGCCGCCGTGGCCCGCCATATGGGTCTGGAGCCGCGCGTTGCTTTCGTCAGCTTCTCGACCTTTGGCTATCCGGTGTCGGAACGTGCGGAAAAAATGCATGTCGCCCCGGAAGTTCTGGACGGACGTGGTGTGGATTTCGAATACGAAGGCGAGATGACCGTCGATGTTGCCCTGAACATGGATCAGCAGGAAGCTTATCCATTCTCGCGCCTGACCGGTCCTGCGAACATTCTGATCGTTCCCGCGCGGCACTCGGCCAGCATCTCGACCAAGCTGATGCAGGAAATGGGCGGTGCCACCGTGATCGGGCCGATCCTGTCGGGTGTCGACAAGCCGATTCAGATTTGCTCGACCGTCTCGACAGCGAACGATATTCTGAACATGGCCATTCTGGCCTCGTGCGACATCGGATAAACCATGACGATCTGGAACCTCGGCTCGATCAACGCGGATATGGTCTATGACCTGCCGCATCTGCCTGCGCCGGGGGAAACTCTGGCCGCCCACGGGCTGGATCGGTTCCTTGGCGGAAAAGGTGCCAATATGTCAGTGGCGGCTGCGCGGGCCGGATCGCGCGTCAGCCATATCGGTGCCATCGGGCATGATGGCCGCTGGGCGAAGGACCGACTGACGGAATATGGCGTGGACACACGCTATATCTCGGAGGTGGACCTGCCGACGGGGCACGCGATCATTGCGGTGGACGCCGAGGGCGAGAATCTGATCATCCTCTATCCGGGGGCCAACCATGCCTTGGATATCAGCCATCTTGGGCAGGCCCTGTCATCGGCAAGCACCGGTGATCTGCTGATCTTGCAGAATGAAACCAACGCACAGGTCGAAGCCGCGCAGTTGGGGCGCAAACTTGGACTGACCGTATGTTACGCCGCCGCACCGTTTCAGGCACAGGCGGTTCAGGCGGTTCTGCACTATCTGGATTTCCTGATCCTGAACGAGATCGAGGCCGAACAACTGCGGCAGGAAACCGGGATGGGTGCGGCTGACCTGCCCGTGCGACATGTCATTGTCACGCTGGGCTCAAAAGGTGCCCGGTATTTGCAGCAGGGCAAAGACCCGGTGGAATTTGCGGCCCACAAGGTTCAGGCCGTGGATACCACCGGGGCAGGTGATACATTTACCGGCTACGTGCTGGCTGGAATGGATCGCGGAATGCCGATGGAACAGGCCATTCTGCAAGCGAACCGCGCCGCTGCCCTGATGGTCACGCGGCACGGAACCGCGGATGTCATTCCTGATCTGAGAGAAGTGCGCGACGCGACCTTTGATTAAGACCCGGCGAAAGGCGCATCTGAACCCCAAAGCTGTTTGACACGCGCGTCACGGCCACAGGCTTTGCGATATGCTTTATAGGCGTTGTGCTGACGTTTGGGCCCAAAGCGGGTAAGGATCAGCTTGTTCCCTTTGTAGTAATCCTGATGATAGGCCTCGGCAGGGTAAAACGTGCCCGCCTTCAGGATCGGGGTGACAACATTTTGACCCAGGGCTCGTTGTGCTTCTTTCTTCGCCTGTTCAGCCAACGCTTTTTCGCCTGTGTTAGAGACGAATATCGCAGTTCGATAGCTGTCGCCCCGATCGCAGAACTGGCCGCCGGCATCCGTCGGATCAACCGAACGGAAGAACATGTTCAGCAGTGTTTCACGTGAGACGCGGGCCGGGTCAAAAGTGATCTGAACCGCTTCATAATGGCCGGTGCCACCTTTGGAGACCTGATCATAGGTGGGGTTGGCCGATTTGCCGCCGGTATAGCCCGACACGGCCCCGACAACACCCGGTACAGATTCAAAATCGGACTCGACACACCAGAAACAGCCTCCTGCAACTGTCAGCGTTTCGGCCTCTGCCGCGGGGGCAGGCAGGGCGCGCAGCATCATCGCAAGTGTGATCAGGGTGAACAAAATGGCCGGTTTGAAGGCGTCCAGATAAGCAGTCCGTGACATGTCGGGTCTCCTTTCTGCACCAAGGTGAACCGAACCCGGATGACATTCAATTGCCTGACATCTGATGTCACGGGCTGGTGAGGCAAGTTTATCGGCGCCGGATGTCGGTGAAACACCTTGCGCCGGGCCGTCTTGGCGGTGGGACAGGGTGCCCCGGCGGGGGGCAGTCCGCGATGAACCTGCCTTCGGCTTAACCCAGCAACTGCCCCAGTTTCATCGCAACGCCCATATTGCCCGAGATTTTGAGCTTGCCCAAAGCGACACCTGTCATCGGGTTCAGTTTTCCGGTCAAAAGCTTGGTCAGGTTGTCCTGCGAGATGCGGATCGTGCAATCCGTTTCCTGATCCAGTGTCGATGCCTGACTGTCGGCCAGAACAATCACGCCGTCCTCGCCACAATCGAATTTCAATGAGCCGTCAAAGGTTTTGCCGTTCAGGCCTTTTTGAATTTCGTCGGCGATATGCTGAAGCATCCGGGTTCCTTTCGCAGTTTCCGAATGCGTAAAGCGTCAGGTATCGAACAGGCAAGGCTGACCCGACTGGAACTTCCGATCACGATGCGCCAAGGCTCTGAACGGTTCGTGCGCAAGGCTCGCCGTCGTAGAAAGCATCAAGAACGGCCTGAAACTCTGCCGGAGCATCTGCCACCGAGGAAAACAATGTCATCGAAGAGCGAAGCTTTTTTGCGTCAATCCCGCCCAGAATGTCGCTGGCGTCGCGCCCCTGATGCAGCAACATCAACGAGGCCGCTTGTGTCAGACGGCGGCGCAGTACGGGGTGGTTCAGATAGCGCGTGGCTTCGTCCAGATCTTCGATACCGTAAAGCTGCGCCATATGGGACTGGCCCAGCTCGGCCAGTTGCGGAAACACGAACCACATCCAGTGGCTGGTTTTCTGCCCCTGTTCCAGTTCGCGCAGGACATCGGCCCAAACCGTGTCCTGCGCCTCGATGAACATATCGAGTTCGTCGTCGTTATCGTCTTCGTCGATCACTTGGACAAACGCTTGTCACGTGCGGCCAGCAGTTTCAGACGCAGCGCGTTCAGCTGGATGAAGCCTGCCGCGTCGGTCTGATCATAAGCACCTGCATCTTCTTCAAAAGTGACATGTGCCTCGGAATACAGCGAGTGATCTGACCAGCGGCCCACGGTCGAGGCCAGACCC
Source organism: Ruegeria sp. YS9 (assembly GCF_024628725.1). Taxonomy (NCBI): domain Bacteria; kingdom Pseudomonadati; phylum Pseudomonadota; class Alphaproteobacteria; order Rhodobacterales; family Roseobacteraceae; genus Ruegeria; species Ruegeria sp. YS9. The sequence goes on from NZ_CP102409.1 coordinate 3,061,509, forward strand.
TTGTACAGCTTCACCCGTACGGTGCCGGTGACATGTTCCTGGCTCTTGTCGATGGCGGCTTGCAGCATCTCACGTTCAGGTGAGTACCAGAAGCCGTTGTAGATCAGTTCCGCATATTGCGGCATCAACTGGTCCTTCAGGTGCATCGCGCCGCGGTCCATGGTGATGGATTCGATGCCGCGATGCGCCTCAAGCAGGATGGTGCCGCCGGGTGTCTCGTAGATACCGCGCGACTTCATGCCCACGAAACGGCCTTCCACAAGGTCCAGACGGCCGATGCCGTGCTTGCCGCCATATTCGTTCAGCTTGGTCAGGATGGTCGCGGGGCTCATCGCCTCGCCATTGATGCTGACCGCGTCGCCTTTTTCAAAGCCGATCTCGATGAATTCAGGCTGATCGGGCGCGTCCTCGGGGTGGACGGTGCGCTGATAGACATAGTCGGGCGCCATATCCGCAGGATCTTCCAGAACCTTTCCTTCGGACGAGGTGTGCAGCAGGTTGGCATCGACCGAGAAGGGCGCCTCGCCGCGCTTGTCCTTGGCGATCGGGATCTGGTTCTGTTCCGCAAATTCCAGCAACTTGGTGCGGCTGGTCAGGTCCCACTCGCGCCAGGGCGCGATCACTTTGATATCGGGGTTCAGCGCATAGGCCGCCAGTTCGAACCGCACCTGATCGTTGCCTTTGCCGGTCGCACCGTGGGCGACCGCATCGGCACCCGTCGCTTCGGCGATCTCAACCAGACGCTTCGAGATTAGCGGCCGCGCGATGGACGTGCCCAGCAGGTACAGCCCCTCGTACTGCGCATTGGCGCGGAACATCGGGAAGACGAAGTCGCGGACAAATTCTTCGCGGATATCCTCGATATAGATGTTCTCGGGCTTGATGCCCAGCAGCTCGGCCTTTTTGCGAGCAGGCTCCAGCTCCTCACCCTGACCCAGATCGGCGGTGAAGGTCACGACCTCACAGCCATATTCGGTCTGCAACCATTTCAGGATGATCGAGGTATCAAGGCCACCGGAATAGGCCAGAACAACTTTCTTGGGCGCGGACATCTGACTTCCCTTTATTCGTAGAACGATTGGCCCCTAGCGGGTTTTGCACGCGGGGGCAAGTTGTGAGGATTGACGCAGTGCCTGAATTGGGGTGAAACGGATGCAGAGAATAACAAGCATTGGTTGAAGGGGCGGTTTCAAATGTTGGGATGGCAAATATTCGTGCATTCGGTGCGGATGGTATTTGGAAACATCAAGCAGGTGCTACAGATTACGGTTGGCCCTGCCCTGATTGCGACGATCATCATCGTGGGCGTGTTCATGGCGCTTGGTATTCCGCTTGAGGCGCTGGATGAAAGCGCAGTTGATCTGCCACCGGGTGTAACCGCAGGTTCAGCCTTTGTTTTTGTGGTCGTTTTGCTGGCGGTAATGTTCGTCACCATGTTCTGGATTGCGGTGTCATGGCACCGCTTTATCCTGATGGAAGAGTACCCCACGGGAATACTGCCGACCTTCCGTTTCGACAGGATTCTTGCCTATTTCGGTCGTTTTCTGATGTTGGGGATTTTGATGGTGATCGCGTATGTCCCCATGGGTCTGGTCGCTGCTGCACTAGGCGAAGGTCTTGCAGGGCTTTCGATCATTCTGATGATTGCATACTCCGTTTTTCTGGTCGTATGCTTCTATCGCCTGTCAATTATTCTGCCCGCGGCGGCGATAGGAAATCCCATATCGCTCGGTGAGGCTTGGAACAACACATCCGGGGTCAGCGGTGCAATCTTGTTGCTGCTCCTCGTTGCATTCCTGTTCCAGGTGTTGGTGCAGCTGGCTTTCGCCGCCTTGGCAATAATACCGGTGCTGGGCGTTTTGCTGACAGTGTTCTTCGGCACGCTCATCCTTCCGATGATCAACGTCAGTATCTTTACTACAATGTACGGCGTCTTCATCGAAAAGCGCGAACTGTCATAAGCGGCGTACACATATGTATTCCTTGCCCTTATCGCGACGATGGGGCAGGGAAACGGGCATGACTGATTTCATGACCCGCGCCCGCGCCGCCGAACAGGCGATGCGCTCTGTGTTTCCGGCGACGCCATTGCAGCGGAATGCCCATCTGTCTGACCGCTACGGCGCCGATATCTGGCTCAAGCGCGAGGACCTCAGCCCGGTGCGGTCTTACAAGATCCGTGGTGCGTTCAATGCCATGCGCAAGCAGCAGGGGCAGGACCTGTTCGTCTGTGCCAGTGCTGGCAACCACGCGCAGGGCGTGGCGTTCATGTGCAAGCATCTGGACGTGCGCGGCGTGATCTTCATGCCGGTGACGACGCCGCAGCAAAAAATTCAAAAGACCCGCATTTTCGGCGGCGACAATATCGAGATCCACCTGACTGGCGACTATTTCGACGATACTCTGGCCGCCGCGCAAGCATGGTGCGCGCAGCAGGGCGGGTATTTCCTGTCACCCTTCGATGACGCTGATGTCATTGAAGGCCAGGCTTCATTGGCGGTCGAGATCGAAGAGCAAATGGGCGGTGTGCCGGATCACGTCGTTTTGCCGGTTGGCGGCGGCGGCATGTCCTCGGGCGTGGCGACATGGTTCGGGGATCGCAGCCATTGTCTGTTTGTCGAACCGGCCGGAGGTGCCTGTCTGCGCGCTGCACTGGCTGCGGGGCATCCTGTGTCGCTGGATCATGTGGATACCTTCGTCGATGGCGCTGCGGTTGGACGGATCGGTGAGAAACCGTTTGAATTACTGAAGTCTCGCCACCTGTCGGATGTTCTGGTTCTGTCCGAAGACCGCATCTGCACAACTATGATTGAGATGCTGAATGTCGAAGGCATCGTTCTGGAACCCGCGGGCGCGCTGGCGATCGAAGCGGTGGGCGATATTCAAAGCTTTGTGCGGGGCAAGACCGTGGTCTGCGTGACATCCGGTGGCAATTTCGATTTCGAACGCCTGCCCGAGGTCAAAGAACGCGCCCAACGCTATTCCGGAGTGAAGAAGTATTTCATCCTGCGCCTGCCGCAGCGCCCCGGCGCGTTGAAAGAGTTTCTGGGTATTCTCGGCCCCGAGGACGATATCGCCCGCTTTGAATACATGAAAAAATCGGCCCGCAATTTCGGTTCGGTCCTGATCGGGATTGAAACCCGCAAGCCTGAGAACTTCATGCGTCTGTTTGCGCATCTGGATGAGGCAGGGTTCACCTACACCGATATAACCGAAGACGAAACGCTGGCGCAGTTCGTGATTTAATCCAGATTCTGGCGCAGCTCAGCCTCGAACTTCTGTTTCGAACTGTCAAATACGGCCAGAATAGCGGGCAGATCGACATCCTCGCCCTGACCCGCGGCCGCCTGCCGTTCGCCGTCCTGACAGAGTTTCGAAAACTGGTCGAATCCAAGACTGAGCGCGCTGCCCTTCAGGAAATGCAGATTCTGTTCCAGTTCGGACCGGCTTGTATCCTGATGCAAGCGGGCGATGACCTCCTGCACTTCTTCCAGAAAGATGTCGACCACCTCATCAAACTCAACCGGGCCAACCTCGTCCCGCAATTGTCGGACTCTGCCCCAGTGGATCATACTGCGTCACCTGCCGTTGAACATGCGTTTTCAGGAATAGGCAACACCAGTAAAAACCGGGTTAACAGCCCAGCGGGATTGCGGCCTTCGGTCTTCACCGGATGTTAAAACCGTCGCTACTAGGATCGCCCTGTGTGAATGAACGCATCAGGTCAGAGGGTAAATGGTACCAAGGGCGAGTCTTAAGGAAACCAGATCAGATCTGGATTTCGGCGCGATCCGTAAGGTGCTGGTGGTTGATGACAGCCGTCTGCAGCGGCGCATCCTGGTCGCATCGCTCAGAAAATGGGGCTTTGAGGTGGTTGAGGCCGATACGGGCGATGCCGCCCTGGCGCATTGTCTGGACGATCCGCCCGATCTTGTTCTCAGCGATTGGGTCATGCCGGGGATGAGCGGGCTTGAGTTCTGCAATGCGTTTCGCGCCCTGGATACCGATCAATATTGTTATTTCATCCTTCTGACTTCCAAAAGTGAAAAGCAGGAGGTTGCGCGCGGACTGGATGCCGGGGCAGACGATTTTCTGATCAAACCCCTTGAGGCGGATGAATTGCGGGCGCGCATATCCGCAGGCGCGCGCATTCTGGACATGCAGCGCGAGCTTTCACAGAAAAACCGCCTGATCGAATCCGCGCTGGAAGAACTCAGGCTGGCGCATGACGCGATCGACAAGGACCTCATTCAGGCCCGAAAAATCCAGGAATCGCTGGTCCCGGAATTTACGCGGAGCTTTGGAAAATCCCGGGTCAGCCTGTTGTTGAAACCCTGTGGCCATATCGGAGGAGACCTTGTTGGCATGTTTTCGCCCGGGGTCAATCGGCTGGGGTTCTACAGCATCGATGTATCCGGACATGGCATCACCTCGGCCATGATGACGGCGCGTCTGGGCGGTTATCTTTCCAGCAAGCATTTCGATCAAAATGTCGCAATGGAGAAGAGGTTCAACAAATTCTATGCACTGCTGCCTCCGGAAGACGTCGCAAGCATGCTCAATTCCCGATTGATGGCGGATGAAGGGATCGAGGAATATTTCACGATGGTCTACGCCATTGTGGATCTTCGAAACGGGCATCTCAAGATGGTGCAGGCCGGGCATCCGTATCCGCTTCTGCTGCGGCAGGATGGCAGCACTGAATTTCTGGGCGATGGCGGGTTGCCGATCGGGCTGATCGAAGATGCGAGTTTTCAGCAAATCGAGATTCACATGAAACCCGGCGACAAACTGTTGGTGTATTCGGACGGATTTACCGAATGTCAGCTTGCCGAAGGCGGTTTGCTGGAGGAAGACGGTTTGCGACAGATGGCCCAGCAGTGCATTTCTGAAAAGGGCGGGTCGGAGTTTCTGGACGACATGTTCTGGCGATTGACCCAGGAGATTTCGCCCAAAGATGGCATTGGGGATGACGTATCCGCCGTATTCTTTGAATATAACGGGCCTTAAAGCGAACTGAGATGCATTTCCGCAAAGTGCCGGTCACCGTCATTGCCCAGCAATTCAACGGCATCGGCGGCTTCCATCCACAGTGCTTCGTGGAATGCCTCACTCGGCGGGCCTTTGCGGCGTACGGGACGGGCGCGGTAGATCAGGCAGACTTTTTCGGCCCACAGATCGTATTCGGGCATATAGGTGAACCGGCGAAAAGCGCCGATCCGACGCGGGTTGGCAACGTGCCACCCGGTTTCTTCATAGACTTCGCGATGCAAGGCCGAAATCGGTGATTCGCCCGGATCGATGCCTCCACCCGGCAATTGCAGATCCGGGCCCGGTTCGGTCTGACAGGTCAACAGCAATTGGCCGCCACGTGGCAAAAGGGCATATACGCCAACCCTTCGGGTGTATTTCCGCCCCGTCTCGGGGGTTTCACCGAACCGCCTGATCATGTATGGCCCCTTTCAACCCGATCTGTACGACCTATATGGTGCCGGTATGCCAACCCGTGGCGTGTAAGGAAACCCCATGTCTCTTGGAACAAAAATCGCGTGGGACGATACCGTCCTGCCCTTTCAACTTGATGCATCCGACATGCGCGGCCGCGTGGCCCGTCTGGATGGCGTGCTGGATGGTATCCTGAAACAGCATGACTATCCCGAGCAGGTCGAGGCGCTAGTGGCCGAGATGGCCTTGCTGACCGCGTTGATCGGCCAAACGGTTGCGTTGCGCTGGAAACTGTCGTTGCAGGTACAGTCCAAAGGGGCGGTGCGCATGATCGCAACCGACTATTATGCGCCGCAGGAAGAGGGCCAGCCCGCCCAGATACGGGCTTATGCCAGCTTTGACCGGGACCGGCTTTCCAATTCTGCGCCTTTCGATCAGGTGGGCGAAGGGTATTTTGCCATCATGATCGATCAGGGAGAGGGCACGCAGCCGTATCAGGGCATCACTCCGCTGGCCGGTGGATCGCTGAGCGCCTGCGCCGAGTCGTATTTTGCGCAATCCGAACAGCTGCCGACGCGGTTTTCGCTGAGCTTCGGCAAATCGACCGAGCCGGGCGTGGGCGAGCATTGGCGTGCAGGCGGCATCATGCTGCAACACATGCCCAAAGCGTCGCCCTTTGCCGCGTCGGGTGAAGGAACCGGTGACATCCTGACCGCTGCCGATCTGGTCGATGGCGAAGAAGGTGAAAACTGGGGTCGCGTCAATATCCTGCTGGATACCGTCGAGGATTTGGAGATGATCGGCCCCTCTGTTGCGCCGACCGACCTTCTGGTTCGCCTGTTTCACGAGGAACGGCCGCGTGTCTATGATGCGCAATCTGTGCAATTTGGCTGCACCTGTTCCGAGGATCGCGTGCGACAGAGCCTGTCGATCTATTCGGCCAAGGATATCGAAAAGATGACCACGCCCGAGGGCCAGGTCACCGCGGATTGTCAGTTCTGCGGGGCTCATTATGTATTGGACCCGGCCACTGTCGGGTTCGATGCCGAAGACACCAAAGGTGCATGACCCGGTTGAAAAGATCCGGGCGGCCCTGCGCCGCCCCGGTCACGGGTCCAGTGATTTTGATCTGAACCCGGATACCGTTCTGCCGCCCGGGCGCCGGTTGCGACCCGCCGGTGTTCTGGTGGCCATTTCTCTGGCTGATGATACACCGCAGGTCATCCTGACCAAACGCTCATCCGCGCTGAAGCATCACCCGGGCCAGATCGCCTTTCCCGGTGGCAAACAGGATGAAACCGATGCCGATGTTACGGCTGCGGCGCTGCGGGAAGCTGAGGAAGAGATCGGCCTGCCTCCGGAGATGGCCGAGATCCTGGGATTCCTGCCGACGCATGAAACCGTGACTTCGTTCACCGTAACACCTGTTGTCGCGGTTATGCGGGACAGGTTCCAATCCGTGCCTGAACCCGGCGAAGTGGACGAAGTTTTCTCGACCCCCCTTGCTCATCTTTTGAATCCTGAGAATTATCTGGTCGAGTCGCGCCGATGGCGCGGCCAGAGACGCAGATATTACGCAGTTCCGTACGGCCCCTATTACATTTGGGGCGCGACCGCCCGCATATTGCGCGGGCTTGCAGCACGGGTGAATGAATGATGCTGATTGACGAGCCATGGATTAGTGAACCAGCGACCCAAAAAGTCTGTTCGGCCCTGACCTCATCCGGGGCTCAGGCGCTTTTCGTGGGTGGCTGCGTGCGCAACGCGCTGCTTGGCGCACCAGTGTCGGATATCGACATTGCCACCGATGCAAAGCCCGGGCAGATCGTTGAATTGGCGCAGGCTGCCGGGCTCAGGGCCATTCCGACCGGCATCGAGCATGGTACGATCACAGTGGTCAGCGCGGGCATCCCACACGAGGTCACGACCTTCCGCCGTGACGTGGAAACCGATGGCCGGCGCGCGGTCGTGGCGTTTTCCGATCACGTCGAAGAAGACGCGGCGCGACGGGATTTCACCATGAATGCGCTCTACGCCCAACCCGATGGCACCGTGCTGGACCCGCTTGGAGGTCTTCCCGACCTAGAGGCCCGGTTGGTGCGGTTTATCGGAACCGCCGAGAACCGCATTCGCGAAGACTATCTCCGCTCGCTTCGCTACTTCCGTTTTCACGCCTGGTACGGGGATCCGGATGGCGGTTTCGACCCCGATGCGCTGGCCGCCATCGGTGCCAATCTTGACGGGCTGGAGTCGTTGTCGCGTGAGAGGGTCGGGGCAGAACTGCTGAAATTGCTGGCATCGCCTGATCCGGCTCCCGCCGTTGCGACCATGCGCAGTACCGGTGTTCTGGCCCGGGTGTTGCCGGGAGCGGACGACCGGTCTTTGGCCCCTTTGATCGCGCTGGAACGGGCGGCTGGTGCCGATCCCGATCCGGTGCGCCGTCTGGCAGCCATTGCCGCGCCCGAGGATGCCGCGACATTGCGGTTGAGCCGTTCGCAGTTGCAACGCCTGACAAGGATGCGTGAAGAGGCACAGGCCGAAACCAGTATAGCTGAACTGGGATACCGCTATGGCGACGAAGGCGGATTGCACGAGACGCTTTTGCGCTGCGCCTTTCTGGAACAACCCTGGTCCGAAGATTTGCGGCGCGATCTGCATGCAGGCGCAGCAGCGCGTTTCCCTGTGCAGGCCAGGGATCTGATCCCCAACTTCACAGGCCCGGCGCTGGGCAAGAAGCTGGCCGAGCTGGAAAAACGCTGGATCGCTTCCGGTTTTGCGCTGTCTCGCGAAGAGTTGCTGGCACATTAGTGCGAAGTCTCAAAAAGGGATGACAACTTTGATCCTTTGTGCTTAGGTGCGCCTGTTACATTGATGGAGGACTGCGAATGTATTACGGGATCTGGTTCGGCTAAAGCCGGGACACTTGCCCCGTAAAGGGTGGTGTTCAGGCGCCATCTTTCTTCGCACGTCTTTGTTTCTGCTCAATCGGAGCACTCTCCATGTTTCGCTATTTCGAAAACCTTGTTGACCCTTTTGTTGCCTACCGCGAGGCTGACATTCCGCCGACGCGCTTGTGGCCCTTCATGCTGGACTATTCGCGACCGTTCTTTCGGGTATTTGTATGGGCGGCGCTGATTTCCATTGTCGTCGCGGGTGTTGAAATCGGGCTGATCTACTACATGGGTCGCGTAGTGGATCTGTTGGGCGGCACGCCGGCAGATGTCTGGCAAAATCACGGAACGGAATTGTTGTTGATGGCGGCCTTTGTATTGCTGTTGCGTCCGCTTCTGCATTTGGTCGACGTACTTCTGCTGAACAATACGATTTTGCCGAACTTTGGTACGCTGATCCGTTGGCGTGCGCACAAACACGTGTTGCGTCAGTCGGTTGGCTGGTTCGAAAACGACTTTGCCGGGCGGATTGCAAACCGGATCATGCAGACACCGCCCGCAGCGGGCGAAGTGGTCTTTCAGGTATTTGACGCGATTTCATTTTCGCTGGCCTATCTGATTGGTGCGGCGATCCTGCTGTATGCGGCGGATCCGCGTTTATTGATCCCGCTGCTGATCTGGTTTGCGTTCTATGCGGCACTGGTTCGTTGGACCGTTCAGCGTGTCGGCCCGGCGTCAAAGGCGGCATCGGACGCGCGTTCGACGGTCACGGGACGGGTCGTGGACAGCTATACCAACATCCATTCGGTCAAAATGTTTGCCCATGGCCCGCAAGAGCTGGACTATGCCCGTGAAGCGATCGAGGAAACCCGCCGGACATTTCAGATCGAAATGCGGATTTTCACCATCATGGATGCCGTTCTGGTCACTTTGAACGGCATGCTGATCGTGGGTGTTGTGGGCTGGGCGATCGCGTTGTGGATGCAGGGCAGCGCTTCGGTCGGAGTTGTTGCAGCGGCCACGGCGCTGACCCTGCGCCTGAACGCCATGACCGGATGGATCATGTGGGCCCTGACCAGCTTTTTTCGCCAACTTGGTATCGTGGCCGAGGGGATGGAGACCATTGCCCAGCCCATCGATTTGATCGACGCACCTGATGCAAAACCCTTGCGGCTCGGCAAGGGAGAGATCCAGATCCGCGACCTCTCGCATCACTATGGACGCGAGGCCGGCGGTTTGGACCATATCAACCTGACCATCCAACCGGGTGAAAAGATTGGCCTGATCGGTCGCTCCGGCGCTGGCAAGTCAACCCTGGTAAAGCTGCTGTTGCGGTTCTACGACGTCGAACGCGGTGCGATTTATATTGATGGTCAGAACATTGCGAACGTCACCCAGGACAGTCTGCGCAGCCATATCGGTATGGTTCAACAAGACAGCGCCTTGCTGCATCGCTCGGTCCGCGACAACATCCTTTATGGCAGGCCGGATGCGTCCGAGGCGCAGATGATCGCCGCCGCCAAGCAGGCCGAAGCGCATGAGTTCATCCTCGACTTGCAAGATCCGCAGGGTCGGACCGGGTACGACGCGCATGTCGGTGAACGGGGGGTGAAACTGTCAGGTGGTCAGCGGCAGCGCGTGACGCTGGCGCGGGTGATCCTGAAGGATGCGCCGATCTTGTTGTTGGATGAGGCGACTTCCGCCCTAGATTCCGAGGTCGAAGCGTCAATTCAGGAAACCCTCTACGGCATGATGCAAGGAAAAACCGTGATCGCCATCGCCCACAGGCTCAGCACCATCGCGCAGATGGATCGCATTCTGGTTATGGATGCAGGCCGTATCGTCGAGGAAGGCACGCATTCCGATCTTCTGGCGCAGGGTGGCCTTTACGCCCAATTCTGGGCGCGGCAATCTGGTGGCTTCATGAACCCGGAGGCCGCTGAATGAGGATTGCCGATCTCATCTATCCGTTCAGGAACATCGAAACGCCCCCACCGCAGACGTTGGGGGCGTTCATCCGCTGGAGCCTGTCCGGGGCGTGGCCGATGCTGTTTGTTGCGGCGTTCTTCTCGGCCATTGCAGGCGCGATGGAGGCGGGGACAGCATGGATTCTGGGCCGCGTGATTGATGTAGCGACCGCCAGTGGGCCCGAGAATTTTCTGACCGCTGCCAATATGTGGATGATCCTCGGTGCGGTCGCCTTCTTCATGTTGCTTCGCCCGATCCTGTTCGGCCTGTCATCCTTGTCGAACAATTACATTGTCATGCCAAACATCACACCTTTGGTTCTGGCCAAGTTGAACCGTTGGACCCTGGGTCAGTCGGTGACCTATTTCGACGATGATTTTGCCGGTCGGATCGCGCAAAAGCAGATGCAGACATCGAACGCGATGGCATCGGTGGTGTCGGAAACCATCAGCGCGATTGTGTTTGCCCTGGCGTCTCTGATGGGGTCTTTGCTTTTGTTAGGGTCTATTCATCCTTTGGTGATGCTGCCCTTCGCGGCATGGCTGGCGGTGTATTTCATGCTGGTGCGCTGGTATCTGCCGCGCATCCGCAAACGTTCCGCCGCGCGGGCCGGGGCGCGGGCGATGGTGTCCGGGCAGGTGGTCGATACGATCACCAACATCAAGACCGTGAAGCTGTTCGCCCACTCAGAATTCGAAGATCAGGCGGCGCGCGAATCGATGGTGGATCTGCGCGAAAAATCGCTGGATTTTGGCAAGTTGTCGGCCAGTTTCCGGTTCATCCTGATGACGCTGGCCGGTGTCCTGCCCGTCTTGCTGCTGGGCGCGACCTTGTGGCTGTGGCAGGGCGGCATGGCGACCGCCGGGGATATCGTGGCTGCCGGGGCTGTTTCGATCCGTATTGCTCAGATGACCGGTTGGGTCAGTTTCACCTTGATGGGGCTGTATGCCAATGTCGGTGAAATCGAAAACGGGATGAAAACGCTGACCAAGCGTGACCGGGTCGAAGATATGCGCGGGGCTAAGGACCTTGATGTGACCGAAGGGTCGATTTCATTCGACGGCGTCAGCTTCGCCTATGGTCGCGATATCGGTGGCGTCACGGATTTGACCCTGACCGTCAACCCGGGTGAAAAACTGGGCATCGTCGGTGCCTCGGGGGCGGGGAAATCCACGCTCGTTTCGCTGTTGCTTAGGCTCTATGACAAGGAAAGTGGCGCCATTCGCATCGACGGCCAGGACGTGTCGCAGGTGACGCAGGACAGCCTGCGCCGACAGATCGGTATGGTTACGCAGGAAACGGCGATGTTCAACCGGTCTGCTCGTGAGAACATTCTGTATGGCCGGCCGGACGCCTCAGAGGCCGAGATGATCGAGGCCGCAAAGAAGGCCGAAGCGCATGACTTCATCCTGAGTCTTGAAGATGCTCATGGTCGTAAGGGCTATGATGCTCATCTGGGGGAGCGGGGCGTGAAACTCAGCGGCGGGCAGAGACAACGGATAGCTCTGGCGCGCGCCATTCTGAAAGATGCCCCAATTCTGGTTCTCGACGAAGCGACATCGGCGCTGGATTCCGAAGTTGAAGCCTCGATTCAGACCGCGCTGCATCGGGTGATGCAGGGCAAAACCGTGCTGGCCATTGCGCACCGTCTGTCCACGCTCAGCGAAATGGACCGGATTGTTGTTTTGGACCAGGGACGGATCGTGGAAACCGGAACCCATGAGGCGTTGCTGGACCTGGGCGGGCTGTATGCGCGGTTCTGGCACCGCCAGTCGGGCGGTTTCATTCAGGCAGAAGCTGCGGAATAAGGGTTTTTTTGCTGTGAAAGCCCGGCTATCAGGCCTCTCATGACGCAGCAATTCACAATCACACGGCTTGGACATCAGGGCGACGGTATTGCCGATGGCCCCATCTACGCCCCACGCACCCTTCCGGGCGAAATCGTAAGCGGCACCCTCGTTGGCCAGCAATTGACCGATATCCGGGTCGAGACACCGTCCGAACACCGTATCAAAGCGCCTTGCCGCCACTACAAAGCGTGCGGTGGCTGCCAGTTGCAGCACGCATCCGATGCATTTGTGGCCGACTGGAAACTGCAAATCGTCCGCAAGGCGCTGATGGCGCAAGGTCTCGAAGCGCAACTGCGCCCGATACACACATCGCCCGAACAGTCGCGGCGGCGCGCTACGATTGCCGTGAGGCGCACGAAAAAGGGCACGTTGGCGGGGTTTCACGGTCGTGCATCCGGCACGATCACCGAGATACCCGATTGCCGGTTGCTTGACCCGACATTGATCGCGGCCATTCCGGTGGCCGAGGCGCTGGCCACCCTGGGCGCAAGCCGCAAGGGCGTTCTGGCTGTCACGATTACACTTTCCGAAGGTGGTCTGGATGTGGCCGTAACAGGCGGCAAACCGCTGGACGGCCCGTTGGAACTGGCGTTGGCCCAGGCGACCGAGAAACATGGGCTGGCCCGGCTCAGCTGGGATGATGAGGTTATTGCCATGCGGCATGCGCCGGTTCAGCGTTTCGGGACAGCCAGCGTCACGCCACCCCCCGGGGCTTTCTTGCAGGCAACAAAGGACGGAGAAAAGGCTCTGTTAAAGGCAGTTTCCGAGGCTACACGGGGTGCAAAACGTATCGTAGACCTGTTTGCAGGCAGCGGAACGTTCTCTCTGCCGTTGGCGGAAAACGCCGAAGTTCACGCGGTTGAAGGCGAGGCCGCCATGGTCGAGGCGCTGGATCAGGGCTGGCGTCGGTCACAGGGGCTGAAACGCGTAACGACCGAGGCCCGCGACCTGTTCTGCCGCCCGCTGATGCCGGACGAGCTGAAATCCTTCGACGCCATTGTCCTGGATCCGCCTCGTGCCGGCGCCGAAGCGCAGGTAGATGAGATAGCACAGGCGCAACGCCCGGTGATTGCCTATGTCTCGTGCAATCCCGTCACCTTTGCGCGCGATGCGAAAACGCTGGTTAACGCGGGTTACACCCTTGAATGGGTACAGGTCGTTGACCAATTTCGATGGTCGTCACATACGGAACTCGCTGCGCGGTTTGTCCTGAGCGCCGCATCTTGATCTTACTGGGGAAGCTGACACATGGGGTCCAAACAGCGTTTGCTGAATTTTATCGAAGCGCCCGTTTTCGGTCGGTTCATAACGGCCGTGATCATTTTCAATGCCATTCTTTTGGGGATGGAGACATCGCCGACCCTGATGGAGCTGGCAGGCCCTTTGATCGTGGCGCTGGACCGGCTTTGCCTGACGATCTTCGTGGTCGAAATTGCCATGAAGCTGATCGCCACAGGGCGCAGGTTCTTCACAAATGGCTGGAACATATTCGATTTCCTGATCGTTGGAATTGCCCTGGTTCCCAGCGCCGGAGGTCTGTCGGTGCTGCGCGCCCTGCGAATTCTGCGGGTTCTGCGCGTGATTTCCGTGGCGCCTCGTTTGCGTCGCGTGGTCGAAGGGTTCATCTCGGCCCTTCCCGGAATGGCCAGCGTGTTTCTGCTGATGGCAATTCTGTTCTATATCGGGGCGGTTATCTCGACCAAGCTGTTCTCGACATCCTTCCCGGATTGGTTCGGCGATCTGGGCCTGTCTGCTTATACGCTGTTCCAGATCATGACATTGGAAAGCTGGTCCATGGGTATCGTGCGCCCGGTGATGGAGGTCTATCCCTATGCCTGGGTCTTCTTTGTTCCCTTCATCATGGTCACCACTTTTGCCGTGGTGAACCTGTTGGTGGGTCTGATCGTCAATTCGATGCAGGATGCCCACCACGCCGAGGATGAGGTTAAAACCGATGCCTATCGTGATGAGGTTCTTGTGCGGCTGGAAAGCATTGAACGTCGACTGGCCGAGCAGTCGAACATCAAAAAGTGATTTCAGTTTTTGCCTTTTTTGGCATAATGATCGAAAAAAAGCAGAGCAGGCAGTGAAACATGGATCGTCGAGTATTCGGTTTGGGGGCGTTGGCAACGCTGAGCCTTTCGGCTTGTGCCTCTGGCAGCCCAAGATTTCTGACTTATGACGGGCCCGAGGTGACCTCTTTGGTGGTCAACAAAGGTGCGCGCAAGCTTTACTTGTTGCACAACGATAAAATCCTCAGGGAATATGACGTCGATTTGGGGTTCGCGCCGAATGGAACAAAGAACCAGCGCGGTGACGGCAGAACGCCCGAGGGCACTTATCTGATCGACCGTCGCAACCCCAGAAGCCGGTATCATCTGTCCCTGGGCATTTCTTATCCCAACTCGCAGGATGTCGCCAAAGCCAAGGCTGCGGGCGTTGATCCGGGTGGAGATATATTCATCCACGGTGAACCCAATCTGCGCTCAGAGCGGAAGCGCGCAAAAAAGAAGCGGGATTGGACAGCAGGATGCATCGCGGTCAAGAATGACGAAATCGAAGAGATCTATGCGATGGTCAACAAAGGTACGCTGATTACCTTGCGCCCCTAGGCTGTTTTTGGCGCACAGTCAGTGAACCCGAATGCTTCATAGTCGCGCTGGTACGCTGCAACTGCCAGCGCTTCGAGGTTTTCGTCGTAGATCTGGTCCAAAGCGTATGGTTCATCCGGCGCGCAAGAGCCAGGTTGAGGCGGGTTTGAATGCCCAATATTGCGCGCCAGATCCGGCAGGGCGGTCATCAGATCCTCTTCTCTCAGAATCAGATCCGGCATGGTGAAGGATGCGATTCCCTCCAACGTCCTGGACTGGCTGCACCACGTGCCGTCTACGCGGATCGGCGTCTGCCCGTTGAGGTTGAGGCGCAGAAACTCCAGAAAGCCCGAAAAAGCTTCGCGGTGTTGTTCAACAGAATAATTGGTGTCCCGCACTTGCCCCGGGATCGGCAGCTTGAGCCGGTTTCGAAGATAATTCCGCACCATCTTGTAGCTGCCTGGTCCGGTATTCAGAATGTGACTGCAAAACGCCGTATGTGCCCGCGCCAGAGGGTGACGCAGAACCGTAAATTTCCGATGACCGGGATGGCCCTGCTTCCATGAACGGACCTGTTTGCGATTTCGATCCGTGATCAGCTTGTCGGTCTGACATCCGTCCAGATCAGCCAGCCATTGCACAACAACAGGCTCTATTCCGCCCCGAATGGGCAAATACATCAAAGAAGACCGCGCAGCGGCAACATAAAGCGGCACAGCCGCGCCGCGCTGCGGCTCAAAACTTGTTGACCGATGCAATCCGAACCGATCCTGATCGCACAGGGCTTGCTTCATCTCATCAGGATTCGTGACCTTCGACAAAGCCGGCGCCGGGTTTTGCGGCTTCAGGGTATCATCCAGTCGGGTCAGCCGCCCCTCAACCCCCAGCCATGCAGCCAGCCCGTTTATGACATCCAGCTCGGTCAGGTCGTCATAGTGAATGAAGAACCCGGTTTGACCTGTCTTTTGCAGGTGCCGTTGCACCGTAAGCTGATAGTCTTGCAGCTGATCCAGGTAATCCGAAAACTCGTCGGCATCGAAGTCAACCTGCGCGTCGACGCGGCGTTTCACATTCTTCAGCAACCACTGCTGCGTTTTCCGTGCTATTTTCAGCGACAGATAACTGTCCAATGGATTGCGGGTCAGAATGATCTTGGCACAGTGCGGGTCGTTCAGCATGGGTTTCAGGATACGTGGGTCATGGTCTTCGAAATATCGAAACCCATTGATGTCACCCGGTGCCGATTTGATGGCCTTGAGCATTCGCATCGGATCCGCATCCCGGTCTTCCAGTGACAGGCCGAGCAGGTGGTCGGATTTCAGGCTGCCCGCAAAATGCGGATTGAACGCCTCTCCGTGACAGGTAACCCCGTCCATCGCATTCAGGTTGGCTTCCAGCAGGTTCGAACCTGTGCGCATGGCCGCCAGAATGACGAAGTAATCAAAATGGGCTGACATGGGCAATCACTGCACCAGATACGGTTTTCGGTATGGCTTTTTCTGGCGACCGAACACATCGTCCGCCGGGAAATCACCCATCAGATACGGGTGCATTCCCTGATTCTTGAGGTTTTGCAGGAACTTCCCGAACCCGGACAGGTCGACCATGGTTGGCACTTCGGTCAGGTGGCTGGTCTGCTGCATGCCGATTTCTTCAAGAATGCCCTGCAAGGCATCCATCGGAGATTCAATGAAGTCGGCCAGCGTCCAGCTGCGCATCCGCGCCTTGGTCCAGACCGATGTCAGCACCTCCAGCTGTTTGGTTTCAATTTGTTGCAGGCGCGCCGCCTCACACCGGATTTCCGAGAAGTTCATATTGGACCGGAACAGTGGGATTGCCCAAGCGCCGGTGATAACCGAAATCTGAGCGTTCTTGTCCCGCGCCAGAAACCAGTTGATTTCCTGAGTGTCCCGCGGGCTGAACTGGAAACACTGGCGTTCGCCCCGCGTATTCCAGATCAGGTTCGACAAAAAGGCGGTCGGGTTGTAGTCCCGCAGCGTCGCACTGTCGCTGAGAGCACCATTCGTTATGGCTTCCCCCTGCGAAAATTCGGCGCGTTCGGGGTCGAAAAGATGCCCGTGGACTCTGGCCCCAGTGGTTGCGGCCAACCATGGCTCGAAATCCTCGAACAGTTCCGAAAAGCCTTGGAATACAGAATATTGTGACGATGTCAGACCGTTTTCACTGCCATGGCGGGGAAACCGGCTTTGCATATACAGCCCGTCGCGCCCGCGGGTTCGCCGTTCCACCGCTTTGGAAAATACCCGATCGATCTTGCCCGGATTGGGCTCTGCCGGTTTCATCGCCCCGGCCTGATCTGTCAGGAATGCCTGGTACAATCGCTCTGCGCGGGGCCAGATTTTTCGGGCGACAAAACAATCCGATCGGCGCAGCAATTGCAGATGATCGTCATAGAAGATGTGTGGGCGGCCCTGGTAATCGAATTTGGACAGGGTCAGGGACCTGCTTTCAATATGTGTGGAATACAATCGCGCCAGCGTCTGGAAATAGCTTTCATCCGGAATCCAGACATGGCGGAAATACTTGTCATACAGCTTGCGTCTGGGGTCCTGAAGGATTGCAGACAGCGTTTGGCGGGTCAGGCACCACCATTGGCTGCCCATATGCGGAACCAGGCCGTCGGGGATTTTCCTGCGAAACCCCATCAGGCGCTGAAGTTTTACATATGCGTCGAATAGTTTGCGATGTTTACGCCACGAAAACGGAAACCGCAGGGTGAACCGTTCATGATCCAGCCCGCCGATGGTCCAGCTGACATCGGATGTCGTCGCGCTTTCGATGAAATCGACACGTGGCCGGTCTGACAGGTAGTCGATCAGCTCCTGAACCGGTCGCAACGGCAGGCAAGCCCCCGAGGCAAGAAACACATGCCGAACCTCGGGGAATCGCTCCAGCATCAACTCGGACGCGCATTGCGAGGCAGCAACGATACCCCAGCCACCCCAATCGCACCGATGCCGGTTTGAAAACACGATCGAGGGATTGTTCGAACAGGACGCAACAAACCGGGAATAGACATTGTCGGACACCTTGCGATCCACATGGATGACCACCGGGCACCCCGCTGCCGTCCAGTGGCGCGCGACCTGCTCGGCGCGGTCCAGCGAGGTATGAACCAACATGACAATACCCAGACTGCTCATGCCCAGTTTCCTTTCGACATGAGGCCCAGGATCTCAAGCTGTCGCCAGTTAATATAGGCCTCGGACCATTCGCACCAGAAAACAGGCTTGTCCTCAAGCCGGGTTGCATATGCCTTGTATTCGCCCGAGCTCCGGTAATGCTGGCCACGCTGCAACTCTTCGCGGGCTTTTTCCCCAAGAGTGTTGATCAACTTGGCATGAAGCAGTGATCCGCTGGCCTTTTCGCCGCCCCATTCGTCGTAAACCTGATTGAGCCCGCGTGGCAAAAGCGAATGGGTCGAGCTGACATAGACATAGCGCCGGTTCCATTTTACCAGCGGAATCTTGTTCAGCGCCGGTGCCTTCGAGGGGTTGTCCTGAAAGAACACGCGCGCCCGTGGACCCCCTTGAATCCAAAGGTTCTTATACTCGGGGTTCTTGGTGATCATGTAATTCCCGGGATCGAACCAGCGCGCGATTTCGAACGGGTTCTGACCTTCGGCATAGGGTTCGGCGTCCACCGGACCTTCAGGGTACATGTCGATCAGCATCGTGCCAAAACTGCGCACGGCACTGCCGTCCAGCCAGTCCGTCAGGGCACGGATTGGACGGGTGTCGCAGAACGGATAGACGAAGAATTCGTCCGGATCGACGCTCAAAACCCAGTGACCGTGCGCATATTTGCGCAGCAGATAGTTCGACCAGTCCAGACCATAGCTTGCCCGTTTGTAGCTGGTCGTCGTCCGCCAGACCGAAACGTCAGCCTGTTCTTTCAAAAATTCAAAACTGCCATCATCGCTGTTGTTGTCGACAAACAGAAAATGGTTGATGCCCAGTTTGCGATAATATTCAAGAAAGAAGGGCAGGCGAATTTTCTCGTTCCGTATAACGCTGATCAGCAGGATATCATCACGCCGTATGGCCTGTGTGTTGTTGCTGACCGGCTTGAGTTCGCGGCGTCGTTTGAGGCAGCGCAGAATACGGCGCTTGCGCCGCAATCTCATTTTGTAGGACTCAAACAGGCTCACGTGACTGCCCAACCTTTTTATAACGCGAGCTTTCCCCGAACCCGTCGTGACCGTTGGCACGACATGGCATTACCGGTTTATGCCATCTTTGCATCTTCTGACGCAACGTCTTTAAAACCGATAAACCGTAAACGTGCGGTTGATGCCCTTGTTTTCGTTTTCAATCCCAGCCTCCGCCGTTCATCAGAGCCAACTGTTCCAACTGGCTCCACCCGGTGTAGCGTACCGACTGTGGGGTCCACATGTCCGGCTGGTTGATTATTCCATCGTAGTATGGCCCGAATTGGTCCGGATCATGAAAATGCTGGCGTCGCTGCTTTTCGGTATTGGATTTCTCGATAACGTCCGGCAGGAATTTCGTGTGCAGCAACACGCCCGACGGGGTATCGCCGCCTGGCCCATCATAGGTTTCGTTCAGACGGCGCGGCAGGGCGGAATGGCATGAGTTCACATAGGCATAGCGCCGCGACCAGCGCATCAGCGGGATCTTGTTCAGCGTGGGTGATCTTTGCCGTGTCTGCGTAAAGAACATCCGCTCTCGCGCGCCGCCCTGCACCCAAAGGTTGCCCATCGGGCTTTGCCTCTGCGCGCGATACGGTCCTGCATCGAACCAGCACAGCAGATTTGTGGGGTCGGTGTCCGGGTCATAAGCCGCATCCCCCAAAGGACCCTTGGGATAGAGGTCCAGCATCAGCGCCCCGAACCCGATCTTCCCGCGCCGGTCCAGCCAGGCCGTAAGGTCATGCAGGGGCCGGGTGTCGCAGTGGGCATAGACCAGCAGTTCATCCGCATCCACCATCAGGCACCAGTGGCGGTGGCCATAGCGCATCTGCAACCAGGTCAACCAGTCCAGGCCAAACCGCGATCCACGGTAGCTGGAATGGGTTTTCCACACGGAGACGTCCGGTTGATCCTCCAGATACTCGGACGATCCGTCATCGCTGCCGTTGTCGACGATCAGAAAATGATCGACACCCAAAGCGCGATAGTGACGAAAGAACCACGGCAGGCGGATGATTTCATTGCGCAAGGTGACAAAGGCCAAAATGTCACCCCGCTGGATTCGGGATGTCTGATCCTTCTGGCAGATCAACTGATGTCGGCTGCGCAGCGACCTCCAGAGCAGCCGCCGGCGTTTCCAGCGCAACCTGTACTTCCGATCCCATCCGATCCGGGGAAGTGTCAATGCAGTACTGGATGTCACCGGGTCCTCATTTCTCGTAGTGGCCGTTCTGGTGCCAACGCCAGGCATCTGCGATCATCGTCTCTAACGTTGATCTTTTGGGCTTCCATCCCAGTTCGTTTTCAGCCCGTACAGAGCCGGAGACCAGCTTGGTGCAATCTCCTGCCCGACGAGGGCCCACTGTATACGGCACGGGACGGTTGGTGACGGACTTGGATTGCTCGATCACCTCAAGAACGGAAAACCCGGACCCGGTGCCCAGGTTGAAGACACGGCTGCCTTTGCCCTGTTTCAGCCAGCCCAGCCCCAGAATATGCGCATCTACCAGGTCACAAACATGTACATAGTCGCGGATACAGGTGCCGTCGGGCGTGTCGTAATCCGTGCCAAAGACGGTAAGACCTTCGCGCTTGCCGTCAATCGCGTCCAACATCAGCGGGATCAGATGCGTTTCAGGTCGGTGAAACTCGCCCACGTCCCCTTCGGGATCGGCACCTGCAACGTTGAAATAGCGGAAAATGACATGGCGCAGCCCATGAGCCGCTTCGAAATCCTTGAGGATATCTTCGATCGCGCGTTTCGATGCTCCGTAGGCGTTCAGGGGATACTGCGCGGTGGATTCATCAAGAACCACGTTGTCGTGCTCGCCATATGTGGCACATGTGGACGAAAACACGAAATCCAGACAGCCGGCCGCAACGGCGGCTTCAATCAGAGTCAGTGACCCCGTGACATTGTTCGACCAATACACGCCGGGCTGACGCATGGCATCGCCAACCTGGCTGAGCGCCGCGAAATGCATCACCGCATCTGGTTTGTGTTTCGCGAACACCACATCCAGGCGGTCCCGATCCAAAAGGTCGCCCTGTTCAAAAGGGCCAAACTGCACCGCATCCTGCCAACCCGTGATCAGATTGTCGTAGGTCACAGGAAGATAGCCTGCCTGCGCAAGCGCCTTGCAGGCATGTGAGCCGATATACCCGGCACCACCGGTGACAAGAATTGTCTTCATGGGATATCCATCGGGGCTGGTTGAGGGACAGTTTCCACAGGGGCGCCGTCCGATTCATGGGGAAAAGACGTCACTCCAGCCCCATGGCTGCCATCATCTCTTCGATCTTGGGCACGTCCTGCGGGTTGTTCAGTTCCCAGAACTGACGGCCCCTTGCCTCGACCTCGACGCACAGAACCTTGCGCCCGTTTTCCATGAACCTAAGCTGTTCCAGGCCTTCCTGCTGTTCCAGAGGCCCGGCTGGCCAGCCCGGATACGCCGCCAGAGCGTCGGGCCGATAGGCGTAGACGCCGACATGGTGAAACACGGGTGTCGCTTCATCGCCGGCATATGTCCGGGACGTAAAGGGCACGACCTCTTTCGAGAAGTACATTGCACTGTGATCGCGTCCGAACACTGCCGTCGTGCCGCCTACACGGCCATGCTTGCGGTCGTTCAGCAGACTGTTCAACGCACTGCCGTCGCAGCGCAGGACAGGGGTCGCGACGCCGGCATCCGGGGCCGCGCGCAGGCCGGACACCAGATCTTCGACAAACCAATGCGGGGTCAGCGGGGCGTCCCCTTGCAGGTTGACGATGATTTCATACCCGCCGCCCAGAACCTCATGCGCTTCGGCGCATCGTTCGGTGCCGTTTTGACAGCTTTCCGAGGTCATCACGACGTCGGCCCCAAAGCCCTCGGACACTTCGCGAATGCGTTCATCATCCGTCGCAACAACTACGCGATCGACGCCCGAGACTGACTTGGCTGCACGCCACGACCGTTCAATCAATGTCATGGACTCGCCCGTCGCGCCTGTCAGAGGAACCAGAGGTTTGCCGGGATAGCGGGTCGAGGCGTAGCGGGCAGGGATGGCAATCAGAACAGACATCAGGCTTCCTTCAGTTCAACACCCGGAGCGTAAGCAATAAAGAACGGATTTGCATAGCCATCTTTGCCATAAACCAACGGAGTATGGTCGTCAAAACGCACAACCCGGCCACCGGCTCCGGCCAGTACTGCATGGCCCGCTGCTGTATCCCATTCCATCGTGCGTCCGACGCGCGGGTAAATATCAGCTTCGCCCGTGGCAACCAGACAGAACTTGAGTGACGAACCCGCGCTTTTGCTGTCCTTCACATGGTATTTGTTGATGTAGTCCTCGGTGGCCTGATCCCTGTGGGACTTCGACGCCACAACCAGCAGCCCGGAATTGTCCGGTTCAGAGACTGATATGGGCGTCAAAGGACCTGTCACGTTTTTGTCGAAAGCACCTGTTTCCTCGACCGCACGGCCATCAGCCAGCGTGAAGAACATACGACCCCGCGCCGGGGCATAGACGACACCCCGGGTCGGTACTCCGTTTTCGACAAGTGCGATGTTGACGGTAAAATCACCGCGACGGTTGATGAACTCCTTGGTGCCGTCCAGCGGGTCAACAATGAGGAAAGTGTCGCCTTTTTCAGAGTGCGAAGCGGCCTGTTCTTCGGTGACCAGAAGAATATCCGGGAATGCCGCACGCAACCCTGCCGAAATCAATGCGTCGGCGGCTTCGTCTGCCTCGGTCACAGGGCTGGAGTCGGATTTGACTTTGACATCGAAATCATCCGCCTCGTAGATTTCCATGATCTTGTCGCCTGCCTCCAGAGCCAGTCGCCGAATGACGGGAATAAGCGCGTCGTAGGTCACAAAAAAGCTCCGTTCCTGTGGTTTGTTGATCCAAACTCGCGATCGACTTATGATGCGGCGGTTACGGAACGGCAAGATATTCATGCCAGTTTTGAGGCGACGAAGCAGAAAAGACCCTTTGAATGTTCTATTTCAAGCGTAACCAAACGCTGCTGGGCAGCGCTTTCACGACGGCTGAGCTGGTGTTCCATGCCACCGTACGAAAGGTGCGCTCGCAACACCCGAATGCGATAGTCGCCATCCTGATCAATGTCCTGCAACTTGTGGTGATGGGAACCACTTTCTACCTGCTCATGTCACTGATGGGCCGGGGCGGAATTCCAAAGATCAGGGGCGAATTTCTGCTGTATGTTCTGTCCGGCGTGTTCCCCTTCATGCTTCATATCCAGTCAATCGGTGCGATTTCAGGGGTTGGGTCCGCGAACAATCCGATGATGCTCCATTCGCCGATGAATGTGATGGTCACGATCCTGTCTGCGGCGCTCGGTATTCTTTACAAGCAATTGCTGGCGATGTTCGTGATCCTGTTCATCTACAGCGTCGCGGTCGCCCCGATCGAGGTGCAGGATCCCGGCGGTGCTTTCGCGATGCTGATATTGGCCTGGTTTACCGGATGCGCCGTGGGTTTGGTGTTCATGGCGATGAAGCCCTGGTTTCCGACAACCGTTGGAATGCTCACCAATATCTATCGTCGCCTGAACATGGTGTTTTCAGGAAAGATGTTCGTTGCAAACACGCTGGGCGGCGGATTGCTGATGATGTTCGCCTGGAACCCGCTGTTTCATATTATCGACCAGTGCCGGGGCTTCATCTTTCGAAACTATTTTCCGCGAAACACGAGTTGGGATTACGCATTGTGGGTGGGGATCGCCCTGCTGATGATCGGTTTGATGGGTGAATTTTTTACGCGCCAGCATGTTTCACAAAGCTGGAACGCGCGCCGCTAACGTGCGACCCGCAGCGTCAGGTTGATCCGCCCGCCTTTTGGCAACAGCCGGGATGACCCGTATCTGATCCGGTCGATCCCGTGATAGGCCAGCCGTGCCGGGCCGCCCATGATCACCACGTCGCCCGAGCCCAGCCAGATCGACTCGGTCTTGCCGCCACGGGTCGTATTGCCAATTCGGAACAGGGCGTCATCGCCCAGGGAAACCGACAGAACGGGCCAGGAAAAATCTGCCTCGTCCTTGTCTTGATGCAGGCCCATTTTGGCGCCTTCTCCGTAGTAATTGACCAAACAGCAATCCGGTGCGCGCTCAGAGCTGACCAGATCGCGCCAGATATCCAGAATGACCGGGGGGATTTCAGGCCAGACCCCGCCTTTCGGATGCTTGTCCTGATAGCGATAGCCCGCCTTGTCGGTCACCCATCCCAGATCCCCGGCCGAGGTCATTCGCACCGACATCTCTTTGCCCGACGGCGTGACGGGCCGAAACAAGGGTGCCGCTTTCAGAATCGGTCGCAGGGCTGCGATCACCTGTGTCTGGGCGGCGGGATCAAGATAGCCTTTTCTGATTTCGAACCCTCGCAAGATGACCCGCGTCATTCCGGAAACCCCAAACCTTTCCAATTCCTTGCCAAAAAAGACCTCAAATTCCCGAAAACCTGCACTCTACGGTGCTTGCAGGCCTCTTGCCTCGCCCTTATATACGCCGGGACGCGCGATGGTAGTGCTGTCGCGCACATCAGATCGGGGGTGGGATGCCATAACGGGTCCGACCCTCGGGACATCGCCTTGAAGAGAAAGGGATTGAAAAAATGGGAAAAGTAATCGGGATCGACCTCGGAACCACAAACTCCTGCGTAGCCATCATGGAGGGCTCGCAGCCGAAGGTCATCGAAAACGCCGAAGGGGCGCGGACCACGCCTTCGATCGTCGCCTTCACCGAAGATGAGCGACTGGTCGGTCAGCCGGCGAAACGCCAAGCGGTCACCAACCCCGACAACACGATCTTTGGCGTCAAACGTCTGATCGGGCGTCGTGTGGATGATGCCGAAGTTGAAAAAGACAAGAAAATGGTGCCGTATGCCATCGTCGATGGCGGCAATGGCGACGCATGGGTTGAAGCCCGCGGCGAAAAGTATTCTCCAAGCCAGATTTCCGCTTTCATTCTGGGCAAGATGAAGGAAACCGCCGAGAGCTATCTGGGCGAGGACGTCACGCAGGCCGTCATCACCGTTCCTGCATATTTCAACGACGCCCAGCGTCAGGCCACCAAAGACGCCGGTAAAATCGCCGGTCTGGAAGTGCTGCGGATCATCAACGAACCGACGGCGGCTGCGCTGGCCTATGGTCTGGACAAGGAAGAAACCCAAACCATCGCGGTTTATGACCTTGGTGGTGGTACCTTTGACGTGACCATCCTGGAAATCGACGACGGCTTGTTCGAGGTCAAATCGACCAATGGTGACACCTTCCTGGGTGGTGAAGACTTTGACATGCGCATCGTCAACTACCTGGCGGATGAGTTCAAAAAGGAACACGGTGTCGACCTGTCGCAAGACAAGATGGCCTTGCAGCGTCTGAAAGAAGCCGCGGAAAAAGCCAAGATCGAACTGTCCTCGACCTCGCAGACCGAGATCAACCAACCGTTCATCTCGATGGGCGCCAACGGTCAGCCGCTGCACATGGTCATGAAGCTGACCCGTGCCAAGCTGGAATCGCTGGTTTCGGACCTGATCAAGAAGTCGCTGAAGCCCTGCCAGGCCGCTCTGAAAGACGCGGGTCTGTCGGCTGCTGACGTGGACGAAGTTGTTCTGGTCGGTGGTATGACCCGGATGCCGAAAGTGATCGAAGAGGTCACCAAATTCTTCGGCAAAGAGCCGCACAAGGGCGTGAACCCGGACGAAGTGGTTGCCATGGGCGCCGCCATTCAGGCCGGTGTTCTTCAGGGCGACGTCAAAGACGTGGTTCTGCTGGACGTGACTCCGCTGTCGCTGGGCATCGAAACGCTGGGTGGCGTGTTCACCCGCCTGATCGACCGCAACACCACGATCCCGACCAAGAAGTCTCAGGTCTTCTCGACCGCCGAGGACAACCAGAACGCCGTGACCATCCGCGTGTTCCAGGGTGAACGTGAAATGGCTGCGGACAACAAGATCCTGGGTCAGTTCAACCTTGAAGACATCCCGCCGGCACCGCGCGGTATGCCTCAGATCGAGGTGACTTTTGACATCGACGCCAACGGCATCGTCTCGGTTTCGGCCAAAGACAAAGGCACTGGCAAAGAACAGAAGATCACCATCCAGGCCTCGGGCGGATTGTCCGACGAGGATATCGAAAAGATGGTCAAGGACGCCGAAGAGAACGCGGAAGCCGACAAGGAACGCCGCGAGCTGATCGAGGCGAAGAACCAGGCGGAAAGCCTCATCCATTCGACCGAAAAGTCGATGGAAGAGCATTCCGACAAAGTCGACCCGACCACGATCGAAGCCATCGAGCTGGCGATCGCCGCGTTGAAGGACGAGCTGGAAACCGAAAATGCCGACAAGATCAAGTCGGGCATCCAGAACGTCACCGAAGCCGCGATGAAGCTGGGCGAGGCCATCTATAAGGCGCAAGCCGAAGAAGGCGAAGAGGAACCTGCTGCCGCAGATGCTGCACCAGGCGACGATGACATCGTCGACGCCGAGTTCGAAGATCTCGACGACGACAAACGCGCCTGACGCGTTACTCGGTTCCGGCAGGCCTGGTTCGGGCCTGCCGGAACGGTCTTCACCATGCAGCACGCGTCTCCGAAACCTCCATATGGCACTTACGTTCTTTCACATCGGATGGAAATCTTGCGCCGGTGGTCCGAGGGCATGCCACGTCAATGGATGTCGTCCGGAATTCGCAGGATAGTCATGGCCTCTCGGCGAGAGCCTTGCGATTATGCCTTTGTCGATGCCGGTGCGAATGTCGGGCTGTACACCCTGTGGGTCAGATCAGTTGCGCAGAAGTTGGCACGCAACCTGAAAGCGCTTGTGGTTGAACCGGCTCCGGTCGACAAGGCTCGCCTCGGTACCACTCTGGCTGCCAATCAAGCCAGTGAGGACATCCATTGCGACAAGGCCTTGTCTGACGAACCCGGTGAGATGTGGTTCGAATCCGCGAACCTTGGCGACCAGGATCATGCCAAAGTTGCCGAGTCGGGCGATCTGTGCGTTCAGGCGATTCCGTTGCTGGACGCGACACGTGATGCCGGGCTGACCAGGGTTGATGCCATGAAAATGGATATCGAAGGCCAGGAAACCCGCGTATTGCGCGCTTTTTTCGAAGACGCACCGCGGGAGATTTGGCCCGAAGTGCTGCTGACGGAAATCAAGCATTCGGACGACGGGCTGGACGAGGTCTTGAATAAGGCAGGTTACGTGGCCAGTTTTGCAAACAACACCAACGGCGTGTACAGGCTCAATGAAAGCGCCGCGTCCGGCGGCACGAAGGAATAACAAATGTCAAAGCGCGACTATTACGAAGTGCTCGGCGTGTCCAAGGGCGCTTCGGCGGATGAGATCAAGAAGGGTTTTCGCAGGAAAGCCAAAGAGCTGCACCCTGACCGCAACAAGGACAACCCGGATGCCGAGGCGCAGTTCAAGGAAGCCAACGAGGCTTACGACGTTCTGCGCGATGCCGAAAAGAAGGCAGCTTATGATCGCTTTGGCCATGCCGCATTTGAAAACGGCATGGGCGGCGGTGGCCGCCCCGGTGGCGGTTTTGGCGGTCAAGGCGACTTCTCCAGCGCATTTTCGGATGTATTTGACGACCTGTTCGGTGATTTCATGGGTGGTCAAAGGGGTGGCGGCGGGCGTCGCGCCGCGCGCGGCTCGGACCTGCGCTACAACCTGCGTGTGACGCTGGAAGAGGCCTACTCGGGCCTGCAAAAAACCATCAACGTGCCAACGGCCGTGGCGTGTTCGTCCTGCGAAGGTACCGGGGCTGAAGGTGGCGTTGAGCCCACGTCCTGCCCCACCTGTTCAGGCATGGGAAAAGTGCGGGCACAACAGGGCTTCTTTACGGTGGAACGGACTTGCCCCACCTGTTCGGGACTGGGTCAGATCATCAAGAACCCCTGTAAATCCTGTCAGGGGGCAGGCAGGGTCGAAAAAGACCGCGCTTTGTCGGTGAACATTCCTGCTGGTGTCGAAACCGGAACGCGAATTCGTCTGGCGGGCGAAGGTGAGGCCGGAATGCGTGGCGGCCCTCCGGGCGATCTGTACATTTTTGTCGAAGTGGCCGAGCACAAACTGTTCGAACGCGACAGCGTGAACCTCTATTGCCGCGTGCCGGTCAGCATGGCCAAGGCGGCGCTGGGCGGATCGATCGAGGTTCCGACCATCGATGGCGGTCGCGGCCGCGTTCAGATTCCGGCCGGAAGCCAGTCGGGTCGGCAAATGCGCCTGCGCGGAAAAGGCATGCCTGCGTTGCGCGGCGGTGGCGTGGGTGACATGTTCATTGAACTGGCCGTGGAAACCCCGGTCAACCTGACCAGCCGCCAGAAAGAACTGCTTCGGGAATTCGACGATTTGGGTGAAGATAACCATCCGGAATCGAAAAGCTTTTTCTCGTCCGTCAAATCTTTCTGGGACGGTATGAAAGGCTGAACGACCGGGAACGGGGGCGCTGCCCCCGCCGCCCTTCGGGCGACTCCCCCGGGATATTTTCAGCCAGATGAAGCAAGGGATCCTGTATTCATCTGGCCAAAAATATCCCGGAGCGCGAGGCAGAGCCTCGCATGTCACTGTCTTACACATGCAGTCACATGCAGTTTTGGCCTTAGCAGAAAGCTGAAAGTGGCAATACATCTGGAAAATTGAGACTTGATTCCGGCCCTCGACCCTGAGATTGTCCGCCTCAACCGTTGGGGTGCCCTTTGACAGGGCTGAGAGACGCAGCCGCGTTAACCCATCGAACCTGATCCGGGCAATGCCGGCGTAGGGAACGGTCTCTTGAACACAGACGTTTTCTCTACTCCGTTGCCCATAGAAGATGGAGCAACGACATGGCGGCAATTGCCCTGACCATAGCAGGATCCGACAGCGGCGGCGGCGCAGGCATTCAGGCTGACCTGAAGGCAATGTCGGCGTTGGGTGTTTTTGGCGCAAGCGTCGTCACCGCCGTTACCGCGCAGAACACGCAAGCTGTTACCGCGGTGCATGGGATTCCCCTGGATGTGATTTCCGCCCAAATTGACGCGGTTCTGAGCGATCTGGACGTTAAGGCCGTCAAAATCGGCATGCTTGGCACACCTGAGATCATTCATACGGTTGCCAGGGGGCTGGCGGCGTTCGAGGGTCCCGTAGTTCTTGATCCGGTCATGATCGCCAAATCCGGCGACGCTCTGTTGGCGCAAGAGGCGGTCCGGACGCTGCGCGATGTGTTGTTGCCAACGGCGACGGTTCTTACGCCGAATCTGCCTGAGGCGGCGTGCCTGCTGAACATGCCAGCGGCAGAAACGCGCGAGCAGATGGCTGAACAGGGCCGGGCATTGTGTGCCTTGGGTGCGGGTGCAGTCGTGATGAAAGGCGGACACGGGTCAGGTGATATCTGCCACGATTTGCTGATCGATTCGTCGGGTGTCATGGCCGAGTTTCAGGCCCCGCGTCAGGATACGAAAAACACCCATGGGACAGGATGCACCCTGTCGTCATCCATCACTGCCGGTTTGGCCAATGGGCTGACCCTGAGGGACGCGGTTGCACAGGCGCATGACTATCTGCAAGGGGCCATCGCGCGCGCGGATGAGCTGAATGTCGGCGCTGGGCACGGCCCGGTGCATCATTTCCACCGGGTTTGGCCCACGTGACGCTTTGGTCTGTCATAGGGGCAGGGGTTGCCGGTCTTGCCGTTGCCAGCGAACTGGTGTCGCGCGGTGCGAAGGTGCAGATATACGACCCCGGCGGGCCACCGGGCCCGCATGGGTGTTCGTGGTGGGCCGGGGGAATGCTGGCGCCGTGGTGCGAATATGAAAACGCAGAAGAACCGGTGCTGCGCCTGGGTCAGACGGCGATCGAATGGTGGGCTCAACGCACCAAGGTGATCCAGCGGGGAACGCTTGTTGTCGCAAGCGCCCGCGATGTACCGGACCTGCGCCGCTTCGCGCGTCGAACAAAAGAGTTCACCAAGGTCGAACGGGCAGAAATAACGGAATTAGAGCCTGATCTGGCAGGGTTTGGCCAGGGCCTGTTTTTCGAACGCGAAGCCCATGTCGATCCGCGTCAGGCGCTGCGCGATCTGTATCGTCAACTGCAAACTCAGGGCGTGGAGTTCCACCGGAAACTGGCCCCCGCTCAGTTGGAGAATGCCATTGACTGCCGTGGTCTTCACGCGCGCGAATACCTGCATGACCTGCGCGGCGTGAAGGGCGAGATGCTGGTCATACGATGCCCTGACGTGGAACTGACGCGCCCGGTTCGTTTGCTGCACCCGCGGATGCCGCTTTATATCGTTCCGCGCGGCGACGGCGTCTATATGTTGGGTGCGACCATGATCGAATCTGAGGATAGCAGCCGCATCACCGCCCGTTCGATGCTGGAACTGCTCAGCGCAGCCTATGCCGTGAACCCGGCTTTTGGCGAAGCCGAGGTTTTGGAGATAGGCGTCGATCTGCGTCCCGCCTTCCCTGACAACTTGCCGCGTATCCGGCGTTTGGGCCGGACGATCTATGCCAACGGGCTCTATCGCCACGGGTATCTGCTGGCACCGGCGCTGGCGCGGGGTGTTGCGGATCTGGCGCTGCACAACACACATTCGGAGATGGTCGATGAAGATCGTGCTTAACGGCGAGGCGAGCGAGGTACGCGCCGAAACCTTGTTGGAATTGTTGGACGAATGCGGTTTCTCGGGCCGTGTGGCCACCGCCGTGAACGAAGATTTCGTGCCCTCAAGCCTGCGCGTCGCTCACAAGCTGGCCGAAGGTGACCGGGTCGAGGTCGTCGCACCGATGCAGGGGGGCTGAAGATGAAGACGTTTTACGGCACTGAACTGCCCAACCCGTTGATGCTGGGTACGGCGCAATATCCAAGCCCGGCCATTCTGGAACAGGCGTTTCGCGAAAGCGGTGCAGGCGTTGCCACTGTATCTCTGCGGCGCGAAGCGGGTGCGGGTCAGACCTTTTGGAACATGATCCGCGACCTGGGTGTACGCATTCTGCCCAATACCGCCGGTTGCCATACGGTGAAAGAGGCCGTGACGACCGCCCATATGGCCCGCGAAGTGTTTGAGACCCGTTGGATCAAGCTGGAACTCATCGGACATACGGACAGCCTGCAACCAGACGTTTTCCAACTGGTCGAAGCCGCCCGCATTCTGACCGAGGACGGGTTTGAGGTGTTTCCCTACACCACCGATGACCTGATCGTGGGGGAACGCCTGCTGGAAGCGGGGTGCGAGGTGCTGATGCCCTGGGGCGCACCGATCGGCTCAGGGCAGGGGCTGAACAACGAATACGCCCTGCGTGCGATGCGGGCGGAATTTCCTGACATTCCCCTGGTGGTGGATGCAGGTATCGGTTTGCCCAGCCACGCGGCCCGCGCGATGGAGTTGGGTTTTGACGCGGTTCTGCTCAACACCGCTGTGGCCCGTGCCGGAGATCCGGTTCTGATGGCTAGGGCGATGGCGCAGGCAACCCTTGCCGGGCAATTGGCCCATCAGGCCGACCCGATCGAGCCGCGCGATATGGCTGAGCCCTCTACCCCTGTTGTTGGAAAGGCTTTCCTGTCATGACGCTGGACCGTTTCTATCCGATCTTTGATCACTCGGACTGGCTGCGTCGGATGCTGCCGCTGGGTGTCAAACTGGTGCAGCTGCGCATCAAGGATCAACCAGGCGATGTGGTGCACGACCAGATTGCCGTCTCACGCGAATTGTGTCGCGACCATGGGGCGGTTCTGGTGATCAATGACTATTGGCAGCACGCGATCGATCTGGGCTGCGACTGGATTCATCTGGGGCAGGAAGATCTGGACGACGCCGACCTGAAAGCCATTCGAAAAGCGGGTCTGAAACTGGGTGTTTCCACCCATGACGATGATGAGCTTGAGCGTGTACTGGCCATGGATCCCGATTACGTGGCATTGGGACCGGTCTACCCCACCATTCTGAAAAAGATGAAATGGCATCAGCAGGGCCTGCCCCGCGTAACGGAATGGAAGGCGCGGGTTGGTGATATTCCCTTGGTTGGTATCGGCGGCATGAGTGTTGAGCGCGCGGCCGGTGTGCTGGAGGCCGGGGCGGACATTGTCTCGGCGGTCACGGATATCACACTGAACTCCGACCCCGAAGCACGGGTGCGCGCGTGGATCGAGGTCACACGATGAGCCGGTATGCCCGCCAGACGCGTCTGCCCGAAGTTGGGGCACAAGGGCAGGCACGTCTGTCAGAGGCTCGTGTTCTGGTCGTCGGTGCAGGCGGTCTGGCTGCTCCGGCCCTGCCGCTTTTGGCCGGGGCCGGGGTGGGGCAAATGACTATTATGGACGGTGATTCCGTCGATCTGTCGAACCTGCACCGTCAAACGTTTTTCTCCGAGGCCGATTGCGGGCAACCCAAGGCGGAAACCGTCGCCGCCCGCTGCCGCGCGCTGAATGGCGAAACTTATGTCATCGGTCTGAATCAGGCTCTGACCAGTGAAAATGCGCCTGGTTCGGTGTCGCAAGCCGATATCATTCTGGATTGCGCTGACAGCTACGCGGCCAGCTACATCCTGTCGGACACGTGTCTGGCGCAGGGCAAGCCTTTGATCAGCGCCTCGGTGCTGGGGCTTTCGGGTTATGTGGGCGGGTTCTGCGGCGGGGGCCCATCGCTGCGCGCTGTCTTTCCCGATGCGCCGGACAGTGGCGCCAGCTGTGCCACTGCCGGGGTTCTGGGCCCCGTGGTTGGCGTGATCGGGGCGATGCAGGCGCAGATGGCGCTCAGCTTGATCCTTGGGCTTGATCCTTCGCCCCTTGGGCAGTTGGTTCAATATGACGCAAGAACCTTGCGCAGCACCGGGTTTCGCTTTGATGACGCACCCGAACCCGGCAACTGTTTTCGCTTTCTGTCCACAAGCCAGCTGAAGGACACGGATCAGATCATCGAACTGCGGAGTTCGCAGGAAGCCCCTGTTCCCATCCATTCGAACGCGACGCGCGTATCACCGGATAATTTGCACGAAATAGACCCTAACAAGGGAAAACGGCTGGCTCTGTGCTGTGCCACGGGTTTACGGGCATGGCGTGCCGCCGAACAGATTCAACCAGATTGGCCGGGCGAGATTGTTCTCGTCGCGGCCTCAACCTCGTGAAGAAAAGGGAAACGCGAGACATGAAAAAGCTGATGACAGCCATCGCCCTTCTGGCCGCCGCGCCGGCATGGGCCGAAGACAAAATGACCGTCCTGCTGGACTGGTTCATCAACCCTGATCATGGTCCCATCATCGTGGCGCAGGAAAACGGCTATTTTGCCGAACAAGGGCTTGAGGTCGAGATCGTTCCGCCCGCCGACCCGTCCGCCCCGCCCCGTTTGGTGGCTGCCGGTCAAGCCGATCTGGCGGTGTCTTACCAGCCGCAATTGCACTTGCAGATTCACGAGGGCCTGCCTCTGAAGCGTGTCGGCACGTTGGTTGCTACGCCACTGAACTGCCTTCTGGTGCTGGAAGACGGGCCAATCAAGTCGCCGGCCGACCTCAAGGGTAAAAAAATCGGCTTCTCGGTTGCAGGGGTCGAAGAAGCCATCCTTGGCACCGTTCTGGGCAAATATGATGTTGCGCTGGGCGATGTTGAGCTGATCAACGTCAACTTTTCCCTCTCGCCGTCGCTGATGACCGGTCAGGTGGATGCGGTCATTGGCGCATATCGCAACTTCGAGCTGAACCAGATGGATATCGAAGGTCGTCCCGGCACCTGCTTCTATATCGAGGAAGAAGGCGTTCCGTCTTATGACGAACTGATCTATGTCGCCAATCCGGATACGATGGACAAGGACAAGATTGCCCGGTTCCTCGCCGCGACTGAAAAAGCGACCCAATATATCGTCAACAATCCGGAAAAAAGCTGGGAGATCTTCGCGGCCACCTCGCCCGAACTTCAGGACGAGCTGAATGCCCGCGCCTGGGTCGATACACTGCCGCGCTTTGCATTGCGTCCGGCAGGTTTTGATGCCGGTCGTTATGCCCGGTTCGAAACCTTCCTGAACGAAAGCGGGATGATCGACAGCGTCCTTCCGGTCAGTGACATCGCCATCGACGTGACCGCGCAATGAGCAACTATGGCAAAGCCTTCGCGCTGATGCGTGATGCTGCGGCGGGGCCGTGGCGGGATTATACCCGCCACGCCTTCGTAGAGGGCATGAAAGACGGAACGCTGCCACGCGAGGCGTTTCTGCATTATCTGCGGCAGGATTACGTGTTCCTTATCCACTTCAGCCGCGCGTGGGCCCTGGCGGTGGTGAAATCGGAAACGCATGAAGAAATGCTTGCCGCATCGCGAACCGTGAACGGTTTGATCAGCGAAGAGATGAAACTGCATATCGGTATCTGCGCGGCAGAAGGTATCTCGCAGGCAGAGCTGTTTGCCACGCCAGAGCGTCACGAGAATCTGGCCTATACCCGGTTTGTCCTGGAAGCAGGCTACAGCGGAGACCTTCTGGATCTGCTGGCGGCGCTTGTTCCTTGCGTCATGGGATATGGCGAGATCGGTACGCGGCTGTCCGCCGAGGCAACGTCCGGGACATATCGCGGCTGGATCGACACGTATGCCGGTGAAGATTACCAAGGCGCATGTGTCGCGGTCGGCGAGTTGCTGGATCAGGCTCTAACAAGACGTATTGGGGCTGATTTTCAGGGTTCGCCACGCTGGGATCGACTGTGCCAGACCTTCCGCAAGGCGACAGAGCTTGAGGTTGACTTCTGGCAGATGGGTTTGACGCCATGACCCCTGCGCCCGAACTGACCATCAACGGCACTGCCACGATCGACGGCGCGACCCTGTTTGCGCCGCTGACCCTGACCCTTGGGGCCGGGGCGTGGACGTGCCTGCTGGGCGGTTCGGGCGTGGGAAAAACCACGGTTCTGAGGTTGATTGCAGGGCTCGAGACCGGGGCCGCCTTCGCTGGCCATATCACGGCCAGTGATGGCTTGCCGGTATCCGAGCGTGTCTCATACATGGCGCAGGATGATCTTCTGTTGCCTTGGGCGACCGTCGCGCAGAATGTCTCGCTGGGCGCGCGTTTGCGTGGTGAAACCGTTGATCTTGATCGACGCGACCGCCTTATAAAACGTATGCGGTTGCAGGATCACATGAACAAGAAGCCCAACGCGTTGTCCGGTGGGCAACGCCAGCGCGTCGCTTTGGCCCGGACCTTGATGGAAGATCGTCCCGTTGTTTTGCTGGACGAACCCTTTTCGGCGCTCGATGCCCGCACCCGCGCTGACATGCAGGATCTGGCCGCCGAAGCTTTGAACGGGCGCACCGTCCTTCTTGTGACCCATGATCCGGCCGAAGCTGCGCGTTTGGGGCAATCCATCGTGGTGATGACGCAGCACGGATTGACGCCCTGCGATCCGCCCCTGGCCCCGGCCCCGCGCCGCGTGGATGATCTGGAGACACTGGAAACCCAGGGTGCCTTGCTGCGTCTTCTCCGCGAGGGCGCGGCATGAGGTATTTTTCTGCATTGGCCGCAACTTTGTTTGCCTTGCTGATTTGGCAGGGCATCGTGACCCTGACCGGATTGCCTAAGTTCATCCTGCCCGGACCCGCCGTCGTGGCCGAAACCTGGTGGCAGAACCGCTGGGTGATCGCCGAGCACACCTGGATCACCGCGATCGAAGTGGTGATCGGTATGGCGTGCGGGACGCTGCTGGGTGTCGTCACCGCGTTGCAACTGGCAAATTCGCGGGCGGCGCGGGTGCTGGTGCAGCCGATGCTCGTGTTCACGCAGGCTCTGCCGGTTTTCGCATTGGCACCGTTGCTGACGCTGTGGCTGGGCTATGGGCTCTGGTCCAAGGTCGCCATGGCGGTGCTGATCATCTATTTCCCGATCACCTCGTCGTTTTTCGACGGGCTGATGCGCACCCCTTCGGGATATCTGGATCTGGCCCGAACGATGCAGGCCAGCAAGCGCGCCGTATTGTGGCATATCCGCATTCCGGCTGCTCTGCCGTCGCTGGCGTCGGGGATGCGGTTGGCGGCGGTGTATGCCCCGATTGGGGCAGTGATCGGTGAATGGGTCGGCTCGTCGCAGGGGTTGGGATACCTGATGCTGCTGGCCAATGGGCGTGCCAAGACCGATCTCATGTTTGCCGCGATGCTGACGCTGGGTGTGTTCTCGATCCTTCTGCACATGGTTGTCCGCCGGGCCACGGCACGCATGGCGGGCGAGATGCGTTAACCAATCAGAAACCGATTCTGGGTCAGGGTGAGCCCATGACACAGGACGCCTTTGCCGAAGCCCCGATGCTGTTTGATACGGACGAAGCGCCGGCGCAGCCGCTGCCCTCTGGTCGGCTACCCTCCTACATAAAAGACCACCGCAAGCGGCTGCGCGAACGGTTCATGACCGGCGGGTCGGCGGCGATGCCGGATTACGAACTGCTGGAGCTGGTTCTGTTCCGGTCCATTCCCCGGCAGGATGTGAAGCCACTGGCGCGGGCGTTGATGGACACTTTTGGTGATTTCAATCGT
Organism: Ruegeria sp. YS9; assembly: GCF_024628725.1. Lineage (NCBI taxonomy): Bacteria > Pseudomonadati > Pseudomonadota > Alphaproteobacteria > Rhodobacterales > Roseobacteraceae > Ruegeria > Ruegeria sp. YS9. The sequence continues at coordinate 3,097,923 of NZ_CP102409.1, forward strand.
GTCCTGACCGCGCCCGAGGAACGACTGCGCCAGATCAAGGGCGTTGGCGATACCGTCGTTACCGACCTGAAAATTCTTGAGGCCTGCGCCCATCGGATGGCCCGCGCCCGGGTGATGCAGCGGCATGTGATCTCGGGCTGGGATGCGCTGCTGGATTATTGTCACACCACGATGGCACATCGTGAGATCGAACAGTTTCGCGTGTTCTATCTGGACCGCAAGAACGTAATGATCGCGGATGAGGAACAGGCCAAGGGCACCGTGGATCACGTGCCGGTTTACCCGCGCGAGGTTGCCAAACGAGCGCTGGAACTGAATGCCTCGGCCCTGATTCTGGTGCACAACCACCCGTCGGGTGATCCGACGCCCTCGCAATCGGATATCGACATGACAAACCGTATTCAGGATGCCTGTTCGGCGTTGGGCCTGACCCTTCACGACCACCTGATCATTGGAAAATCGACCGAGTTGAGCTTTCGCTCCGAAGGGTATCTGTGACCTTCACTGCACCCAGATTTCAACCCGGCGGTTGACCTTGCGGCCCCATTCGGTGTCGTCACAGGCCATCGGCATTGCTTCGCCAAACCCTTCCGCGACCACCTCGATACTGTCTGATATCGATGTCTCGGCCGCAGCCAGTACCGCGTTTCGTACGGTCTGTGCACGCCGCAAGGCAATGCGGGCGTTGGTGGCGGCCCCGCCATCCCCGTCGCTGAAGCCGGCAAACACCAGCTTGCCTGCCTTCAGTGTTCCGGCGTCAAGCATATGTGCCAGTTGCTGAATATTGGAGCGTGACTGCGCATCAGGTCGGGATGATCCGGGCTCGAACCGAACCGACAGGGACAGGCGCGACAGCGGGCGCAGCGTTTCGATCATGCGCTGAAGCTCGTCCAGCCCAACTTCGGGCCCACCGGTGGCGATGGCATTGGCAAGCCGGTCGCCTTGTACGCCAACCGGCAAGGTTTCAGGCGACTGATCCACATAACCTGCGTCACGAATGGCCATCTGGGCCCCGGGGCTTAGACTAAAGGCCAGAAACTGCCGTGCGATCCGTGGCAGGCGGCGTTCGGGCAGATACAGGAACATCGGCAGATTCAGCGGATAATCTTCGGTCTTGATCGATTGACGGGTTGCGGCCAGCGGATGCCCACACCCTCCGGTCAACGGCAGGGCGCGGGTATCGCCGGCTGTCGCCTTGCTGGCGATTCCGATGGAAAACGGGTCTTTGGCCACGGCCTTGGTCAGGTCGTTTGTTCGAATATGACGAATTGCGGTATCGGTCAGTTCCACACCAGCGGTCTTCAATACCTGATCCTCGACAGCCTGCGCCAGCCCCGAACCCGGATCCGGCACATGCAAGGCGATCGGAGCATCCGGCCCGCCCAGGTCCACCCAGTTCTTCACTTCACCTGACAGAATGCGCGCCAAATCGGCCAGCGAAATCTGACGCATCACACTATCGGGCGCCACCACCGGAACCATGGCGTCCAATGCAACAACCCTGGATCGCCGGGCCCGTTTCAAATCACCCAGCCCCGCGGCTTCGGCTGCATCCCGCTCTGCCTCGCGTACTTCGCGCAGGGCCATCACGATATCTGTCTGGTCTTCGATCAGCTTGGCGAACCCACGATCCGTGGTCCCGACGTCAAAGTAGAACCGCGCCAACGGGGCGTCACGGCCTGACTGAAAAAGTTCATAGACGAAGGTGTCCGAATCCACGCGGGCAGGCGTTGCGGTCAGATCTTCCTGCCGCGCAAACCCGATGATCAGGGCGGGCAGGACCGTTTCGGCCATGACAGACGATCCGGAAAACCACAACTCGGCTACGAAATCCGTCAGGCTGGGGCACGCAGGTCCGTCGCAGGTGACGCCCGAGCCATCAACGGTCAACTCACCGAACTGCGTATCGACGCGGTAGAATTCGCCGTCAAAGCCCAGCAGGTTGCCTGTTACTTCGACCTTGCCGTCATGAGACGTCAGCGTGATGTCCTGCGCCATTGCACAGGTCGCACCTGCAACGGTAAACAGCGCGGTCACAGCCGCACGAAAGAAAGTCATAAGAGAGTCGAGCCTGCCTGCGGATTACTTTGCCGCAATTGTCAGGTCTGAGAGCAGATTATTCAACACCAGAAACTCACCGGCCTGCGAACAATCCGGAAGGGTCAGGGACATGTCGCGCGACCGCAGGCGGCTATCTGACAGAAGTTCCAGCGCCTGCACATTCAGCGTTTGCCCGCAGTTGGATTCGGTTACTTCGGCTTCGACCGTCAGGTCGATGGTGCCGGACCGGCCCGACGCGCCTGTCGGAAAAGAATAGACTTCGATATTCTTGGCACTGCCCAGACCCGTCTGGCCCAGGCGCAGAACCTCTCCTGCGCCATTTGCCGAGGACTCATCCCACACATGGCCGCTGCTGCCATAGCTTGCCCCGAATTCCAGCGCGTGAATCTGCAACTCGGTATCACCCTGCCATTGCAGGACGACGCGGTCATATTCGGCAATGTCGGTCACGTGAGTGGTGGCGACCGTACCGGTTTCATCTTCGAATGAAATCAGGAAAATCGCGTATTCCGACAGTGCCGGGATGGTCATGCCCAAGGCACCGTAACCGTCAGTGTTCTGGCTGACCGTCAGGCCGCTGTGATGAATTTCAACGCGTTCGTTTCGGTGGCAGGGTGCCCGCAGCGACAGTTGTGCCATTGCGCCGGGGACGGCGACGGCGCGCGCGCTGATGTTGCAATCCGTCGTTTTCGGGGCTGACGGCACCGCGCGGGGTTCGGGCGCTGCCGCCCCGGAATCTGCGTCAGACGCCGGAGCCGAAGTCAGTACGATAGCATCCAACCCCGACAAAACCGAAGATTGCTGAGATGCCGAGGCAACATCAACACTATCCCCCGCGTTCGCCGGCTGCGCGGTTGGTCCGTTCTGCATCAGGTAGCCTATGCCCAAAGCACAAGCGACCGTGCCGCACATGGTCACGTAGTTTCGAACTACAAACAAGACACCCTCCCCAGTTGAAGGAGCAAATCGCACATTCGCCACGAATCGCGGCCAATTTGTGGCCGCGAGACGAACACATTGTGGATTCGGCGGGTGACGTTAGGTCAGTCGGCCATGGCAGTGTTTGAACTTCTTGCCCGAGCCACACGGGCACGGATCATTTCGCGACGGGTTGCCCCAGGTCAATGGATCGCTTTCGTCGAACCCCGGAAGCGCATCACCCGAGGCCGCAGCCTCGGCCTTGGCTTCGGCCTGTTTCGCGGCCTTGTCCACGGCCTCCTGCGCCTGAGCCTGCTGCCCTGCCATCTGCGCCAGCATTTCTTTCTGTTCTTCTTCGGTCAGCGGACGTACGCGTGACAATTGCTGTGTCACGGTCTCGCGCAGGGAATCCAGCATGCTTTCGAACAGCTGGAAGCTTTCGTTCTTGTATTCGTTCAGCGGATCGCGCTGGGCATAACCGCGGAACCCAACGACCGAGCGCAGATGTTCCAGTGTCAGCAGATGCTCGCGCCATTTGCTGTCGATGGTCTGAAGCAGAACCTGCTTTTCGATGTTGCGCATGTTTTCAGGGCCAAAGGCGACGGCCTTCTGCGCCATCATCTCATCCGCAGCTTTGATCAGACGTTCGCGCACCTGCTCGTCATCCACGCCTTCTTCGGCGGCCCAGTCCTGAACCGGGACGTCCATGTTCAGCTTGTCCTTTATCGCCTCATGCAGGCCCTCGGTATCCCACTGATCCGCATAGGATTTCGGCGGCATGTATTCGTCAATCAGGTCGTCAATCACCTGTTCGCGCATATCCGAGACGATCTCGGACAGGTCGTTCGCAGACATGATTTCGCGGCGCTGGCTGAAGATCACCTTCCGCTGGTCGTTCATCACGTCGTCGAACTTCAGAACGTTCTTGCGCATGTCAAAGTTGCGGCCTTCGACCTTGGATTGCGCGCGTTCCAGCGATTTGTTCACCCAGGGGTGAATGATCGCTTCGCCTTCCTTCATGCCCAGCGTGGTCAATACCTTGTCCAGCCGTTCCGAGCCGAAGATGCGCATCAGGTCATCCTCGAGGCTCAGGTAAAACACCGTTCGGCCCGGATCGCCCTGACGGCCGGAACGACCCCGCAGCTGGTTGTCGATTCGACGGCTTTCGTGGCGTTCCGACGCCATAACGTAAAGGCCGCCAGCAGCCAGAACCTTTTCTTTTTCTTCGGCGTGGCGTGCTTCTTCGGCGGCCCGCAGTTCAGACGGATCCGCGTCTGGATTCTCGGCAATCGCTTTCATCACCTTCATATCTACATTGCCGCCAAGCTGAATGTCGGTGCCGCGACCGGCCATGTTGGTGGCGATGGTTACTGCACCCAGACGACCGGCATCAGCAACGATCTGTGCCTCTTGTTCGTGCTGGCGGGCGTTCAGAACGTTGTGCTTGATACCTTCCTTGGTCAGCATCTGGCTGAGCAGTTCGGATTTTTCGATCGACGTGGTCCCCAGCAGAACCGGCTGGCCCTTTTCCTGCGCCTTTTTCGTCTCGGCGATCATCGCGTTGTATTTTTCGGCGGCCGTACGATAGACCTGATCATCTTCGTCGATACGGGCAATCGGCAGATTGGTCGGAACTTCGACCACGCCCAGACCGTAGATCTCGGCAAATTCTTCGGCTTCGGTCAGCGCGGTGCCGGTCATGCCGCTCAGTTTGTCATACAGGCGGAAATAGTTCTGGAATGTCACGCTGGCCAATGTGACGTTTTCCGGCTGGATCTGAACCTTTTCCTTGGCTTCGATCGCCTGATGCAGACCTTCGGACAGGCGACGGCCCGGCATCATGCGGCCGGTGAATTCATCGATCAGAACGACATTGCCGTCGCGCACGATGTAATCCTTGTCGCGCTGGAACAGCTTGTGTGCACGCAGCGCCTGATTGACGTGATGCACGACGGTGGTGCTTTCCGGATCATACAGGGAATGGCCTTCGGGAATCAGGCCGGCCTGAAGCAACTGTGCCTCAAGAAATTCGTTGCCTTCATCGGTGAAGGTCACATTGCGCGATTTTTCGTCCAGGGTGTAATGATCTTCGCTCAGCGTCGGGATCAGGGCATCAATCGCGGTGTACAGGTCAGACCGATCCTGCGCAGGACCCGAGATGATCAGCGGCGTCCGCGCTTCATCGATCAGGATCGAGTCGACCTCGTCCACGATCGCAAAGTTGTGATGTTTCTGGTAAACCTGCTCCAGATCCGCCTTCATGTTGTCGCGCAGATAGTCGAAGCCCAGCTCATTGTTGGTGGCATACGTGATGTCACAGGAATACGCGGCCAGTTTTTCCGCATCGGGCTGGCCGGACCAGATCACGCCGGTGGTCATGCCCACGGCCGCAAAAACCTTGCCCATCCATTCCGCGTCACGCTTGGCCAGGTATTCGTTCACCGTGACGACGTGCACGCCTTTGCCGGTCAGCGCGTTCAGATAAGCCGGGAAGGTGGCGACCAGAGTCTTGCCTTCGCCCGTCTTCATTTCCGCGATGTTGCCCTGATGCAGGAAAATGCCGCCCATCAGCTGCACGTCAAAGGCCCGCAGGCCAAGTGCGCGCTTGGCGCCTTCGCGTACGTTGGCAAAGGCCTCGGGCAGCAGGTCGTCCAGGCTTTCGCCATCCAGTGCGCGCTTGCGCAGGTCTTCGGTCTTGTCGATCAGACCTTGATCTGAAAGCTTTTCAAACTCTGGTTCCAGCGCATTGATCTTTTCGACCAGAGGGCGGGTCGCCTTGATCTTGCGGTCGTTCGGTGTTCCGAACACCTTTTTGGCGAGCGTTCCGAGTCCCAGCATGTTCACTCCAGAGGATCTGTTCTTTTCGTGGTTGCGACAGGCTTGCCCACCTTGCGCGCAACCCATAGATACGGGGGGTGAAAGGCGGCCCTGTCCAAGGCTTCAAAGCGATGTAAGCGGCAGGTTCCAGAGTGTCAACGCCGCGCCCTGTCGCGGCAAGAAAATAGGATGATTCAATGCCCAAAGGTCTCACTTTTCTGCCATCGCTGGCCCTGGCCGCCGTGATGGCCCTGCCGCTGGCCGCCGAAAACCAGCCGGATGCGTCGACCGTTGTCGCTCGGGTAAACGGGGATGAGATCACATTGGGTCACGTGATCGCCACCGTCGCTTCTCTGCCACCGCAATATCAGCAGGCGGAAGACGACGTGCTGTTCGACTTCGTTCTGGAACAGCTGATCCAGCAGCAATTGCTGGGACAGCAACAGGATGGCCTGAACAAGCGGAACGCGCTGACACTCGACAATGAAAAGCGGTCGCTTCAGGCGGTTCAGACGGTCGCGGCCCTGACCAGCGATGTTGTTACCGACGAAGCCATTCAGGCCGCTTACGATGCGCGTTTCAATGAATTTGCGGGTGAAGACGAATTCGACGCCAGCCATATTCTGGTGGAATCGGAAGAAGAAGCCAAAGCGCTCAAGGCACAGCTTGATGATGGTGCCGATTTTGCGGAACTCGCCCGCGAGAACTCGACCGGTCCGTCCGGCCCGAATGGTGGCGCGCTGGGATGGTTCGGAAAAGGCCAGATGGTACCCGAATTCGAGGCGGCAGTGATCGCGCTGGAAAAAGGGCAGGTGTCGGATCCGGTGCAAACTCAATTTGGCTGGCATCTGGTCAAGCTGAACGACAAGCGCAAAACCGAAGCCCCCGAACTGGACGCGGTGCGCGATGAGCTGGCGCAATCCATTCAGCAAGAGGCCATTCAGGCGCGGATCGACGAGTTGACCCAGCAGGCACAGATCGAACGCCCCGCGCTGGAAGGCGCAGGCCCCGAGATCATGCGCCAGCTGGACCTGATTCAGGAGTAAAGACCCGTGGCCACGATCACAAAGGTTTCGCCGCTGGCGCCCGCGTCTTTCCCTGAACTGCCTGCGATTGACGGTGTGCGTTTTGCCACCGTCGAAGCGGGTGTGCGCTATCAGGGCCGCACGGATGTCATGCTGGCTGTTCTTGATCCGGGCACGTCGGTGGCGGGCGTCTTCACCCGCTCGGCCACCCGTGCGGCACCGGTTCTGGATTGTCAGGAGAAAATCGGCGGCCCCAGCGACGGACCCGCGGCGATCCTTGTGAACTCGGGCAACGCCAACGCCTTTACCGGGCATTACGGCCGGACATCGGTTGCCGAGGTGACGCAGGCTGTCTCCAAGGCGACCGGTGTGCCGGTCGAGCGGGTCTTTACCTCATCCACCGGAGTCATCGGTGAACCGCTGCCGCATGATCGCATCATCTCGAAGCTTGAGGCGTTGAAATCCGGCCTCAGCCGCCATGCAATCGAAGACGCCGCGCGGGCGATCATGACGACGGACACGTTCCCGAAAGGGGCGAGCGCACAGGTCGAAATCGGCGGCAAAACAGTCTCTATTGCAGGGATTGCGAAGGGGTCTGGCATGATCGCGCCAGACATGGCGACGATGCTGGTCTATATCTTCACCGACGCTCAGGTCGAGCAATCCGCGTTGCAGGAAATGCTGAGCGCCCAGACAGACCGCACTTTCAACTGCATCACTGTGGACAGCGACACTTCGACCTCCGACAGCCTTCTTCTCTGCGCGACCGGAGCCTCGGGCGTCGATGCCACCGGCAACGCCGCTTTCGCAGAGGCGCTTGAAACGGTGATGCTGGACCTCGCGCAACAAGTGGTGCGCGACGGCGAAGGCGCCACCAAATTCGTGGAAATCCGCGTGACCGGTGCCGCTTCGGATTCGGATGCCAAGGTGCATGGTCTGTCCATCGCCAACTCGCCCTTGGTCAAGACCGCGATCGCGGGCGAGGACCCGAACTGGGGCCGCATTGTCATGGCGATCGGCAAATCCGGCGCCGCCGCCGACCGTGACCTGCTGAGCATTTCCTTCGGAGATATCCTGGTGGCGGAAAAAGGCTGGGTCAGCCCGGATTATCGCGAGGAAGACGCCGCCGCCTATATGAAAGGTCAGGACCTCGTGATTGCGGTCGATCTGGGGCTGGGCGAGGGGAAATCCACCGTCTGGACCTGCGATCTGACTCACGGGTATATCGAGATCAACGCGGATTATCGCTCGTGAAGACCTTACTGGTATCTGCTGTCGCCCTGATCGACATCGAGGGCCGCGTGTTGCTGGCCCAACGCCCCGAAGGCAAATCCATGGCCGGGCTGTGGGAGTTCCCCGGCGGCAAGATCGAGCCGGGCGAAACCCCCGAGGCCGCCCTGATCCGCGAATTGCACGAGGAACTGGGCATCGACACCTGGGCATCCTGCCTTGCGCCGCTGACCTTCGCCAGCCACAGCTATGACGATTTCCACCTGCTGATGCCACTGTTTGCCTGCCGCAAATGGGAGGGCATCCCGCAGTCGAAAGAGGGTCAGGCGCTGAAATGGGTGCGGGCGAATGACTTGCGCAACTACCCGATGCCAGCGGCGGATGTGCCACTGATCCCGATTTTGCGGGATTGGTTGTAACAATTCGTAAGATTCCGGAAAACATCACGAAAAAGTTGACGCTGATCTTTCTCCTTGTCCTTAATCGGGGCAGCGGCGCGCGGGTCTGACCCGGCGGTGCCGTTCCGGCCCAAACTCGGGCCGGATGGGGAGGAGAGATAGAATTGGCTCAGACGCAGTCGGGCGCCGAGGGGATGCACTCCCTTCCGGCGCTGCTACATCGCAATGCGACGCAGTTCGGGGATGCCCCGGCTTACCGCGAAAAGGAATTCGGGATCTGGCAATGCTGGACCTGGGCGGAAACGGCCGCCGAGATCCGCGCGTTGGCGCTGGGATTTCTGGAGCTTGGCGTTGAAAAGGGTGACCACATCGCCGTGATTGGGCGCAACCGTCCGGCACATTACTGGTCAATGGTTGCGGCGCAGATGGTCGGTGCCGTTCCGGTGCCTCTCTATCAGGACGCGGTTGCCGAAGAGATGGCCTATGTGCTGGAACACTGCGGCGCGAAATATGTCGTCTGTGGCGATCAGGAGCAGGTCGACAAGGTCATCGAGATTCAGGAAAACCTGCATCAGGTCAAACACATCCTCTATACCGACAAGCGGGGGATGCGGAAATACGATCACAGCCAGATGAATGCCCTTGATGACATCAAGGCCGAGGGCAGCGCCGGTCATGCGCGTTTCGACGCCGAACTGGACAGGCGCATCGGTGAGATCACCTATGACGACACCTGCGTGATGCTCTATACCTCGGGCACCACGGGCAAGCCCAAGGGCGTGGTGCTGTCGAACCGCAACGTGATCGAAAGCGCCAGGAACTCGGCCGAGTTCGATCACCTGACCCGGAACGAAGACATCCTGTCCTATCTGCCGATGGCCTGGGTTGGTGATTTCATCTTTTCCATCGGTCAGGCTTACTGGTGCGGCTTCTGCGTGAACTGCCCCGAGAGCGCAGACACGATGATGACCGACCTGCGCGAGATCGGGCCGACCTATTTCTTCGCCCCGCCGCGGGTCTTCGAGACCCAGCTGACCAATGTGATGATCCGCATGCAGGATGCCAGCGCGCCCAAGCAGCGGATGTTCAACTTTTTCATGGACCACGCCAAGAAGGTGGGCGGGCGCATCCTGGATGGCCAACCCGTCGGCTTCATGGACCGCCTGAAATACGCGATCGGCAACATCCTGGTCTATGGGCCGCTCAAGGATACGCTGGGCTATGGCCGGATCCGCGTGGGTTACACCGCGGGCGAGGCGATCGGGCCCGAGATCTTCGAGTTCTACCGCTCGCTGGGGATCAACCTCAAACAGCTCTATGGCCAGACCGAGGCGACCGTGTTCATCACCGTCCAGCCCGACGGCGAGGTGCGGGCCGACACCGTTGGCGTCCCGGCCCCCGATGTCGAGCTGAAAATCGCCGACAATGGCGAGATCTACTATCGCTCGCCCGGCGTGTTCGTCGAGTATTACAAGAACCCGGACTCGACCGCATCAACCAAGGACCCTGAAGGCTGGGTGGCCACGGGCGACGCGGGGTTCATCGAGGAACGCTCGGGTCATCTGCGGATCATCGACCGCGCCAAGGACGTGGGCAAGATGGCAGACGGGTCGATGTTCGCGCCGAAATATGTCGAGAACAAGCTGAAGTTCTATCCGGATATTCTGGAGGCGGTGCTGTTCGGCAATGGCAAGGATCGCTGCGTGGCCTTCATCAATATCGATCTGACCGCGGTCGGCAACTGGGCCGAGCGCAACAACGTGGCCTATGCCTCGTATCAGGAACTGGCGGGACATCCGCGCGTGTTAGAGACGATCAAGGCCCATGTGGAAGAGGTGAACAAGTCGGTTGCCGCTGACGAGATGCTGTCGGGCTGTCAGGTGCACCGCTTTGTGGTTCTGCACAAGGAACTGGATGCCGACGATGGCGAGATGACCCGGACCCGAAAGGTGCGGCGCGGGTTTGTCGAGGACAAGTTCAGCGACATCATTGCCGCGCTTTATGACGGGTCCAAGACGGTTTCGACCACGACCGAGGTGACCTATGAGGATGGGCGCAAGGGGTCGATCTCGGCGACGCTGGAAATCGTCGATGCGCCGGTTGTTCCCGTCGCCCAACACAAGGTTGCCGCAGAATGAGTTTCATTTTGCCAATCTTGATTGTCGCTTTGTCGATGGGTGTTGGTGCCGGAGCGGTCGTCTATTTTTCCGAGCGAGTTTCGAACGCTTATTCCTACGTTTTCAGCGGGTTCATCGGCCTAATCGTGGGTATTCTGAGCGCCCTTGCCTATCCCGCGAAGGCTTTCGATGGCGGCGCAATCTACGCGTATGTCGGAGCGGGTGTGCTTAGCTGCCTTTTCCTGAACCGTATTGTGAAGTGGGCGAATGATGCTGGATAATTCCGAAGGATATGTCACCGAAGACGGTCGCAAGATCGGCGGTGTGGTGATGGAAATGAAGAACATCACCCTGCGCTTTGGTGGTGTGGTTGCGATCAAGGATATCTCGTTCGACATTCGTGAGGGTGAGATCCGTGCCATCATCGGGCCGAACGGCGCAGGTAAATCCTCGATGCTGAACGTGATCTCGGGCTTCTATGTTCCGCAAGAGGGCGAGGTCTGGTTTCATGGGTCAAAACGCCCGCCGATGCGGCCCTTTGAGGTGGCGCAGCAGGGGATTGCGCGGACGTTTCAGAATATCGCCTTGTTCGAAGGGATGAGCGTTCTGGACAACGTTATGACCGGGCGGCTGGGGTACATGAAGACCAATATCCTTCAGCAGGCACTGTGGAAGGGCAAGGCCGAGAAGGAAGAGACAGAAAACCGTGAAGCTGTCGAGAAGATCATCGACTTCCTTGAAATTCAGCACATCCGCAAGACGCCGGTGTCGCGCTTGCCCTATGGCCTGAAAAAGCGCGTCGAACTGGCCCGCGCGCTGGCGGCGGAGCCCAAGCTGTTGCTGCTGGACGAGCCGATGGCGGGCATGAACGTCGAAGAAAAAGAGGACATGAGCCGCTTTATCCTCGACGTGAATGACGAATTCGGCACCACCATCGCTCTGATCGAACACGACATGGGCGTTGTGATGGATCTGAGCGACCGGGTGGTCGTGATGGATTACGGCAAGAAGATCGGCGACGGCACACCCGATGAGGTGCGCAACAACCAAGAGGTTATCGACGCCTATCTGGGGGTCAGCCATGATTAACCTAAGACACAACACTGGTTTGACGTACAGTAGGTTCCGTCAATCTTGGATTTCTCGCCCACAATCGGCTGGTTTTTTTGTTGCCCTTTTGGTGCTGATGTCCCTTGCGATACCGGTGCAATCAGCGCAACTGACGGAACAGATTAACTCTGTTACAGAACGATGCATGAAGACTGTCCTAGAGGTGGGCGGATACAGAGGCTTCCGAGGGGCTGAGTTTTTAGGGATTTTGGACGACGGCGTGCATGTGGCTGAGGGCGATATCGACGTCTTTTTGCGTCTTCGCACAAAAGAAATTAGGCGCCGCAGTGATCAATGTAGTTTCGAAGCAGAAGATGTGACCGAACGAGAGTTTGGTATGCACGCTGCATCTTTGTCTCAAGTTGCAGAACATCTTGGGCTATCGCGTGTCAGACCCGCTACGACTACCAATTTCACCTATGCGGGTTGCATTGAAGACGACATCAAAGGTCCAACAAGTTTAGAAATCAAAACAGTTTATCTTCGAAAATCGAAAGTCACACTCTTTCGTGTGGAATCCTCTTTCGGTGGATTCTCCAACTGCGGTAATTGAGGAGCGCCGACATGCCTGAACAACTCGTATTTGCGATGGAGGTCATCCTCAACGGTCTGATGGCCGGGGTGCTCTATGCGCTGGTCGCGCTGGGCTTTGTACTGATCTACAAGGCGTCTGGGATTTTCAATTATGCCCAAGGGGTTATGGCCCTGTTCGCGGCGATGACGCTGGTCGGGATCATGAACGGGCAGGTGCCGTTTGCGCATCTGATCAACGCGACTTTCGGCACCCATATCCACTATTTCGGGTGGAATGTGCCCGCGTTGCTGGCGATCATTCTGACGATGGGTGTGATGGTATTGCTGGCCTGGTGTGTGCAGCGGTTCGTCATGCGACATCTGGTTGGGCAGGAGCCAATCATCCTGTTCATGGCGACCATCGGTCTGGCGTACTTCCTTGAAGGCGTCGCCGACCTGATGTGGGGGTCCGAGATCAAGACGCTGGATGTGGGCCTGCCGCAGGGTATCAACCTGTGGATCGATGAGACGACGTTCAACATCTTCGGCTATGGCTTCTTCATCGACAATCTGGACATCGTGGCGACGGTCATTGCGGCGCTGTTGGTGGCCGCTCTGGTGGCGTTCAGCCAGTACACCAAGCAGGGCCGGGCCATGCGCGCGGTGGCGGATGACCATCAGGCGGCGCTGTCGGTGGGCATATCGCTCAACTTCATCTGGGTCATGGTCTGGTCGGTGGCCGGGTTCGTCGCTCTGGTCGCAGGCATCATGTGGGGCACCAAATCGGGCGTGCAGTTTTCACTGTCTCTGATCGCGCTCAAGGCGCTGCCGGTGCTGATGCTGGGCGGGTTCACCTCGATCCCCGGTGCAATCGTGGGCGGCCTGATCATCGGCGTGGGGGAAAAGCTGTTCGAATTCGCAATCGGACCGATGGTCGGTGGCGCAACCGAGAACTGGTTTGCCTATGTGCTGGCGCTGATCTTCCTTGTGTTCAGGCCGCAAGGCCTGTTCGGAGAAAAGATCATCGAGAGGGTGTAGGGCATGACCAAGCTGATCGCCATCATCAACGTGATCGCATGGGCGGGGTTCTGGGCCTTTGGCTACATCGCCCTCACATCAGACGATCTGACCGAAGGCCAACTGACGATTGCAGCGATCCTAGCCTTTGCAGGGCTGATCATGGGGGTTCTGGCCTACCTGAAACTGGTGCGCGCCTCGGAGGCGAGCGGATATGCCAAAGGGTCCAATCAACTGGATGCCGAAGCCCGGAACCGGGCACAGGAACAATGGGGAAAGTAAGACATGTTCTATCGTGAGGCCGGAGATTTCAAAACCTCCTACGTGGATGACAGCCAGACTTTCCCGATCAAGTTCGATCGGTATCGGTACTATGTCGTCCTTGCCGTAGCGTTCGGGATCATTCCGTTCATCATCAACGACTATTGGGCCAATGCACTTCTGCTGCCTTTCCTGATCTATGCCATTGCGGCAATCGGTTTGAACATTCTGGTGGGGTATTGCGGGCAGGTCAGCCTGGGTACCGGGGGGTTCATGGCCGTTGGGGCCTATGCCTGCTACAAGCTGATGACCGCTTTCCCGGATGTCAGCATGTTTATTCACGTGTTGCTGGCCGGCGGGATAACGGCCATCGTCGGTGTGCTGTTCGGCTTGCCATCCTTGCGGATCAAGGGGTTCTACCTTGCGGTGGCGACGCTGGCGGCGCAGTTCTTTCTGGTCTGGCTGTTCAACCGGGTGCCGTGGTTCTACAACTATTCGGCCTCGGGGCAGATCAACGCGCCGGAACGGGATGTGTTCGGCATCATCATCACTGGTCCGAATGCATCGGCCTGGGCCACCTATCTGTTCTGTCTTATTTTCCTGACCTTCTGCGCCATCGTTGCACGCAACTTGACGCGCGGTACGACAGGGCGGACATGGATGGCGATCCGCGACATGGACATCGCCGCCGAGATCATCGGGGTGAACCCGCTCAAGGCGAAACTGACCGCCTTTGCCGTAAGCTCGTTCTTCGTGGGCATCGCGGGCGCGCTGTTCTTCGCGGTCTATCTGGGCGCGGTCGAGGTTGGCGAGGTGTTCGGCATCCAGAAATCGTTCCTGGTGCTGTTCATGGTCATTATCGGCGGATTAGGGTCTATTTTCGGATCCTTTGCCGGAGCCGCCTTCCTGGTGTTGCTGCCGGTTGTTCTGAAACTTGTCGGCGTCGATTTGCTGGGCTGGCCCACTGACATCGTCGCGCACCTCAACCTGGTGATCGTGGGTGCGCTGATCATCATGTTCCTGATCCTCGAACCACACGGTCTGGCGCAGCTGTGGCGTGTGGCGAAAGAGAAACTCAGACTCTGGCCGTTCCCGCACTAAGGGGCAGGCCCAAGGAAAAGACGGGTGCGAAGCCCGAAACTCAACATCGGATCAATCAAGGGAGGACACACCCGATGAACAAGAAACTGGCAACCCTGGCGCTGGGCGCCGTGATGGCCGCAGGTCCGGTCATGGCCGACCTGGTGTTCCCATCGCTCAGCTACCGGACTGGCCCATACGCAGCGGGCGGTATTCCGTTTGCGGATGGCTATGCAGACTATTTCACCCTGCTGAACGAACGGGATGGCGGTATCGGTGGCGTTCCGGCCAAGGTTATCGAGTGCGAAACCGGCTATAACACCGAAAAAGGTGTGGAATGCTATGAATCCACCAAGGGTGAAGGCGCGCTGGTCTATCAGCCTCTGTCAACCGGCATCACCTATCAGCTGATCCCGAAAGTAACGGCAGACGGTATCCCGCTTCACACGATGGGTTATGGCCGGACCTCGGCTGCCAACGGCAAGGTGTTCAGCCATGTGTTCAACTATCCGGCCAACTATTGGAACGGTGCATCCGGCGCGATCAACCATCTGCTGGATGAAAATGGCGGAGATCTGAGCGGCAAGAAGATTGCGCTGGTCTATCACAACTCTGCCTACGGCAAAGAGCCGATCCGTACGCTTGAAACCCTGGCCGAAAAGCATGGCTATGAACTGACCCTGCTGCCCGTTGACCATCCCGGTCAGGAGCAAAAGTCGCAGTGGTTGCAGATCCGCCGTGAAAAGCCTGACTATGTCATCATGTGGGGCTGGGGTGTCATGAACCAGGTTGCGGTTCAGGAAGCCGCCAACATCCGCTTCCCGATGGAAAACTTCATCGGTGTCTGGTGGTCGGGCGCGGAATTCGACGTTGAGCCGGCAGGTGAAAAAGCCAATGGCTATAAGGCGTTGACCTTCACAGGCCTGGGTATGGACTATCCGGTATATGACGATCTGAAGAAGTACGTTGTGGATGCGGGCAAAGCCGCGGGCGCAGGTGATCAGCTGGGAACGGTTCAGTACAACCGCGGTCTGTATGCCGCGATGCTGGCCGCCGAAGCCGTGAAGACCGCGCAGGAGATGCACGGAACCGCCGACATCGACGCATCGATGATGCGTGACGGAATGGAAGCGCTGGAGATCACCAATGCCAAGATGGAAGGTCTGGGCATGGCAGGTTTTGGACCCGAATTCTCGGTAAGCTGTGAAAACCATGGCGGCCCCGGCCTTGTGGGCGTCGTTCAGTGGGATGCGGCAGCAGGAACCTGGAACCCGGTTCAGGATTTCAAACCGACCGATGTCGAGGTGATCAGTGCGCTGATCGAAGAAGACTCGGGCGCATATGCGGCTGAAAACAACATCACACCGCGTTGTGAATGATAAACCCATCGCACCGGACATTCCGGGGCGGTGCAGACAACCGGAGCGGCGGTTTGCCGCCGCTCCTCACGAACAGTCCCGAAGGGGACAGGCATGAGGACACGCGCTGATGCTGGATGCGGCACAAACCACTGACGTGCAGGCGGAAACCCTGCTTGAGGTCAACAATATTGAAGTGATCTACAACCATGTGATCCTCGTGCTGAAGGGCGTAAGCCTGACTGTGCCCAAGGGCGGTATCACGGCCTTGCTGGGGGGCAATGGCGCGGGCAAGACGACCACGCTCAAGGCAGTGTCGAACCTGCTGCATTCGGAACGCGGCGAGGTCACGAAAGGCACGATCAAGTATCGTGGCCAGAACGTACACGAAAGCGACCCCGCCGTTTTGGTGGAAAAAGGCGTGATTCAGGTGATGGAAGGCCGTCATTGTTTCGAACACCTGACGGTCGAAGAAAACCTGCTGACGGGTGCCTATACCCGCAAGGACGGCAGTGCGGCGATCCAGCGGGATCTGGAACTGGTCTACAATTACTTTCCCCGCCTGAAAGAACGCCGCCGCTCGCAGGCCGGCTATACGTCGGGTGGAGAGCAGCAGATGGTTGCCATGGGCCGGGCATTGATGTCGCGCCCCGAGACGATCCTGCTGGACGAACCTTCGATGGGGCTCGCGCCGCAGTTGGTCGAAGAGATTTTCGGCATCGTGAAGGACCTCAACGAGAAAGAGGGCGTGTCCTTCCTGTTGGCCGAGCAGAACACAAACGTCGCCCTGCGGTTTGCGCATTACGGGTACATTCTGGAATCCGGGCGCGTTGTGATGGATGGCCCGGCCGCCGAACTGCGCGAGAACCCGGATGTCAAGGAATTCTACCTTGGTATGTCTGACGAAGGCCGCAAAAGCTTTCGCGACGTGCGGTCCTATCGCCGCCGCAAGAGGTGGCTGTGAGCGGATGGAGGATATGGCGATGACCTTTTTCGACGCACTCGAAACACGCTCGGCGGACGAACGCGCTTCGGATCAGGCCGCAGCGCTGGTAGAGCAGATCAAGCGTGCGGCTTCGGCCCCCGGGTTTGCTGCACATTTTTCTGAATCAGACACTAAAAAGGTGGTTTCGGCAGATGATTTGCCGATGTTGCCGGTGCTGCGCAAATCGGACCTGATCCGCGCGCAGGCAGAGCGCCCCCCTTTTGGTGGGTTCACCGTGAAGCCCGCGCGCCACTTCCATCACGTGTTCCAGTCCCCCGGGCCGATCTATGAACCGGGCAGTACCGATCACGACTGGTGGCGCATGGGCCGGTTCCTGCATGCCGCTGGTGTTGCAGCTGGTGATATCGTCCAGAACTGCTTTGGCTATCACCTGACACCGGCAGGCATGATCTTTGAAAACGGTGCCCGCGCTGTTGGTGCTGCCGTTCTGCCGGCGGGAACCGGGCAGACCGAATTGCAGGTGACAGCCGCGCGTGACGTTGGTTGCACCGCCTATGCGGGCACGCCTGATTATCTGAAAGTCATCCTGGACAAGGCCGACGAGATGGGCGTTTCGCTGAATTTCTCCAAGGCCGCCGTTGGTGGTGGTGCTCTGTTCCCGTCCCTGCGTCAGGAATATGCGGATCGCGGTATTTCGTGCCTGCAATGCTATGCGACGGCGGATCTGGGTAACATCGCCTATGAAAGCGCTGCGATGGAGGGGATGATCATCGACGAACACGTGATCGTCGAAATCGTGACGCCCGGAACCGGTACACCGGTAGCGCCGGGCGAAGTGGGCGAGGTTGTCGTGACCTCTCTCAACCCGGATTACCCGTTGATCCGCTTTGCGACCGGAGATCTTTCGGCCGTCATGCCGGGTGTCTCACCCTGTGGCCGGACCAATACCCGGATCAAAGGCTGGATGGGGCGCGCCGACCAGACCACCAAGATCAAGGGGATGTTCGTACGCCCGGAACAGGTAGCGGCCCTGGTCGACAAACACGAGGAAATCGTCAAAGCCCGCGTTATCGCAGCCCGTCAGGGTGAGATGGACACGATGACAGTCCGGATTGAAAGCCCGCGCGGTGACGACCCGGCATACGCCAAGTCGGTGGCCGAGGTGTTGAAGCTGAAGGGCGCGATCGAGGTCGTGGCCCCCGGATCCCTTCCCCGGGACGGGGTGGTGATCGAGGATCAGCGCGTCTACGAATAATGGCCTTTTTCAAGTCTGCGGCAGTTTGCGCCGCAGATTTGTTGACCGATGCACTGGTGTTTCCGAGCTTTTTGGTCGATTAAAGGCGGACCCTTCGCCTTTGCCAATCACAAGCCGGGATGATGGCCGAAATCGAGTTTTCACAGAATGGATCGCGCAATCGAGGTGTGCGTGGTACCCGACTGCTGGCGGGGATCGCCTATGTCGTGGCTGCCGCGTGTCTGTTGCCCATGATCGCCGTGGTCCTGGCGGCTGTGACCGGGGGAACGGACACGATTTCGCACCTGATGGAGACGGTGCTGCCCGGCTATATCGTGACGACCCTGATTCTGGTGGTGTTGGTCGCGGCGGGCACGTTCAGTATCGGCACCGGGGCGGCCTGGCTGGTAACGATGACCCGTTTTCCCGGAGTGCGGTTTCTAGAGATCGCACTGGTCCTTCCGCTGGCCTTTCCGGCCTATGTTCTTGCCTATGCCTACACCTTCATTCTGGATCACCCAGGCATCGTTCAAAGCACGCTGCGTGATGTAACCGGTTGGGGCCCGCGCGACTACTGGTTCCCGGAAATCCGCTCGACCGAGGGTGCGGCGGTCATGTTGATCCTGGTGCTTTACCCTTATGTCTATCTTCTTGCGCGGGCTGCGTTCCTGCAACAAAGCGCAACCGCGTTCCTGGCGGCGCGGGCGCTGGGCAACAATCCATGGCTGGCGTTTCGGCGCGTGTCACTGCCAATGGCGCGGCCTGCCATTGCAGGCGGCGTTCTGCTGGCCGTCATGGAGACCATCGCTGATTTCGGAACCGTGTCGTATTTCGGCGTGCAGACCTTTGCCACCGGGATCTACACAAGCTGGTTTTCCATGGCCGACCGAGCGGCGGCTGCACAACTTGCGCTGTGCCTGCTGGTCTTTGCCCTGATCATGGCCGTGGCCGAGCGCACCCAACGCGGCAAGGCAAAATACTATCAGGCCGGGAAACAGCATGTGGCGCAACCGGCGGCAAATCTGACGGGCCTGCGGGCCTGTGGCGCATTCCTGCTTTGCGCGATACCTGTTCTTTTCGGATTTTTGCTGCCCGTCATCATTTTGGTCGAGATGGGCCTGGAATCCGAACAGAACCTGCTGTCGCAGCGCTATATCGATTTCATTCAGAATTCTCTGATCCTTGCTGGTACGGCGGCGGTCATCACCGTTTTTGCGGCGATCAGCGTCGGGTTCTTTCAACGCCTGAGACCGGGGCGCGCCTCGTCTGCGACCGCCTATATGGCGCGTCTGGGATATGCCGTGCCCGGTGGTGTCATCGCGGTTGGTTTGATCGTCCCCTTCGCGAGCTTTGACAACGCGCTGGATGTGTGGATGCGGCAGACCTTCGACGTGTCCACGGGGCTGTTGGTTACAGGTTCGATCTGGCTGCTGGTCGCTGCCTACATGGTGCGGTTCCTGGCTGCTGCGCTCAGCGCTTATGAGGGTGGCCAAAGCACGGTGCACGCCAATATGGATGCCGCAGCCCGCTCACTTGGTCAGACGCCGTTGGGAACACTGCGGCGTGTTCACCTGCCCATTCTGACCCCGTCTCTGTTGACGGCTCTGCTGATCGTGTTCGTTGACGTGATGAAGGAGCTTCCGGCCACGCTGATCATGCGCCCGTTCAATTTCGACACGTTGGCGGTGCAGGCATATCGATTGGCCTCGGACGAGAGATTGGAGGGCGCAGCTGTGCCTTCGCTGGTCATTCTGGCCGTAGGTCTGCTGCCTGTAATCCTGATCTGCCGTCAGGTCGGCCGACGGTAACACTTGTGTCGTAATTGTAAGACAACAGCGCATCAGGCTTGATTCAAACACGAATTCCGGCAAGGCTGAAGGTATGAATATGCAGCCTCCCAGCCGGTTCTCGGCAAGCGCAGCGCAGATGCCCGTGGCTTTCGACCGGCATGAGATGTCTCAAATCCTATCCGTTTACGGTCGGATGGTCGCCGCCGGGGAATGGCGCGACTATGGTATTTCCAACCTGCGCGACATGGCGGTGTTCTCGATCTTCCGGCGCACCGCGGAACACCCGATCTACCGAGTCGAAAAGCATCCGCGCCTGCGGTCGAGACAGGGAATGTATTCCGTCATAGGTATGGATGGCCGCATCCTGAAGCGCGGCCATGATCTGCGAGCAGTCCTGCGGGTATTGGAGCGCAAGCTGATCCGGGCCGTAAACCCGGATTAGAGCCTTTTGTGGGCTGTCACAGGCCCGTCACCCTGATCCATTATGCGGTGGATCGCCTGATCCATTGGCTCGAATACCACCGCCATATGGCCGGCGTTCGCATGCAGCAACATGTTGTCGCCCGAAACCCAGGCCACATGCCCTTTCCAGAACAACAGATCACCCCGTTGCGCAGGGGTCCCTTCGATCACGGTATTGCCCAAAGCGCGCTCCTGATCGCCGCTGTCGCCGGGGCAAGGCAGGCCGCAAGCCAAAAGCCCTGCCTGCACCAACCCGGAACAATCGATGCCGAACCGGCTGTTGCCGCCCCATAAATAGGGTGTGCCCAGAAACAGCTTGGCCACTTCGACCGGGTCGTCAGGCTTTGCGGTCATCGGCGCCGTGTGTACCTTTGGGATATACCCCAATTCGGTTTCAACAAACCGGTCCGTCTCGGTCCTGGCTTGGATTCTGCTTCCGAAACTCAGCGACACCAGATCGCGGCTTTTGAAATCCGCTTCCTGGTAGGCATGCGTTGCAGGCGCCGTGATCCAATGGGTCGCAGGCGTATCCGCCGTCAGCTGATCCGTTCGCAACCAGCCGGTATACCCGTCTTTGTCTGCGATGACCCTGTTCCACCCTGACTTTGTTTCCTCGATCCGAACCGTATCACCGAACAACAATTGCCGGTCGCGTGGTCCGTCTGGGCTGCGCAGCAAATCGACAACGGGTGCGGATATGCGGTGGCGTGTCACAGTCCCAATATCTCTGGCAAGGCCGCCAAAACGGCACGTGGCCCCTGACCCAGACCGCCCTTGGTGCGACCGGGCTCTTTACTGGGCTGCCAGGAATAGATGTCGAAATGGATGTAGCGTTGTGCGCCGACGAACCTGCGCAGAAACAGGGCGGCTGTGATCGACCCGGCAAACCCGCCCGACGGCGCGTTATCCAGATCGGCGATACCGGGTTCAATCATCGCTTCATACGGCGTGTGGAACGGCATGCGCCAAACCGGATCAGCCGAAGCTTCTGCGGCATGCGACAGGGCAGACGCGCAGTGCTGATCATCGGTGTAGAACGGTGCCAGATCGGGGCCCACCGCCACACGGGCGGCCCCGGTCAGCGTCGCCATCGAGATCACCAGATCGGGCTCTCCTTCAGCCGCCAGCGCCAGCGCGTCAGCAAGCACCAGACGCCCTTCGGCATCCGTATTGTTGATCTCGACCGTCAGTCCCTTGCGAGAGGTCAGGATGTCCCCTGGGCGGAAGGCATTTCCGGCAAGCGCGTTTTCGACCGCCGGTATCAAGACCTTCAAATGCAGGGGTAAACCCAGCTGCATGATCATCCGCGCCAACCCCAACACATTGGCCGCGCCACCCATGTCTTTCTTCATCAGACCCATGGATGCGCCTGGTTTCAGGTTCAATCCGCCCGTATCGAAACATACACCTTTGCCGACCAGAGTCAGCTTGGGGCCGCTGCTGCCCCAGTTCAGCTCGATCAGCCGGGGGGCTTGTTCGGCGGCGCGTCCTACAGTGTGGATCATGGGAAAATTCTGATCCAGCAGGGCCTTGCCGATGATCACGCTGCACGCGGCACCGAATTCGCCGGCCAGAGCCTCGGCCGCCTGCTGCAACTGCTCAGGCCCCATATCCGAGGCCGGCGTATTCACCAGATCGCGGGTCAGAACTTCGGCATTGGCCATGGCTTCGATACGGTTGGCATCGACACCTTCGGGCGCAATCAACGCCGCGGTTCCAGCGGATTGAGACGCGTAGCGATCAAAGGCGTAGCCTGTCATCAACCAGCCCAAACACTCCATCTCCAGCCGATCGGCGGGAATGCCGGACACGATATGATAGGTTCCTTTAGGCAGCGTCATGGCTGCGGCGGCCAATGGGAACCTTTTTCGCGCGCGCTTGTCTTCTGTTCCATACCCGGCCAGCACAATTTCAACCGCGCCATGCGCGCCTGGCACCAGCAGGGTCTGCCCCATCGCACCTGTAAACCCGTTTGCGGCAACCCAGGCCCGGACGGTATCCGGCTGATCCTGCAACCAATTGTCCAAATCCGGCTGCGCAATCACATGAAGCGGTATGGACGGGTCAGAGGATGGGGCGAAGGACAGGGTCATGGGCGTCTCGGCTGATGGTTTCTGCGCACAGACTAGCCGCGCATGATCTGCCCGCAACCCCTGTCAGACGGAAAGGTCCTGCTGGTCCCAGACGGCGGTCAACGATCGTTCGCCCACGCGGATCAAACGCCCAAGCGTCGCGCCCGCCGCAACGGCGTCACCGGCATCGACGGTGTGGGCCACGTCACCCGCCACCCGGGCCAGGGCCGTCATCCCGATCTGTTCGGATATTGCGACCAGCGACCTGGCGCATTTGCGCAGGTCCGCCCATTCGCGCTGACGCCAGTAGCGTTCGCAGTTCGACAGGCGCACGGCAAGCTCTTCGACCGTGCGACACAGAACGTCCAGCGCGTTTTTGTCGCCAAGTTGCCGGTACAGCCCGCTCAGCTGATCCGAGTCCAGACGGACGGATTCCTTGTGTTCAAGCGTGATAATCTTTTCCACCACATTCACCCTAATTCAAACGCCCCCACGGCGCGGTCTTGATCCTGGCAGAAAATTCCTTTGCAAAACCTTGCAGGGAAACTGGATAATGGCTCGAATTTTCTTTGAATTCGGTTTAGATCATCCGTCAGCGACAAGAACGGGGACATTGAGATGGACTTTGCCAAACCTCTGCCGAGCTACCTTGTAAAACGGTATCACGGATGGAAGGCCACGACATATTCGGAAAACCAGGTCTGGTATCGCCGTCTTGCCGATGAAGGGCAACGCCCCCGTGCCATGGTCATATCCTGCTGCGACAGCCGGGTTCACGTCACATCCATGTTCGGCGCTGATCAGGGCGATTTCTTTATTCACCGCAATATCGCCAACCTGGTGCCGCCCTATGCTCCGGACGGGGACCACCATGGCACCAGCGCCGCCATCGAATATGCCGTAACGGCGCTCAAGGTCGCTCATTTGATCGTGCTGGGGCATTCGCAATGCGGCGGCGTGCAGGGCTGTATCGACATGTGCAAGGGGCAGGCGCCGCAGCTGGATGCCAAGGACAGTTTTGTTGGTCGCTGGATGGATATTCTCAAGCCGAAATACGAACTGGTCGCGGATATCGAAGACAGTGTCGAACAGGCACGACAGTTCGAACGTCAATCGGTCGTCGCATCACTGGAAAACCTGATGACCTTCCCCTTCGTCTCGTCAGCCGTTGATCAAGGCGCGCTGAGCTTGCACGGCTTGTGGACGGATATCGGTGCAGGCGGGCTTGAAAGCTATGACCCTTACCAAAAAAAGTTCGTCCCGGTCTGACGACAACACATCGGCAAATCCGAAACGATACAGATAGCGGCTCTGATTCAGGGCCGTTTTTGGTATACTTCACTCATTGCATCTGAAGATCGGAGCCTACCATGAAAGTCATCAAGCGCATCTTCGCAGGATTGGTCGTTTGCATTCTGGTTCTGGTCGCGGCTTCCTATCTGTTGCCAGGAAAGGCAGAAGTTTCGCGTAGCATTGCGATCGATGCGCCGCCAAAAGCCATCTTTCCTTACGTGAATTCGATGCAGGAAACCGAAAAGTGGTCTCCGTGGCTGCACCGCGATCCCGAAACCAAACTGACCTATTCCGGCCCTGTCGCCGGGGTCGGGAACACTCTGAACTGGGCGTCGGATCACCCGCAGGTCGGCACGGGATCACAGAAAATCGTCGAGAGCGTGGAAAACCAACGGGTCAGAACGGCGCTTGATTTTGGTCCGATGGGTACTGCCGCAGCGTCCTTCATCCTCGAGCCTGACGGGGCGGGAACCAGAGTGACCTGGGGGTTTGACTCGGATCTGGGTCTCAACCCTATCTCCCGCTGGATGGGGGTGATGATGGATACATGGGTGGGCGAGGACTATGAACGTGGTCTGACAAATCTGAAGGAACTGGTTGAAACCCAAGGCTAGGCCGCTTGTTTGTATGGAAGCATGCGGCGGTGTTCTTGACCGAAGTCCTAGCCCAGTCGAAACCGGGCAAGCTTTCCCAGGTGATCGGATCCCATGAAGGGGCGCAGTTCTACCGTTCCGGTTGTGCCTTTGGGGAACAAAAGGTTGTCTATCGGCAATGGGATTTTCCAACTGCCGAGGTTGTGGGTGTTCAGGACGGTTCCAAAGCTCTGGTTGTTTGCGGCCGCTCCGATCCGTCTGACGCTTTCGCCCCAAGGCACCATGTTGAAATCCCCGGCAATCAGAACCGGCCCTTCAAGTTGGCTGATGCGGTCGGCAATCACCTGGCTTTGCCTGGACTGGTCGTAAGGAAATGGCCAGTTCAGATGAACTGATACGACCCAGATCAAATCACCGCCGGGCGCTTTGACCTGTAACCCCACAAGCCCATAACCTTGCAGACAGAATTCGGAGTTCTCGACGATCGGCAAGGTCGTCAGGATAGCGACGTTTTGTTCAGGGCGGAATTCACAGATCGCCTTTTCGGGGTAATGCTCGAACAGGTTGCTCATGTACTTGCGATTGTGGCTGGAGACTTCCTGCAACGTCACGATCTGTGCATTGGACTCAATGATGTCTTCGGCCAGTGAATACCGGGGCCAGGCTTTGCTCATGAGGTTCTTCTGGTACAGCGTCAGGCAGGATCCGTTGCAATCGTCCGAGGGCGCGGCAACGCTGGCGGCGATGGATCCAATGGCCGCCCCGGCAAAGACCAAGGTGGTCAATGCAAGAAATCTGGCACGCATGAAAAGAAGTATCACGGCGCAGGCCAGAAGCAGAACACCAGCCTGAGGACGGAGCAGAGCGATTGAATCTCCTACGGCAAAGACCTGCCCCGTAAAGCCGATGACGATCAGTGCCATCAGAACGCATGTGCATCCGATGGTCAGGGACTTGGCAATCCTGCGTCTGGTCGAAATGTGCATGCCCTGCCTCTTCCGCCTTGCACCGGGCAGTATTTTTTCCGGACTTCCGGCATCCGCCACGAACAAGGTTCAGTTTTAGGTGGCAAGCGTGTCTGGTTTTGTCAACAGCTTGGCGATTTTCAACGCGCGCAAGACTGTGCGGCTGCACAGGTTTCTTTCGAAGTTACAAGTAGAGGTGAAGTTTGACTGGCAGACGAGACTGAGAGCGAATCCGATTTGGGTGTTGATAGTCCTCTCTTGAGCCCAATCTGGACATTGACGAGCGGCTATGCGCACCGTGAAACATGTCGCTCACGGAAGATCTGAACCAAATTTTGGAAACTGTGCTGCCAACCGATCCCAGTTTTCGGAGGATCGAAAGGGCCGTGATGGACAGCTGTATTTGTGAAACCCGGCGACACGCTTTGGAGGGCTCCATCGAAGCCTTCCTGATGTCAGCGATGCGTCTATTGGCACTTCCCGACAATGGGCACACACGGCTGATCCCGAACGATGCGATCGAGGTGCTGCCGCTGAGGTTCGTGACCGTAGGGCGTTCCGTGCAACTCATCGGCGCGGCACCAGAGATAACCGCACCTCGAGGAGAGCTGATAGCGGTCAATGGCGCAGATCTGAGCCGGATTGAAGCCGCTGCTGAGCAGTTTCTGGCGGGAAGGCACCAAAGGAAACGGGTCATCGGACCGATTCTTTTGGCTTGGCCGTACGCTCTGGCACGTTTGGGTTTTGCGTCAGACAGCGGAACGACCGAGTATCGTCTGCGGGACGAAAATGGACAGATAACGAACCTGAAAGTGGCCAATGGACACACCGTTCCCGGATCCGCGCTGTACCCCAGAAACGAGCACGGCAAGGATGATCCCACCTGGCAGCCCGAGGCTTTTGTAGAGATAAAGAACTGGCAGGACCTTGGGCTATCAATTGCGTTGCCAAGCTTCTTCGATCCGAACGAAACTGCGCTGCTTGCAGGCATCTCAGCCGCTGGGGAACGCGTGCGCGCCTGCTCGAACAAACCGCTCTTGATCGACGTTCGCGGAAACACGGGGGGCGACTTTCTTCTAACGATGCCCTTGATCGACGCAATCTCGGAAAGTGCAATCAAGCAGATTGTTGTGCTTGTCGATAAATTCACGTTTTCCGCAGCGATCGTGTTTGTAGCCATCCTCAAACATCGATTGGGAAACAGGCTCACACTCATTGGAGAGGAGATGGGTGATGGCTTAACGTTCTTTGCAGAGGGCGGGTTGCTCGATCTGCCGGCCAGCAAAGCGGTCGTTCGATACTCATCAGCCTTTCACGATTGGAAGAACGGAACGGCTGACGAAACCACCCCGCCCGAAGTTGCGCGCAAAATCGTAGCTGTAGGTGCACTGAATTTGGATTTGGAATGGGTCCAAGGGTCTGCGGCAGAGGATGCGCAAGGCGAGTTCCATCAACGTGTTCTCAAGAGCATGAGCAATTGGATAAACGACCGTTGAATTCGCACGACGGTCGTCCAGCCCGCAAACCTGGCACTTATCAAAAAACCCGCTGAAAAATCAGCGGGTTTTCTGGTTTTCAGGCTTTGGCGAAAATCGGGATGTCAGCCCTTTTTCAGAACCTCGCGGCCCAGAAGTTCCGCGATCTGCACCGCGTTCAGGGCGGCGCCCTTGCGCAGGTTATCGCTGACGCACCACAGGTTCAGACCGTTCTCGATGGTCGAATCCTGGCGGATACGGCTGATGAACGTGGCGAAATCGCCCGCGCATTCGATCGGTGACACGTAGCCACCCGCTTCGCGTTTGTCGATCACCATGATGCCCGGCGCTTCGCGCAGGATGTCGCGGGCTTCGTCTTCGTCCAGAAACTCTTCGAACTCGATGTTCACGGCCTCGGAATGGCCGACGAAAACCGGCACGCGGACGCAGGTCGCGGTAACCTTGATCGACGGGTCGACGATCTTCTTGGTCTCGACGACCATCTTCCATTCTTCCTTGGTCGAGCCGTCTTCCATGAAGACGTCGATCTGCGGGATGACGTTGAAGGCGATCTGCTTCTGAAACTTGTTCGGCGGCACGTCCGTTGTCGGGTTGTAGATCGCCTTGGTCTGATCCCAAAGCTCGTCCATGCCTTCTTTACCGGCGCCCGACACCGACTGGTAGGTCGAGACCACGACGCGCTTGATCTTGGCGCGGTCATGCAGCGGCTTGAGTGCCACCACCATCTGCGCGGTCGAGCAGTTCGGGTTGGCGATGATGTTCTTGTTCTTGTAGTCGTGGATCGCCTGAGGGTTACATTCCGGCACGATCAGCGGAATGTCCGGGTCATAGCGATACAGCGACGAGTTGTCGATCACCACACAGCCAGCCGCAGCCGCCTTGGGGGCATAGGTCTTGGTTGCGTCCGAGCCGATGGCGAACAGGGCCATGTCCCAGCCGGTGAAGTCGAAGGTGTCGATGTCCTGGGTGGTCAGTGTCTTGTCGCCAAAGCTCACCTCGGTCCCCAGCGAACGACGGCTTGCCAGCACGGCAAGTTCATCGACCGGGAACTGGCGTTCCGCCAGGATGTTCAGCATTTCGCGGCCCACGTTACCCGTGGCGCCGGCGACAACGACGCGATAGCCCATTTCATGTCTCCAATGTTAAGGACGCGCGTTCATAGCCGCGTTGCAGCGAAGAAAAAAGGGCTATCACGGGTGAATTGGCCGAATTGACGTCGATTTTAACCCGAATGCGCGTTTTCGCCTGTGTTCAGCAAAGACCGATAGACCCGCACGATGGCCTCGGCCTCACCTTCGATTCGAAAATGCTGCTCGACACGCTGTCTTGCGGCCTGACCGGATTGCACCAGCTTGTCCGGATCGCTCAACATCTGATCCAGTGCTTCGGCCAGTGCCCCGGCGTTGTCCTTTTCGATCAAGCGGCCGGTTTCCCCGTCCTCGATCTGGGCGCTGAACGCGCCAACCCCGTGGCAGGCGATTGCAGGCACGCCGGAAGCCATCGCCTCAAGCGGTGTGAGGCCGAACCCTTCGTGACGGGCCGGGGCCACGAACAGGTCAAGGGCGCGGTAGGTTTCAACGATCTCCTCCCAGGGACGCTCGCCCAGGAAGTGCAACCGGTCCGACAGACCGGCAGCTTTGAGTTTGGCCTCCTGTTCCCGTTGGAACGCTTCAAATTCTTTGGTGGCGCGCCCGGTGAATATGATGCTGGCGTCGGGATGGTTCGGCAGAACCTCGATCGCCGCATCCACCAGCAGATCGACGCCTTTCTGAGGTCGAATGCGCCCGAAACACCCGATCAAGGTCCCTTCTGGCAGCCCCAGTTTCTGCCGCAGGGCGGTTTTGTCCACGGCCGGGTGAAACAGTTCGGTGTTCACACCGTGCATGATGACGGTTGCGGGATGTTCCAGAAACGACGCCGCTTGCGGCGTTGTGGCGATCAGCGCATCCATCTTCGAGATCAGCCACTTGGTGAACCCCGAATGATTTCGTTGCGCAGCCGAAGTGAACAGCAGTTTCAGATTGCGTCGCAGCACATGTTTCAGAAACAGACCCATCAGCATTTCGGTATTGCGCCGCGCATGCCACACCCGGGGCGTCCTGTTCGAAAGGAATGGAACTTTGATCAATCGGATGTGGGGCAGATCATCCGGCAGGCCGGGTCCCGTGGCAACGATCCCGATCATATGCTTCTGGATCGGCAGCAGGCGGATGACGGTTGTGGTGACGCCGGAGAGGCTGTGTTTCAGGTTCGGCGCTATAACCTCGATTTCCTGCACGGCTTGCTCCGCAATTGCTTCAATCCACATTATCCCGGCTGAATAGATAAATCACGCAACCGATGGCAAGGGTTACCGCAAAAAACCCGAATATCGCGGTGTAGGGCGCGGTTGTCCCGATCTCAGCGGTGGCGGCATGAATGCGCCCGGTGACAAATTGGGCAATGCCGACCCCTCCGATCCCGAAAAGGTTCAACAGGGTCACGCCTCGGCCCACCAGATGGGGGGGGACGAAGGCCCGCCCATGGGCCATGATGACCGGAAAGCTGGCCCCGGTGAACCCAATGACGGCCAACAGCAGAACGGACAGCCATGTGGCATGGTCAATCCACACGCAAAGCAGGGTCAGCGCCACCACGCCCAGCACGTTGCCTGTGAAGATAACCCACTTCCGAGTGCCAAATACGCGATCCAGCGGTCCGTAGACAAAGGTACCGACAATCATCGCAGACCCCATGACCAGTGTCGCGGTGCCGATCTGGGTGGTGCTGAGCCCGAAGACATCGTTCAGATACGGCCCGGCCCATAGCCCGCGCAGCGCGGCAGAGGGCGCATAGGCCACCAGCATCAAGGGCATGATCAGCCACAGTGCAGGCTCTTTCAACAGGTCCAGCAGCGTACCCTTGTGTTCCGTATCAACCTTCGCGGGATCACGCAGGCTCAGCCAAATACCCAAAGCAATCGCGGCAGATATCACGGCCAGCCCAACCATGGTGGCGCGCCATCCCATCCATTCGACAGCAAGCGCAGTCGGATAGGAGGCCACGAGATTGCCCACCGAGCCGACGCCCAGCATGACGGCGGCCAGTGTCGCGAATTTCGCGGGCGGGTATTCGCGGGCAAAGATGAAATAGGATGCCATCAGAACCGGAGAGCACCCGACGCCGATCAGGCCCATGGCAACGCTGACATGCAACGGTGAGGTCGCGACCGCAAAAATCGCGGATCCTCCTGCACCACCAACCAGAAGAAGCGCGGCTGCGGTCAGCCTGGGCCCAACCTTGTCCAGCGCCCAGCCAACCGGGATTTGCATTGCAGCGAACACAAGAAACCAAAGGCCCGACGCAAAGGCCAGATCTTCGGGTGTGGCGCCGATGTCGCGTTCAAGATCCAGGCTGAGCACAGCCAGAAATGCACGGAAAAACTGGCTGAGCACATAGCCCAGGCACAAAACCACCAAACCCGCCTGCATATCCCGCCTCTTTTCCGCTCATCCGAAGGGAATGCTTGGCACGCAATGATGCAACGCACAAGCATGTGTACTATGTTTCAGTAGCAGGACTTGGGCCGCATTCCGGCTATCATTGTCAGAAGTCTGATTTCGAGGGGGAAAATGAAAGACCTCCATTCTGCATTTTATGAAAACCTGCCCCTGTTGCGGGATTTCACCCGCCTGGCAGACCCGGCGCAGTTTTCGCCGGTGCCCGACGACTGGTTTCTGGGGGTCGCCGACATTGTCGATTCAACCGGCGAGATCGCGCGGGGACGATACAAAACCGTCAACACCGTTGGGGCTGCCGTAATCTCGGCGATGATAAACGCGATGGACGGCAAGTTGTTTCCCTATGTCTTTGGCGGCGACGGGGCGGCGTTTGCGATCCCCCCCAGCGAAATTGAAGCAGCGCGGGATACTCTGTCAGCCATGCGGCGCTGGGCGGAAGAAGAGTTTTCCATGCCGTTGCGTGCGGCGCTGGTGTCGGTGGCGGATATCCGAAAAGCAGGCAGGGACTTGCGCGTCGCTCGTTTTGCGCCCTCTTCCGGGGTGGATTATGCCATGTTCTCGGGCGGAGGCTTGGCCTGGGCCGAGGCAGAGATGAAAGCGGGCCATCACATGATCGCGCCTGCCGAACCGGGTGCGCAGCCGGACCTGACAGGCCTGTCATGCAGATGGTCAAACAGCCCGGCGCGGCACGGTCAGATCGTGTCACTGGTCGTTGAACCCACTGCGTCGGCAACTGAACGCGACTTTGCCGACCTTGCGCAATCGGTTCTGTCCGCGTCAGAAGAGCTGGAGCGCGCAGGTCATCCGGTGCCTGTAAATGGTCCGCCCATGACGTGGCCGCCCCCCGGCCTCGACATTGATGCGCATGTTTCGCGCAACGGGCGGAATTTGTTTCTGCACAAGCTCGTTCTTCTGTTTCAGAACCTGCTGATCGCGATATTGTTCAAAACACGCAAGAAGCTGGGACAGTTCGAACCCGAACACTACAGGACGATGGTCAGCAGCAATGCCGATTTCCGCAAGTTCGATGACGGCCTGAAGATGACGTTGGATTGTGACCCGGCCACTTTGCGACAGATCGAACACTTGCTGAAAGAAGCGCGCGGGCGCGGCAAAATCCGATACGGTCTGCACGTGCAGGACGAGGCGATGATGACCTGTTTCGTCCCGTCGGCCACACGGGACGATCATGTGCATTTCGTCGACGGTGCCTCGGGCGGATACGCCCAAGCCGCAGCGGCCATGGTCCGTTGAGCGGTTAGTCGGCTTTCCATCGTGCGGCGAGATCACGTGCCGTTTGCGTCAGCAGCATCACATCAATGCCAACCGCCAAAAACTGTGCGCCC
Source organism: Ruegeria sp. YS9 (assembly GCF_024628725.1). Lineage (NCBI taxonomy): Bacteria > Pseudomonadati > Pseudomonadota > Alphaproteobacteria > Rhodobacterales > Roseobacteraceae > Ruegeria > Ruegeria sp. YS9. The sequence goes on from NZ_CP102409.1 coordinate 3,129,525, forward strand.
ATATCCAGATATGCCTGACGGGCCTCGTCATTTGTGGCCAGAATGCCCGGCGCTTTGCCTGCGGCCTTGATCCGGGTCAGTGCATCGCCGATAACCGCTCGCACCTCGGGCGCCGCACTGTTGCCCTGATGGCCCATATCGGTCGACAGATCGGCAGGGCCAATGAATACGCCATCCACGCCGTCAACCTCCAGAATGTCGTCCAGAGCAGCCATTCCGGCGCGGGTTTCAACCTGCAACAACAGGCAAATCTCCTTATCTGCGGTCTGAATATAATCTCCGACCGATCCGTACATCGTCGCCCGCGATGCCATCGCGCCCACGCCGCGGACACCGGCGGGGGGATAGCGGCAGGCCCGAACCAGCTCTTGCGCCTGCGCGGCGCTTTCCACGATCGGAACCAGAATGGTCTGAGCACCCGCATCCAGAACCATCTTGATCAGCCAAGTCTCACCCACGGGGACCCTCACAACCGCATGAGAATTGCTTGCTTCAAGGGCCAGAAGCTGGTCCCGGATCGACCGGATATCGTTAGGGGCATGCTCTCCATCGATTACCAGCCAATCAAAGCCCGCGGTTCCCATCATCTCGGCCGCTGCGGGCTCCGCAAAGCTCATCCAGCACCCGATCTGCATTTCTCCCTTTTTTAGAGCCTGTTTGAACGCGTTCTGCTGCGCAGCCATATTGTTTCCTTTTGTTGCAAAACCTTCGGCGCGACGTAGTCGCGAAAGTGGCCGTTTCCTCATCTTCTTCCGTGGCACGAAATTGTCCAGTTTTAATGCAATATGGCGTCATCGGATCGACGGCGGCAAGGGCGCGTCACGCAAGGGTGGCGACATTCCGGCGGTTCTTTTGCTTCAAACCGAAAACTGAGGGTTCCCTTGCGTAAATCACGGATTTCGGCGATAATTTTGGCATGACCGACGACCTCCCACTGACGTCGCGATCTTTGCCTATTGCGCTTTTGCGGGCGCGGGAAAAGGTTATGGGACCCATCCGAGCAATGCTGGCCGACGCCGGTGTCACCGAACAGCAGTGGCGCGTATTGCGGGTTTTGAATGAAGAAGGCCCGCAGGAGCCCACGCATATTGCCGAACGCGCCTGTCTATTGTTGCCAAGCCTGACACGGATATTGCAGAAGTTGGAGCATCGCGGCCTGATCTCCCGACGATGCCATCCAGCGGACCGGCGTCGCCAGATTGTCGAGATCGGCGAGCGTGGCGTTCAGATCATTCACGCCAATCAGCCCGCCAGCATGGCGCAGGCGGAACGCATTCGGTCCCGCCTGGGGCCGGAAAAACACGAACTGTTGCTGGACCTTCTGAACGAGTTGAACGACCTGGATACCTGATGCCGGTCGCAAAACACTTGTGTCATCTGCCAGGACCCCGCCGGAGATTCTAGGGGCGATCTCCGACGGGGTGGCCAGACTTGGATTTGGGTTAGGCCTGGCCTGAGGCCGGTTGCGTCACGCCTTGCCTGACGGTCCGGCCTGCGCATCGGAGTATATGGCGAGCCGGAAATGTGGCTCTGATTAGGGCTATTTGGCCTTTGGGGGAAAGGCCTTGCACCCATGCTCTCCGAAACAGACTTGGGCAATTGCCGAACGAAAACCGGTCCCGCAAGGGATGACTTTGCGTCATACTGGCCGAATGTACCCGCATGCGCGGTGTTTTGCTGCCTTCGCACCCCTCAAGATGGATGCACCCTGCAATTCCAATTCAAAACCTAGGGTCAGGACGCATTGATTTCCCGCGCATGACGTGATTCACGGCCCCAAAAACGGAGCGGTGATATGAGCGACCTTTACTGGCTGAGCGATGAGCAGATGGCCAAGCTTACCCCTTTTTTCCCGAAGTCGCACGGCAAGCCACGTGTCGATGACAAGCGCGTCCTGAGTGGGATTATCTTCATCAATCGCAATGGTTTGCGCTGGCGTGACGCTCCTGCCGCCTATGGTCCGCACAAGACGCTCTACAGCCGCTGGAAGCGCTGGAGCGAGAAAGGCATCTTTGCGCGGATGATGGCGGGTCTGGCCGCCGAACACGGCGAACAGAAGACCGTGATGATCGACGCGACCTACCTCAAGGCCCATCGAACAGCGACCAGTCTGGCCGCGAAAAAGGGGGGCGTGGGCGCCTGATCGGTCGAACCAAAGGCGGCATGAACACCAAACTGCACGCCATCTGCGATAGCCAAGGCCGCCCACTCAACCTGTTCGTCACCGCCGGTCAGGTCAGCGACTACATCGGTGCGCGGGCGTTGCTCAGCAGCCTGCCAAAGGTCGACTGGCTGCTCGGGGATCGCGGTTACGATGCCGATTGGTTCCGGGAAGCGTTGCAAGACAAAGGGATACGCGCCTGCATCCCTGGACGAAAGCAGCGCAAGAAAGCCGTCAGATACGATAAGCGTCGATACAAACGCCGAAACCGGATCGAGATCATGTTCGGCAGGCTGAAGGATTGGCGGCGCGTGGCAACCCGCTACGACCGTTGCCCAAAGGTCTTCCTCTCTGCCATCGCTCTGGCCGCGCTCGTCATCTACTGGTTATGAATCCTGACCCTAGCCCGACTTGCGCCAGAGCCAAGTTAATTTCCGATCTGCCCAAGTTCCGGTGCATCAATAAAGACGGATGTGAAGCCGCTTTGGAACGGCACTGGCCGTTCAGGTCAGAATTGAGCAGGTTCGCGCTGAAACAACTCGTGGATACTGGCGAAATCCAGCGTGCATTCCCCGCTTGCTGGCAGCTCTGGCAGGCGTAAGATGGCAGCGATGAAAAATTCAGGAACCACGATGTCAAACAGCCTGTTTTCCCTTCCCGATCCCATAACCATCCCTGTCGTCGGCGAGACGGCCGGGTACCCTGTCGGTCGCATTTTCTGCGTCGGGCGAAACTATGCCGCGCACGCAGCAGAGATGGGGAATGAGGTGGATCGCGATGCGCCCTTCTATTTCACCAAATCCGCGCCAAACGCGATCCTGTCCGGCGCGACGGTTCCGTACCCGGCGGGGACGAAGAATTACCATCACGAAATGGAGCTGGCGCTGGCAATCGGAAAACCGGTGTTTCGCGCCTCCGGCGCGCAGGCTTGGGATGCGGTTTATGCCTATGGCTGTGCGCTCGACATGACCCGCCGCGATCTGCAATTCCAAGAACGGGACAAACAGCGTCCTTGGGATCTGGGCAAAGATGTCGAAAACGGAGCAGTCTTCGCGCCGCTGACCCCTGCCACAAACTGGTCGCCTGACGATGCCAAACACATCCGGTTGAGCGTGAACGGTGAACTGCGCCAGGACGCTACTTTGGAAGAGCTCATCTGGAAGATCGATGAAATCGTCAGCCATCTTTCCGGTTTCTACCATCTGCGCCCCGGCGATCTGATCCTGACAGGTACACCGGCCGGCGTAGGCCCGGTTGTGCCCGGCGACATCATAACAGGAGAGATTGACGGGCTGGAACCGATCAAACTGACACTGACTGACGCGGAATAGACCCTATTTAGGGTCTTTCAGCCAACCCCTTGCGAATTCGACCTGTTCAACGCCTGCCAGCCGGCGTATCCGCTCCAGCTCGGCGTTCAGGCGGCGGCTGCGGGCGTCGGACCATCGCACCCCCCGTTCGGGCCAGAGTGCCTTGACATGCAGCAGGTCGCGATCGCGATGCGCCTTCATGTCGATCCGGCCGATCAACCGATCACCTTCAAGCAAAGGGAAGACGTAATACCCATATGTCCGCCTGGCTTCGGGCACGAAAACTTCGATGCGATAGTGAAAGCCAAACAGCCGCTCGGCCCGGTTTCTGTCCCGAAGCATGGGATCAAACGGGCTGAGCACTCGGATCCGTCCGGGCGGTTGCGGCAAGTCGGCCGCCCGATCCATCAAATCAGGGCGGGCAAAGGTTTTGCGCAGGCGTCCATCGGCGCAAGTGATTTCGATCTCTTCGATGTTTCCCTGAGCCAACGCCGTGGCACACCAGTTTTTGGCTTCGGCGGCGCTGACCGTATCCCAGAACGCGGCCAGCTCTCCGGACGTGGCAAACCCCAACCGGTCCAGCGCTGCGTTGCACAGCCAATCCACGGTCGCCGTCGCATCACAGGCCATGTTCCCGGGGCACAGGCGGGTTTCAATCACACGTTCAGTCAGATCATAGCGTTTCTTGAACCCATCTCGGCCCACGACGGTCAGGGCCCCGGAACGCCACAGAAACTCCAAAGCGGTTTTTGACGGGTGCCAGTCCCACCAACCGCCCGAGCCTTTTTTTTCATCCTTGCCAACGTCTGACGAACACACTGGTCCATGGTCGCGGATGTGTTTCAAGACAGTCTCAAACTGCTGTTCGAACCCATCCCGCCGCCAGTTCTTCCATCGCGCCTTCAAGAGATCCGCATCACGCTGAAAGCGCAGATGCCAGTGCGGATAGAATGACATCGGGATCACGGCCGCATCATGTGTCCAGTGTTCGAACAGCGCTTTTTCCCTTTCATAGAGCCTTTTCAGATTGGCGCTGCGATACGCAGGCCGTCGGGAAAACAGGATCATGTCATGGGCGCGGGCAACCGTGTTGATGCTGTCGAGCTGCACGAACCCCAGCCGCTGGACAAGGTCCAGAAGCCCGGCGCCCTTGGCCGCGCCCGCGGGCTGTTCGGCCAAAGCGTGACGATCCATGAAAATGGCCCGGGCCGTCCGATTGTCGAGCCGTTTCAGGGGGGCGTTCATCGTCGTTTCAGAGTATCGCCATAGCTGATCTTGGGGGTCAGGGTGACCCGTGTCTCGATTTCAGACTCCGAATCCTTCAGGCGTTCAGCGATGATCTGTGCGGCCTGACGTCCTATGTCCAGACGACAGGCATCCATCGTCGCCAGTTTTCGCGGCAGACCCTGCAAAAGTTCCACGTTGTTGAACCCGGCCAGACCGATCTGCCCCGGAATATCCACGCCCTGTTCCAGCAGGTACAACAGACCACCAGCGCCGATCATGTCGTTGGAATAATACAGGAAATCCAGATCTGGCGACCGTTCAAGCATGGCCTGCGTCATCTCGCGCCCTTTGGCCAGGGCAGAGCCGCCGGAATAGAACTCGCGATCTTCGATCTCGATCCCGTGTTTGCCCAGCACTTCGGTAAACCCTTCAAAGCGTTTTCGGGCGCGGTGATCCAGCGGCATCTTGGTACCCATGAAGCCGATATGCTGATACCCGGCCTTCAGAATCGCCTGCGCCATCTCGCGCCCGGCCCGGCGGTGTGAAATCCCCACCATCGCGTCGACAGGTTTGCCGTCGGTATCCATGATCTCGACCACGGGAATGCCCGCTGAATCCAGCATGGCGCGGGCCGCGTCGGTGTGTTCCAGCCCTGCAATGATCACGCCCGAGGGGCGCCACGAGAGCATCTCGTACAGCACTTTTTCTTCTTTTTCGGGCAGATAATCCGTCACTCCAACCACGGGTTGCAACTCGGTATCTTCGAGCACCTGATTGATGCCGGTCATCACCTCGGGAAATACCATGTTCGAAAGCGAGGGGATGATTACCGCGACCAGGTTGACCCGGCTGGATGCCAGCGCGCCCGCGATCTTGTTGGGGACATATCCCAGCTCTTTGGCGGCGGCCAGAACGCGGGTGCGGGTGGCGTCGGAAACATCCCCCCTGTTACGCAGAACCCGGCTCACCGTCATCTCTGAGACACCGGAAGCCTCGGACACATCACGAAGGGTAAGCGGGCGTTTGGTTTCACTGTTCACGGGAGGCACCTGCGTAGTTGTTTTGTCCGATGCTAGCGTGAACAGGTCGGTGTGTACAACAATTGTGCAAAGGCGATGACAACCCGGAAAATCCCGGTTACAGAAGGCAGGGCGCGGCCCCGTGGCTCAACTGGATAGAGCAGCCCCCTCCTAAGGGGCAGGTTGCAGGTTCGAATCCTGCCGGGGTCGCCAGTTTTCCCAAATGCCCATTTTGAGGACAAATATTCCGTGGTGTGGCAATACGGTGGAGTTACACCAACAATCCACACCACATACGAACAAACTCTGAGGAGCGGAAGGAATCCCGAGCGGCCATGCGGTGTGGTGAAACATGGCGGGTTTGGATCTGGCCGGTTGTGTCAACACCAGCACATGACGACGGCCGATAGGACGACCGTGGGACATCGGTCTTGTCGGGTTTCGACGCGTTGCCAGTTTTTTTGTCTGCCGAGCGTTTTCGCGCGGCATGTATCTCGCCAAATCGGATTTCACACGCGACTTGCGCTTTTTGCGCCCGGGATACAGGCGCATATCCCGTTGCCTTTCAACGCGCCTGCCAACCAGAGACAGGCAAACCCTTTGACCGAATTGTCCGGTGCAGTCTTGGGGATCGCCACCACTTGGCAACTGCACTCAATGGGCGGTGAACCCGTCGCCTAGCCGGAGCCCAAAATCGCTTCAATCTTTGACAGGGTTGCGGAGTTCACTGCGACTCCCGCTTTGCTTGACGAAAGCCGGTTCTTGCGGCGGCCATCGCCGGGCAGATGCGCACCGTCCTGAGCTCTGATCGACTCAACCAGAGTTGCCATGGCATTTGAAAACAAACCTGCGGACGACGCCACGGGATCAATCGCAATGAAAAACTGCCCGGTCTTTGGGGGGCCACCGGCCGTTCCGGAAAAAGGCGATGCGTTCAACCCAAGTGTAGATCCGGTAAGGGCTGCGGCCATGACTTCGGTCAGCAAAGCAACACCCACGCCTTTGTAGCCGCCGGACGGGGCCATGCTGCCTTTCAGACCGACGTTAGGGTCCGTTGTCGGGTTGCCGTCAGCGTCCAGCGCCCATCCGACGGGAATGGCCTTTCCTTCCCGTGCATGCTTCATCACTTCGCTTTTGGCGATGGTGCTGGCGCTTTGATCAATCAGCAGTGCGGGTTGACCATCCGTACCCGGTGCCGCGATCGAGAAAGGATTGGTGCCAACAACAGGTTTCGATCCGCCCGAAGGTGCGATGGATGCTGGCGCATTGGTGAACCCCAATCCGACCAGCCCTGCCTGGGCCAGCCGATACGTGTGATAACCCAGCACACCGCAATTGTAGCTGTTTGTAATCGCCAATGCGGCGATGCCCTGTTCCTGTGCCGCCGGGATCAGCGCCTCAAAACCCAGATCAATGGCCGAATGTGCAAACCCGGTTTTGGCATCGACCCGGATGAGGCCCGGACGCGGGGTTTCAAGGGCCGGTTTTGCCTGACCGTCCACCTTGCCGCATTGAACATGCTCGCAATAGATCGGGATATACGCCAGCCCATGGCTGGCCACGCCGTCTGCCTCGGTCGCGGCTGTGGCAACAGCCAGAGGGCGTGCATTTTCTTCGCTTGTGCCGGCGGCCACCAGCGCATTGAATGACAGCTCTTCTATTTCGGCAAGCGAGAGAGTTCTGGTTTCGGTCATCGGATCGTCCTTCAATCGTTGTCTGACAAGCCTGAACCAGCGCCAAGCAGTTGGGATTGTTCAGTTGCGGGGGCATAGGTGCGATGCGCCACGGTGTTGAGGAGCTTCCACGCCCCCGGATCCGGGGTGGCGCGGCTGTGCATGGAGCGGGCGGGTCTGATTTGGTCGATTTCGGTTATCCCGACGCGGTTTGCCCTGTCCATTCCGAATTCTTCACAGCTCAGATGAACACCATCAGTGGTCACGGAAAACCCGTCCAAAGTGATTTCCACAGTCGATTTCCGCTTTTTCGCCATGGTGGCGACAAAGGGCAGCAACAGAAGAGGTGCGGCAACATTGGAAATCAGAACTTTGTCTTGTGACAGGGCGTCCGGGAAATCTGATAATGCCGATCCGGTCATAAGGGGACACAGATCCCGGGCACCGGTCCACATACCGTCCCGGGCCTCTGGGACGTGATGTTCCAGGTGCGGCGCAAATTCCTGCTCAAGCAACTGGGCCAGGATCGCTGGTCCGTCAAACCCCTGAACGCAAAGCCATCGGGTTGCTTTCGCGGCTTCTTCCGCCACACCCCAGGCATATCCAGCCCCACGGGTTGCGCGTTTGGCAGTGGCTTCCACTTCGTTCAACGAGAAGGTCATTGCACAACCTCCGGATAAACCCACAGGTCGGCGTTCGCGGCGTTCAGCTCTTCCGGGTAGGGTGCACCTGAATACATGCAGATACGCACCCACCGATCCGAACGCGGGTCGAAATGCGTCGCCCCAAAGAAGGACAGTTTGGCGCGCAGCATATCAATGGGCATCACCTGCGCGCTGATCGTGTTGTCTCGAATTTCACCGTACGGAGCGATGCGGCTGATTTGCGCGCGGCGCACGCTGTGGCGGTGTTCCGGATGGCGCAACAGAAACTCTGCGATCGGAGTGTCATCTGGCCAGTCCTGCATTGCTTCGAAAGCCAGGGTCGCATCCCGTGCCGGTGCAAGAGGTTGTTCATAATCCGAGATCGGTTCTTCGAAGCGTTCCCCCAGCCGGGGTTCCAGCTTGTCTTCGGACACGTACCAGGCCCGCGCGCAGTTTTCGGCGGCGGCCCAATCCAGGTTCAAAGCCCAGTCAAAGCTGTTCCGGATCAACGCACGCACCGCCGATACCGGCATTGCCCCATCAATCACCTGCGCGGCCGTGTTGGTGTCCGCCATGCAACTCGCAAGCCCGTCAACAAGCGTGCCATAAGGTTCAAGGATCAGAGAGGCCAGCAGTTCCTGACCTTCTTCGGTCAGCGTGGTTTCGGACCAAAGGATCAGACGGTTCCAGGGGTGGTCCTGTGTCAGGTCATCCTTGGCCAGATACTCTTCGATTTTATCCAGATCCGAATTCAGGGCCGCCAGCTTTTCCATCTGCACCGGGTGTTCAGATCGCCACCAGGAGATTGACTGTTTGCAGCTTGCAAAGACATCGCAAAAGACACGTGCTTCATCTGCCGAAGCCGTCCCAATGGACCGAACGCGCGAGATTGCTTCTTCGCGCACCATGATCCAGTTGTTGAACAGTACCGGGTGATTGACGATGAACGGGGCCATACCCAGGCCGGTCGAATTCCCGATGCCCAGCCAACGGGCGATGTCTGGATCAAGCTCTGCGGTCCGATCCCCGCCTTTGACCTGCGCCATATGCTGTACCAGATCGCGCACAAAGGCGCGGGTCAGATAGACTGACAGCATCTCGATCTGGAACGGACCACTGACTTCGGCCCGGCCGGCTGTCTTTTCCCGGTCTGCTGCGCCAAATTTGCCCGACCCATAAACGGCCGTGGTCCGCATAAGGTAACCGACTTTGTAGATCTGTTCGAGATCGGGTTGCTGCCCCGCCGCAAGACGATCCACTACATGTGTCCAAAGCCGCACGGAACGGTTGGCCCGAGACAGGGACAGTTCGGCTTCGCTGATACGTCCGGCTTCTTGCAACGGAACATTCTGCGACAGACGGTCGATATCCTCTGCCGTTGGAATGCCGTCAAACAACGCGAAGGTGGCATCCCAGGCCTCGGCAATCACCCGGTCAGATCGCTGTTCGGGGGGCAGGTCATGGGCAAAGGCGACCAGCGAATAGGCCCGATCGGGGCCTTGCGCGGTATAGACCGCATGGCCCACACCCTTGTTGTCAATTTCAAACGCAGGGCGCGAAAAGCTCCAGTTTTCTTCGGCCATGCGGCGCGTCAGTTGCCGCATAAAGCTGAGCCGACATTGGTGCAACGATCCCAACCGTGACAGCCGCATGACCGTGGATGGGTCACGTCTGGCGATCTCTGTCTGCGCGTGTGGTTCCATTTGGTTACCTTTGTGGGACGAAGTTCTCGGCAAAGAACCGGTACCAGTTCCTGCCCATGATCCCGGCCACTTCGTCATCGTTCAGGCCGGTCGCGCGTAACCCTTTTTCGATGTTTCCAAAGTCTCGGTTGTCCTGAAACCAGCCCGGCATCGGTGGGAATCCCGGAGCCGAGGCCGAGCCTTCGCCATAGTCGATTTCTTTTGTCCAACGCCCCACACGCATCCATTCCACGACGCTGTCGGGCTGATCCTGACACAAGTCAGTGCCGATCCCCAGATGTTCGGCCCCGTATTTGTCGGCAGTGCGGGCGATCATTTCGCAGAAGCTCTCCAGCGTGCAATCGGACTTGTCTTTCAGGTGGTGAGGGTAGACCGAAAAGCCCAGCATCCCACCTTTTTCCGTTACCGCGCGGATGACGTCATCCCGCTTGTTGCGCAGGGCCGGGGACCATTCGTGCGGATTGGCATGTGTAATCGCGATGGGCCGGTCCGAGACTTCAGCCGCCTCGATCGTGGAACGGTCTGCCGAATGGCTCATGTCGATCACAAGGCCCACGCGGTTCATCTCTTTGATGACCTGCTTGCCCATGCGGGTGATGCCGGTGTCTTCGGCCTCGTAGCAACCGGTCGCCAGCAGGGATTGGTTGTTGTAGGTCAGTTGCATGAACCGCGCGCCCAGATCGTGCAGGATTTCGACCAGCCCGATATCGTCTTCAATGGGCGACGGGTTCTGAAATCCGAAAAACACGGCGGTCCGGCCCGTTTCGCGTGCCGTGTCGATGTCGCTGGCCCACCGGCCTTTCATGATCAGATCCGGGTATTGCTCGAACCAGCGGTTCCATTTCTCGAAATTCAGAACCGTTTCGCGGAAATTCTCATGATAGGAGATGGTGACGTGGATCGCGTCCACGCCCCCTTCGCGCAGCTGGCGGAAGATCTTTTCCGACCAGTTGGCATATTGCAGGCCGTCGATCCGCATCAGACGGGGCCGGCGCTGATATAGGCGGTTTTGACGGTCGTGTAGAACTCGGCTGCTGCTTTGCCCTGTTCGCGGGGACCGTACGAACTGTCACCCCGACCGCCGAATGGCACGTGGTAATCGGTGCCTGCGGTGGGCAGGTTCACCGTCACCACGCCGGTGCGTGCGTTGCGGCGGAAATGGGTTGCGCGAGCCAGCGACTTGGTCACGATGCCCGAGGTCAGGCCGAAATTGGTGTCGTTCACGACGCTCAGCGCCTCGTCATAGCTGCCGACCTTGATGACACTGGTCAGCGGTGCGAACATTTCTTCGCGGTTGATGCGCATATCGTTGGTGGTGTTCAGGAACACCCCCGGCGACATGTAGAAACCGTCATGGGGCATCTCCAGCCGCTGACCACCACAGGCCAGCTCGGCGCCTTCGGATTTGCCCAGATCGACATAGGCGAGGTTTTCATTCAACTGCTGCTGGCTGACGACCGGACCCATCTGAACGCCGTCCTCCAGCGCGTGGCCGACTTTCATCGCCTGTGCACCGGCCACCAGCTTTTCGACGAAGGCATCATGGATGCCCGCGTGGACGACCAGACGCGACGAAGCCGTGCACTTCTGACCGGTGCCGCCGAATGCCCCGCCCAGCGCCAGCGTCACCGCCAGATCCAGATCGGCATCGTCCATCACGGCCAGCGCGTTTTTGGACCCCATTTCCATCTGCACCTTGGTCAGGTTCTGGATGGCCGCAGCAGCAATGCCTTTACCCACGGGAACCGATCCGGTGAATGAAATCGCATTGACCTTGGGGCTTTCCACCAGACGCTGACCGATGGAACGGCCCGAGCCCATCACCAGGCTGAACAGACCCTTGGGGATGTCTTGCCGCGCGATGATTTCGGTCAGGGCCACGGCCGAGGCAGGGGTGATGTTGGCGGGCTTCCACACTACCGCGTTGCCATAGCAAAGCGCCGGGGCGATCTTCCACGAAGCCGTTGCGGTGGGGAAGTTCCACGGGCTGATGATGGCAACCACGCCAACAGCCTCGCGGCGCACGTCAACCTCGATGTCCGGGCGCACGGAATCGGCGTTCTCTCCGATCTGTCGCAGACATTCGGCCGCATAGTAGGTGAAGAACTGACCGGCGCGGTAGACCTCGCCCTTGCCCTCGGCCAGCGGTTTTCCTTCTTCACGGCTCAGCAGAGTGCCGAGTTCCTCGGCGCGGGCCATCAGTTCATTGCCGATGGCGTTCAGTACGGCCTGCTTGCGCTCCAACCCGTAGGCAGCCCACTCCAACTGTGCCACACGCGCCTGATCCAGCGTTGCCTCAAGCTGATCGGCACTGGCCTGCGCGAACATACCGACCAGATCGCTCAGGTCCGATGGATTGCGGTTTTCAATTTCGCTTTCGCCCGCCAGCCATTCGCCGGCAATCAGATTCAGTTTGGTCACGTCAGGCCCCAAATTCGCAAAGTTCAGTCTGCGAAAGAATGGAACTTGCTGCCGATATCAGTCAAACTAAAATAACTTTAGAAAACTTCAGAAAGATTGAAACATGGCCGTGAAAGTGGAAATGCTGCGGTGCTTTTGCACCGTGGCCCAAACCGGAAATCTTGCCGAGGCAGCCAGCCGTCTGGGCCGGACACAATCTGCCGTCTCAATGATGCTGAAACAATTCGAAGAGCATCTGGGCAAGAAACTGTTTGAAGGCGAACGGAAAAACCACCTTTCACCGCTGGGTCAGCAAGTTCTTGACCTCGCCCTCAAACAGGTGCGGGATTTTGATCAGGCCGTTCAGAACATTGAACTGGCGGCACAGGCCGAGCACGGGTTGATCCGTATCGTATCCGTGCCGTCCGTGGGGGCGTTGGTCTTTCCTGCCCTGCTGGATCATATGACGTCTCGCTTTCCCGGCCTGAAGATCGAGCTGCGAGACGGCGATTCGCAGCAGGTTCTGGATGCGGTTGCCGGCGACACGTCTGATATCGGCATTGCGTCCGGCCATCATCCACTGAACGGGGTCAGTGCAGAGCCGCTGTTTCAGGATCGCTTCGGGCTGGTTGCGGCATCGGATCATCCGCTGATGACGCGGGCAGAACCGCCAGCCATTTCGGATCTCGTGGCTGAGCCTTTCGTTCGAAACGCCCTGTGTGACTTTATCGAGTCCGCGCCTTTCCGAGAGATTCTGGACGGGGCCGAGGTTACCATTCACAACACGCATTCCCTGATCACGACGGTCAGGGCAGGCCAATGGATCACTGTCCTGCCGCAGACCGTCGCGCAATTCATCCCGGACGCAGTTGCCTTTCGTCCGATTTCGGATTTGCCGGACAGGCGCGAAGTGTATCTTTATGTCAGGGAAAGAGCGCGGTTTCGAGAAATCTCCGAGGCCTGCCGTTCATTTGTCCTGTCGAGCGGGTTTGGAAATGCAAGCCAGGTGAACGCATGAAAAATGGATTAACCCTGCTCAAAATCACGAATTAATTTGGTTTTTGCAGACTCGGGCCCGCTGCCATGCTAGGCTCTCGCTTGAAGTGGGGGACTTCAGAGGGGCGATATGTCTCAAGACCTGAGGGGCTGGCTGAGCGCAAATGGATTGAACGAGTACGCGCAGGCCTTCATTGACAACAAGATCGACTTTTCCATTCTGCCAGATTTGACGGCAGAGGATCTGATCGAAATCGGCGTGACTGCTGTCGGCGATCGTCGGCGGCTTTTGCGTGCCATCGAGCAACTTGATTCCACCCACACCGCGGCCGAACCTGAACCAACGGCACCGCATGAACCCGCGCGGCGGCAGGTCACGGTGATGTTTGCTGACCTGACCGGGTTCACGAAAATTTCCAGTGAGCTGGATGCCGAGGATCTGCACGCGCTGCTCAATCAGTTCTTCAGCAAAGTGGACAATGTGGTCGAAAAATACGGCGGTCGTATCGACAAGCATATTGGTGATGCGGTCATGGCTGTTTTCGGGGCGCCGATCTCACATACAAACGACACCGAAAGGGCAGCACGCGCTGCGGCTGAAATTCACGCGGTTCTTTCGACGTTGTCGCCGCCGCTTTCCTGCCATATCGGCATCTCTTCGGGTCAGGTCATTGCCAGTACAACCGGCAGCCAGTCACATACGGAATACACGGTGACAGGAGATGGCGTAAACTTGGCCTCCCGTCTCACGGACATATCAGCGGCAGGGGAAACGCTGGTCTCACATGACATTCAACGCGCGCTGGGTCCGTTGTTCGTGGGCGACTCCATCGGGGTCAAGGCGATCAAGGGGCTGAACGAACCAGTTGAGGTCTGGCGTCTGGACCGGCTGGCCAGGAACATTCGAACGAGACGGCACAAATTCATCGGGCGCGAGCGCGAGATGTCGATTTTCTCGGCCACATTCGACCGATGCCAACGCCATGGCAAAGGAGAAGTTCATATCGTTCTGGGCGAACCCGGAATTGGAAAAACCCACCTGTCCGAGCAGGTGGCGGAACTGGCCACCAACCTGTCCTACAAAATCCACAACGGCGTTGTGGTGGATTTCGGTGCGCGCGAAGGTCATTCAGCCATTCAGACCGTCGCCCGCAGCATTCTGGGACTTGAAGCGTCAGATGGGGCGGAAACAGGGGCGGCTGTCGCAAAAGACGCGATCAGCAGGGGCTGGGTCAGTCCTTCCAACGCCGCGCATCTCAATGCCTTGCTTGAGCTTGAGCAAGACCCGGGTCTGGCCGAGGTCTATGCCGTGATGGACAACAAGACCCGTCTGCGAGGACGGCGTCAGGTTCTTGAGGAACTGCTTTCGGCCAGCAGCCAGGAATCGCCCCTACTTATTCAGATTGAGGACATCCACTGGGCGACCCCTGACATCCTGACGGCCTGTTCGCATATCGCCGCAGCGACGCGGAACATTCCCTGTGTGTTGATGATGTCCAGTCGGGCCGAAGGCGATCCGATCGACAGGGACTGGCAGATGGCGACGGACGGCGCGCTGGTGTCAAAGCTGGAACTGGCGCCAATGGGAGAGGAGCATGTCAGACAACTGGTCGAAGAGTTCCGGGCCATCGATCAGGATTTGCTGGAGACATGTGTCCAACGGGCGGGCGGCAACCCGTTGTTTCTGGAACAGCTGTTGCGCAACACAGACGTACTCAAGCAGGAAAGTGTGCCCGGAAGTATTCAGGGTATCGTCCAGTCGCGATTGGATGCGTTGGATCGCGCCAGTCGAACCGCCCTTCAGGCCGCATCGGTTCTGGGGCAAAGGTTCTCGCCCGAAGTTCTGAATTTCGTTCTGGGCGAAGGACATCTGGATACGAGTAACCTGATCCGGTCGGCGCTGATCCGAGAGGCCGGACCTGATCTCATGTTTGCCCACGCGCTGATCCGGGACGGGTCCTATGCTACTTTGGTCAAATCCGAACGGGCCCGTCTGCATCGACAGGCGGCACAGTGGTTCGAGGATCGAGACGTCACCTTGCGCGCCCAGCATCTGGACCGGGCCGGGGCCAATAACGCAGCGCAAGCCTATCTGGAGGCTGCGGATAAATTGATCCAAGCCTTCCGGTTCGACGATGCCAGCCCGCTGATCGAGCGTGCTTTGGAATTGCCGTCCCCGGCGGGTGTCCGATTTGACCTGCTGTGCGCGCGGGGCGAAACGCATCGGTTGCAGGGGTTGTCAAACGAAGCTTTGGACGAGTTCAAGGACGCGGCCAGTTTGGCGGAAACCGATGAACAAATCGCCCGGGCCCATATCGGGCTGGCGCAGGCGGCGCGGCAAGCAAGCCTGTATCAGGACGCGCTGGAAGCGCTCGACATTGCTGAGGCAGCAGCACAGCGCTGCGGGTCCGAGGAAGATGAGGCCCAGATAAGCTATGTGCGCGGCAACGTCTACTTCCCGCTGGGACGGAACAAAGAAGCGCTGAAGGCCAACGAGCGGGCGCTCTTGCTTGCCCGCAAACTGGAATCCCCGCGCCTTGAAGTTGGGGCGCTGAGTGGGTTTGGCGACGCCAATTTCATGAAAGCCTCGATGAAGACGGCGGCGGGGTTCTATACCCAAGCCGCTGAACGGGCGCGTGAAAAAGGGCTGGTTCGGGACCTTGCGGCAAATCTGCACAATCTCAGCGTGGCGCGCAGCTATACTGGGGATGTCGGTCAGGGCCGAGCAGATGCCAATGAGGCGATTGAAATCTCGCAGACGTATTTCGCATTTGTTCCGGAATGTGTTGCGCAAACATGTCTTGGTGTGGCCGAAACCTTTCTGGGCAGTCTCGACCGTGCGCTTGAAGCCTTTGGCGTCTCTGCCGAAATTGCCGAGCGCGTGGGCGCAAAACGCCTTGAAGCGCAGGCGTTGGAACACATGGCCAGAACGCAGGTTTATGCCGGCCAGGTTGGGCGCTCACGTGAAACCGGTCTGCGAGCAGTCGAAATCGCGCTTGAACATGGCCGGAATTTTGTTGGACCCAAGGCCCTGTCAGCACTGGCGATGGCCGAAACGGACCCGGATGAGCAAACACGCCTTTTGAAACTGGGTTCCGAGATCATCGCTGAGGGATGTGTCGGCCACAGCCATCTACATTTTTTCCCCGATGCCAGCGCTGTCATGCTGGCGCGCGGTGATTGGGATGCCGCAATTGAATATGCGGATGGGCTTGCCGCGTTCACCAAGAATGAGCCTTTGCCAATGGTTGACTTGTCCATTCGTCAAGCACGGCTATTGGCCGAGAGCGGGAAGCAGAAAATCCCACCCTCACAACATAGCGGATTTGCCGATCTGAATGAGCAGTTTGCAGCAATGGGCATCACGCAATCGTTGCTGGGCCGAGCGGATTTTCTGGCGGAATAGGCGGCAAGGCAGGAGGCTGAATGAGCGTCGAAGGAAAGGTGTGGCTTATCTCGGGTTTGCTGACCTTTGGGTTGGCCGCTTTGTTGCTCAAGCTTTGGATCGAACTGAACCACTTCGAAGGAGACCCGACGCAACTGCCTGACCAGGCTGCGGTAGATGCATATCTGTGCAAGCTGGACGTTGCACCGGACTACCGTTTGAGAACGGGGATTTTCATAAAGTCTTTCAGCTTTCTTGGCGCCAGCGATGTACAGCTCACCGGCTATATCTGGCAGCACTACAAAGCAGGTGAACATGACGCGATCATTCCTGCCGAAGGTGAGGCCGGGTTTCTTCTGCCCGAAGCGGTCGATACGGCAAACGGCCTTATCGAACAGGCCTATCGGTTGCCGCAACCCGACGGCGTTTTGATTGGTTGGTATTTCGAACAAACTCTGCGCCAGAGCTTCGACTACACCAGTTACCCGTTCGACCACAAAACGGTTTGGGTACGGTTCTGGCCGGCCTCTTTTGAGGCCAACGTCGCGCTGGTTCCTGACTTCGACGCTTATCCGGCGACCGGACCGGATGACATTTTTGGGATCGACAACCGGATCGTGATGGGCACGTGGGAGCGTGAAAACACCTATTTCGATTACAAGCTGTCAAATCTGGATACGACGCTGGGCATCCGGCAGAATGCTTACCAGACCAACACGCCCGAGTTGCATTACAACTTTGTCATCAAGCGCAATTTCGCAAACGCGTTCATCGTGCACATGATTCCATTGCTTGTTGTGGTGATGCTGCTGTTCGGTGCGGTCATGACCGTCACGCGCCGCGAGGGTCTGGTAGAGCGGCATGACTTCAGCACGTCCAGCGTGATCGGCACCTGTTCGGTTCTGTTCTTCGTGATCCTGCTGGCCCATGTGCAACTGCGCGAAGGGTTCGCCGGATCGCCCGTGATCTACATGGAGTCGTTCTTTTTCCTCATGTATTTCATGCTGCTGGCGGTTTCGATCAACACCTACCTTTTCGCGTCCGAGGCGGTACCGTCGCTGCGGATCATCCATTATCGGGACAACCTGATTCCAAAGGCCAGTTTCTGGCCTTTCGTGCTGCTGTGCATGGTGGCGATCACGGCCTATAATCTCAGCATCAAGAACAGTTCCGAACCGCCACCGATCAGCACGCGAGAGTGTTAGGCCACCGGTTCAAACCCGGGTTTGGGTTCGCCCTGCGCCATATCCAGCGTATAGTCGCTCACCACTTCGGATGTGCCCTCGCGCCAGCTTTTCAGGTACTTTTCCGGATCCGCGATTACATAGGCATAAGCGGGTTTCATCGCCCCCTCGACGACGACGTTGATCTTCTTGCGCACATAGACATTCTCGGGTGAGCCGGGGCCGTGATACCCCTCCAGCCTGTCCAGTTCGCCGAGGCCGGATTCGGTGACACGGTAGACCTCTCCAACCACTTGCTTGCCCATCCCCTGCTGATCCACAAGGGTTGCCATGCGATGCAGATATCCACAATTGGGATTGTCGCAGAATGGTTCCTTCGGGATGATCAAGGGCATCGGTTGCCGGGTGCGCGCCGTTCCCACGAAGTCGTTCAGAACTTTGCTGTGTGCGTCATGATTGGGGAATCCCTGCTTCAGGGATCCATAGGTGAAATACAGGTAAGAGGGTTCTTTGACGGCCACGAAGCTTTCGTTGCGCCCCTGTTCGGGGTCTGCCATCTTCAGGTTGTGATCTTGCGCCCATCTGTCCAGCATGGAACGGATTTCCGGTTCGATCTGCATGCCCTGAACGAACTCGATGCACGGGGTCGCATCCATGTCATCAGCACCCAGCAGAATCTCGACCATCTTCGGCGCCTTGTTCATCACCGCCACATGCAGCGCCGTGAACCCGTGGTCATTGACGATGTTGACGTCGATATCCCGGTCGATCAGGTCCTGGGCGGCCTCATAGTCGGGCTTGCCCAGATCATGGCCGCTTTCGCCCAGTTCGCCTTCACCGCCCGCTGCATAGTGCAACAGTGAATCTCCGTGGGCCTCGTCCACGATGTTGACGCCGACCACGCCTTCGTCGATGGCGCGGAACACGCGCTTCCATTCGTTGATGTCATCGGCGGCGGCGGCCTCGCGCGCCCATTTGCAGACGCGATACTTCTGGTCGTCCAATTCCTCGAACGCATCCGCCAAAGCTTCCATGATCTGGTCCGGCGTTGCCATCATGCCGATGCCCATCCGGCCGTTCGACAGGCGACCTTCGCGCGGTCCGACGAAATCGACCCCAAGCGTCCTAAGCTTGTCGACGTTGTTCTGCGTGGTGATATTGTTCCACATATTCGTATTGCAGGCGGGGCAGAGGATCACCGGTTTCTTCTGATATTGCCAAGCCACGAAGACCGAGGTCAGAAGGTTGTCGGCGATGCCATTGGCAACCTTGCCCATCGTATTGCAGGTAATGGGGGCCACGATGACGCAATCTGCCCAGTCACACAGCGCCAGATGCGAAGCGCGCACCGGCATGTCGAACTTCAAATAGCGGAAATTCCATTCGTCGTCGTCGCGGTAATAGTCGTTATGGGTGATCTTGGCGTCGATCCGTTCGGCCCCGAAATCGCGAAAGAATTTCTCGGCCGAAACAGACGGGATCAGTTTCACGTTATGCCCCGCATCGACGATGCGTTCGACCAGCTCGGGGATCTTGTCCGCCGCCGACGACCCGCAGGCGCAGAGCAATACGTTTCGCTTTCCGGCGTTTACCTGATTCATCACCCCTTTTGGGTAGCCGAAGGGGTTTTTCTCAAGGCTGGGGGTTTCGTTCAGATCGGATACCGGCAGCCCTTCCTTGCGCATCCTGGCCTGCAATTCACCGACCTGGATCATGTCGACGATGTCTTCCAGCTTTTCGCTTTTGCTGATGCATTTCCCTTTGAAAAACAGATACGGCACGTCCGGTCTTTCCCCAAGCGTCACCAGTTGCCGCCGCATCCTGATCATATTGGGATCCCGCCCGCCCACGTCGATCTGCTTGACGGTCGTTGCCCCGATATTCGAAAGAATGCTGCGCAGCATATAGGACCACGGGTCCTCGTCCTCGTAGAACAGAACCATCGTATTGTGCTTGATGATGCTGGCAACATCGCTTGGGTTTTCGGGCGGCTCGACCTCTTCGATCACCAACAATGCAGGGTCTTCGAGATCCCGCAGACCACGGAAAATGTTGCCGCGCGGCGCTTGCCAGACCTGCGAGGTCGCCGGACTCATATCAACTATGGTCACAACGTCTTCATCCTCGTCATAGTCTATGCACAGGCACCAGAACTCTTCCAGCAACGCAGTTTCCCGAAACACGTTGTCCGGCGGGCGGATCGCCTCGATCCCGGTGACGCGATTGAAGTCGATGTTGATCATCAGGTGGCGATTGCTGTTCGTGGTCAGGCTTTTCAACTGCGCCTTGAACCAGTCCTCGGGGGTCTGGATTGATTTGTCGTCACGGGTTCCAAAGCTGTGGAACGAGCTGCTCAGATGCAGGTTCTCGGATTGTCTGATATACTTTTCGACCATGTCGTGCATGTCTTTGGCGGTGGCGACCCGGCGGACAGTATCCGTGAACGACACCTGGGCCGCCCGCAGCAACTCGTCCTCGTCCACCCTGTAGTCGCCGTGAATGGCGAGGCTTTCCACCAAAACGCCGATCGAGTTCATGTTGGGGGTCGCCCGGCGGAACAGGTTGCGGCGTTTCTTGGGGTCTTTCGCCAGATAACGTGTGCTGTCGACGTAGTTGCACCGCTGCTTGAAGGTCTTCAGATGCGTCTTGACCGCTGCCCGTGCTGAAAACCGCAACAGGCCGCGGGACCGCATCGAGGTTCCATCACGATCCGACATGGCTTGCCACAACCGTTCGACGGTTGTCACCCAAAGCTTGCCGTATTTTTCAGGGTGCACATCCATCATATGCACCAGCCCCGTGCTTGGATTGCACTTGGCGATGACGGCAAAATGGCCGCCGGGCATGTTCTCTTTGCCATGGGCAAGACCGACCTGGAAATTCGCCACCAGAATGTCGTTGTCACCGCCCAGCCGGTTGGATTCGTCGATCGCCTCAAGCAGCAGAGGCACACTGGTTGTGTCTTCGTCCATGAAATAGGCCTGAACCTGAACCCTCTCGCGCAGCCCCTGCGTGTGAATGTAGGTGCAGGCGACGTCAAAAAGCTCGCCCAGCGAGATTCCGTCGTTCACGACAAAGGACGAGGGCAATGCGCATTCGCGGAAGATGTCATTGACTTCGCAGCTGAACCCCAGCGCCGACATGCTGAGAGCGGCCGCCGTGACGCTGCAACAATTGATTGGCTGCTGAAAGTTCTGCAACTGAACGCTGACCAGATCACCAAACATCGTTGCAAAACAGGGTTGCCGGACGCTCTCTGGTATCTGAAGCCAGTTCTTGCTGGACAGATACGCCAGCCGGGTTCCATCCAGCGCAAGCGCTTCAAGGCTGACAGGTATATCCGAGATTTGCAGGTGTTCTTCATAGAAGTAATCACCGACATCCGCGCTGGCCAATGGATTCCCGTTCTGGCGCAGCTTAACCACGCCGCGCAGCACGATATACATGCCGTTCGCCGGCAGAACCGCGTTGCCGGTCACTTCGATACATTCGAATTGTGGGTTGATGACGGCTGGGTCGGCGATCTGAGCCTTGCCCGGAAGGACATCATATATCATCTTCCAGTCTGCGTCGCTTGGGGTGTAAGGTCTGGATTTGGAAATTTGATCTATGGTCACAACTGTGTCCCCCCGGAGTTGCGTTGCAATATTTCAATCTTCGGTCAGCCAGTGCTTCTGGTTCTTCGAAGCTCAGACACCGGTCATTCAGAATAAAAGACCTGCCCGTTTTCCGTGCGTGTTCCTGGCAAGGGCCGTGTTGCTGATAGAAAAAGTATGAACAAAATGGCCCAATTGGCTGCACAATATCCGATATTTGAATAAAAATCACGAGTGCAGTTGCAGCGGCTGCTGCTGCCTTGTGTGGCGGAACACTTGCCATCCGCGATTTGGATTGCGCAGGGCACAGGTGCCCAGTTTCAAGCACACAATCTGTGAAGGGCTTTGGGGATCAGTCGAGGAAAAGATAATCCAACTGCATGATGGCTTGGGCTTTGTCTTCACCAACCCCAAGAAACCTGGCAATAACCGCTTCGTTCTCGGCGCGCGGGGCTGTTTCCCGCAGGCGCAGGTAATTGTCCAGCCGGGCGGCACGGATCCGTTCGGATTCATAGCCCAGATCGTTGCGAAGGGTCGGCAGCAAGGAAGCAACGGTTTCCGTTGGACTGTTGTCTCCGGCCAGCCCGACGCGACGCGCGTGGCCGATCAGATAATCGTCCGAGTATTCGCATTCGATCTCAAGCACGTGGGTTTTGGCCTGGTCGCCGCAGAAATCCTCGAGCGCGTCAAGATTGGCCGGGTCAAGGCACAGCACCAGCTGATCCGACCCGAAACTGTCGAACAACAGGCGCAGAACGGCGCGCCGGTGACGAGAGCGCTTGGTCAGTGTGGATTCGATCCCGCCCAGGTCCGGCAGCAACGTGTTTTCTTCGTTGAACAGGTATTCGACGCAAGGAATATCCGTTTCAGATGCGATCTGATCGACAAGACGTTTGGCGACATGCCATTTCTTGCAGACGATCACGAACAGTTCCCGTTCCGGGCCGAGTACGCTCCCGGCTTCCCAGAAGCGTTGTCCGAACCGGCGGCCGATGCGTCCGCGACCGGTGAGAAACGCGTACAGATTGCGCCCCTCGTTCGAGATCGGGAAATCGACGCCCTCACTTGCATAGAGCGAACCGAGCCGGGCCTTCAACTCATGCGCCTCGGCGCTGATCTTGCGTGCGAACAGATAATCCTGGCCCAGCAACATGTCATAGTGGTCATTGTAGAACGTGACCGGCATTCCATAGTCCGAAAACATCAGGAATGTCGGCGTTCGGTTTTCAATCTCGTTTTTCGGGATCAGGTGACGCACCAGCGTCTGAAAGAAGGTTTCATCAGGGATCCACGTGGTCGAAAAAAACCGTATCACATCCCGGCGCTGACGCAGGAAATCCAGAATCATTTCGACGGTTCTGCGACGCAGGCACCACCATTGGCTGCCGATCATCATCTGAATGTCCTGGGGGATGTCCCGCGTCAGACCGAAGCGCTTCTGCAATTCATAGGCGGCATAGAACAGCTTGGACTGCGTACGTTCGTTGAAGTAGTGGCGATAGATCAACCGGTCTTCTTTCATGCCGGTCTTGATCCAGTTGCTTTCAAAGAAATCGTGGCTTTCGATGAAATCCTTGTCGTGATCGTCGAGGTAACGGTGCGTGTATTCAGCGGTTTTGATCGCCATGCAGTCACCGGACAGCATGTAGAAATGCGTGGCGCGGGGGAAGGTTTCCACGGCGGCTTGCAGGGCGTTCAGCGTGGCCTGCACCAGCGACCATTCTCCCCAGCCGCATCTGACGCGCTTTTTCGCAAAGGTAACATTGGGGTTCTGATCCAGTGCGGACCGAATGCGCTCATAGGCTTCGGTGCTGGCGCTGGCGTCAAAATGGATGGCCATGCAATCGCCGACAGCTGTCAGTTGTTCGGCCTGAGCAATGATGGCCTCAGGGTCCTTGTGACACAGCAATATATAGGCGACTTTTGCCATAGAGATAACGCAATATCCGTTTCTGCCTGATTTCAACCGTGATACTGAGGATGAACGATTGAATAAACAGAATAATTTTGGTTCTTTGTAACCAAAAGCTGGCGTATCGCATCGAGACCAGGCCAGCGGAGGAGGCACAGCAGATGGGGTTTCCCGGTACCTGGATGACCGAGAGCGAAAGCATGGTGTACCGTGTGGTGCCCAAATGTGCCTGCTCGACCATTGGTCAGATCATGTATTTTTCGGATCACGGCCAGTTCTTTGACGGTGATATCCATGATGCCAAGGACGGCATGCACAAATGGGCATTTGATCAGAGCCAGGAGCTGATCTCGAACAACGTGCGCAATCACGCATCCTATTCGTTCACTTGCGTGCGCAATCCCTACACCCGCATTCTCAGCTCATTCTTTGACAAAATCTGCGGCATTCAGCGCAACGGCAAGAGATACCGCGGCAATCTGGTGCCGACGCTGATCTACAACTACGGGATCGAAGTGGGCGGTGACGACGGCAAAGGAGAGTTTGACCAGATCGCCAGCTTTCGCCGGTTTCTGCTGTTTGCGCGTGATACGATCCGGTGGCGGCGCCCGATGGACCCGGACATTCACTGGTCTGCGATGTCAGGCCACGTGTCTACTTTCATCGTGAACGGCGGTCACTATGACCGGATATTCTGGACAGAAGCGTTCAATGACGGGATGCAGGATGTTCTGGACAGTGTCGAGCTGAAGCACCCGGTCAAATTGTCCGAGATCCCACGGTTCAATGAATCCGAAGGGCACGGACCAAAACGTGCGCATCCGGTTGAAGACTACTTTGACGATCTGTCAATGCATCTGGTCTACGAGATCTACAAGCAGGATTTCGAGCTGTTCAAATACGACTTCGAAAACCCGGCCAACAAGATGCCGATCGGCGAAATCGATCTGGACGAAATCCACGCCAAACTGGGCGACTGACGGTGGGGTGCTCCCGCCCGTCGTCGTTTTTTCTTGCGAAACATCTCCTCCGGTTGGGCCCGGCGCCGCGCGTTGCGCGGCGCCGGGCCCAAGGCCAAACGTGGCATCAGCAAAGCTGATGGTGCGATTTGGGCGCGGGAGTTCTTGAGGACGGTCGAAATCCCGGCTCGCCGCCTCAGCAAGCCGGTCCCGCAGGCGCTCAGACTTGGCGAACAGCCCCTTTTGCTGCGCTGGTCGTCAGCTTTGCATAGGCCTTGAGCGCAGTGGACACCTTGCGTTTGCGGGGCGCGGCGGGCTCCCACCCCTTTGCGTCCTGTTCCGTGCGGCGGGCGGCCAGCTCTTCATCTGACACAGCCAGATGAATGGTGCGGTTGGGGATGTCGATCTCGATCGTGTCGCCATTCTGCACCAGGCCGATCTCACCGCCTTCGGCCGCCTCGGGTGATACATGTCCGATCGACAGGCCTGATGTGCCGCCCGAGAAACGACCATCGGTCAGCAGCGCGCAGGCTTTGCCCAGTCCTTTGGACTTCAGATATGACGTCGGATACAGCATTTCCTGCATCCCCGGGCCGCCGCGCGGGCCTTCATAGCGGATCACCACCACGTCGCCTTCTTTTACCTTGCCGGTGAGAATGTCGTTGACCGCCTGATCCTGACTTTCGCACACGTAAGCCGAGCCAGTAAACTTCAGGATATTGGAGTCCACGCCAGCAGTTTTCACGATACAGCCGTCGCGGGCGATATTGCCGAACAGAACGGCCAGACCGCCATCCTGGCTGAACGCGTGTTCTTTCGAGCGGATCACGCCGCCTTCACGGTCGGTATCCAGTTCCTTGTACCGGTTCGACTGGCTGAACGCCTGTGTGGTGCGCACGCCGCCGGGGGCGGCTTTGAACAGCTCCTGCGCCTTGGGATTGTTGGCGACCTTGATGTCCCAGTTGGCGATCGCCTCGCCCATCGTGGCGGAATGCACCGTGCTGCATTCCTCGTGCAGCAGGCCAGCGCGGCTGAGCTCTCCGAGAATCGAGAAGATACCTCCGGCGCGGTGGACGTCTTCCATGTGCACATTTTCGGTGTTGGGCGCGACTTTGCACAGGCAGGGAACGCGGCGGCTCAGGCGGTCCATGTCGGTCATGGTGAAATCAACGCCACCCTCATGCGCGATCGCCAGCAGATGCAGAACCGTGTTGGTCGATCCGCCCATGGCGATGTCGAGGCTCATGGCGTTTTCGAATGCTTCGAAGGTGGCAATCTCGCGTGGGAGAAAACCTTTTTCGTCTAGGTCATAATGGCGCTTGGTGATCTCGACGATCCGGCGGCCTGCCTCAAGGAACAGCTCTTTGCGGTCGGCATGTGTCGCCAGTGTCGAGCCGTTGCCCGGCAGGGCGAGACCCAACGCTTCGGCCAGACAGTTCATCGAGTTCGCAGTGAACATGCCAGAACAGGACCCGCAGGTCGGGCAGGCATTCTCTTCGATATGTTGTACCTGTTCGTCGGTGAATTTGTCGTCCGCCGCGGCGACCATGGCGTCGACGAGGTCGATCTTCTTGGCATCCAGATCTGCGATATCGATCTTGCCGGCCTCCATCGGCCCGCCCGAGACAAATATGGCAGGGATGTTCAGGCGCATCGCGGCCATCAGCATGCCGGGAGTGATCTTGTCGCAATTCGAAATGCAGACCATCGCGTCGGCACAATGCGCGTTGACCATGTATTCGACCGAATCCGCAATGACTTCGCGCGAGGGCAGCGAATACAACATCCCGTCATGGCCCATTGCGATGCCGTCATCCACCGCGATCGTGTTGAATTCTTTTGCAACGCCACCGGCGGCCTCGACCTCGCGCGCAACCATCTGACCCAGGTCCTTCAGGTGGACGTGACCGGGCACGAACTGGGTGAACGAGTTGACGATGGCAATGATCGGTTTGCCGAAATCATCGTCTCCCATGCCGGTGGCGCGCCAAAGGCCGCGTGCGCCAGCCATGTTGCGGCCATGGGTTGAGGTTCTGGATCGGTACAATGGCATGATGCTGTTTCCCTGTTGCCTCGGGGTGCATGTCTTGGGGTTCGTACGTTATAGCGCACGTACCACATGTGCGCTATAACGCACAAGAGGATTCGCGGGACGATGAGATGGACTCTGACGATATAACGCTGAAACTGCGGGACGTGCGTGCGGCATCGGGCCTGAGCCTGTCGAAAGTGGCCGAGATGACTGGCGTGAGCAAAGCCATGCTGGGGCAGATCGAGCGCGGCGAATCCAGCCCGACCATCGCAACGCTGTGGAAAATTGCCAAGGGGTTTCAACTGCCGCTCAGCGCGCTGATCGATACGATGAACGGGGATCCTTCGGTATTTCAGACCGTAACTTTCCCCGGCACGATCGAGGTCAAGATCGTCTTTCCATTCGATCCCGCTCTGGGGGCCGAGACGTTCCACGTCAACCTCAAGCCGAACCAAAGCCACGAGTCGCCCGCCCACGCGACAGGCGTGACCGAGGAGGTCTTTGTTCTGAGCGGCACGCTTGAGATCCTGCGCGGAGACGAGTGGGTTTCCCTACAGGCCGGGCAGGGGCTGCGTTTCGCGGCAGATCTCCCGCACGGGTATCGCGCCGGTCCGCAGGGGGCGGCCTTTTTGAACATGCACCATTACGCCCAACACACCGAATTTGTTGAGAACGGCAAGGCCCATTCATGACCGCATTTTTCGACAGCCTGACCATCGTCGACGCCATCGGCTCTTTCGGGGCTCTGATCGTGGTCGCCGCGTATTTCGCAACACAGATGCGGATGATGAACTCGGATGATCTGGCCTTTCCGGTGATCAACCTGCTGGGCTCGGTGTTGATCGTCTATTCCCTGCTCCAGAACTTCAATCTCGCATCAATGTTGATCGAGGGGTTCTGGATTCTGATCAGCCTCATTGGGATTATCCAACATTTCCGCCTGCGCAGCGCCAAGTGAGCGCTATCCAGCCTTGAACCCCTATGCCGCCGGGTATAGGGAAAAATCAAGCGCGCTTAGGGGAGGCTTTGATGCAGGACGATCCAAAAACCCTCGTATCCACCGAATGGCTGGCCGCGCATATAAAGGATCCGGATCTGCGGATTCTGGACGGGTCGTGGTACTTGCCCGCGCAAAATCGTGATGCAAAGGCCGAATATGATGCAGGCCACATCCCCGGTGCGCGGTTCTTTGATATTGATGAGATATCTGATCACCGTTCCGACTTGCCGCACATGGCGCCTCCGGTCGAGAAATTCATGTCGCGCCTGCGCGCGATGGGGGTGGGCGATGGTCATCAGGTCGTGGTCTACGATGGCGCCGGGCTGATGTCGGCCGCGCGGGTCTGGTGGCTGTTCCGTCTGATGGGGCAGGAAAACATCGCGGTTCTGGATGGTGGATTCCCCAAATGGCAGGCGGAAGGGCGCGAGGTTGAAGACCTGCCGCCGGTCATCCGTGATCGTCATATGACCGTTCGGGTGCAAAATCAGCTTGTCCGGGACGTCACGCAAGTGTCCGCCGCCGCCAAGCTGGGTGATCATGAGATTATCGACGCCCGCTCGGCCAGCCGGTTTTCCGGGGCCGAGGCCGAACCGCGCGAGGGGCTGCGCTCGGGGCATATCCCGGGTTCACGCAATGTCCCCTTTGGCCAGTTGCTGAACGCCAATGGCACCATGAAGTCGCCGGAAGAATGCCGCGCCATATTCGAGGCGGCGGGCGTCGATCTGTCGAAACCGGCGATCACTTCGTGCGGGTCCGGCGTGACTGCCGCGATCCTGAGCCTTGCGCTGGAGCGCATGGGCAAGAAAGACCACTCGCTTTATGACGGCTCATGGGCTGAATGGGGCGCCTTCCCGACCCTGCCCGTCGCAACCGGAGAGACCTGATGTTCGAGAACCTGAAACCGCAGCCTGCCGACAAGATCCTGGCGCTGATGCAGATGTACCGCGAAGACCCGCGCGATCAGAAGATCGACCTGGGTGTCGGCGTCTACAAAAACGCAGAAGGCATTACCCCGGTCATGCGCGCCGTCAAAGCGGCCGAGCAGCGCATCTGGGAAGAGCAGGAAACCAAAGCCTATACCGGGCTGGCCGGCGACCCGGCCTATGCGGATGCGATGATCGGTCTGATCCTCGGCACCTCGGTTCAGCGCGGCAATATCGCGGCTGTGGCGACACCGGGCGGTACCGGCGCCTGCCGTCAGGCGTTCGAGATGATCCGCATGGCGAACCCGTCGGCCCGCGTCTTCGTGTCGAACCCGACATGGCCGAACCACTTGTCGATCCTGAACTACCTTGGGATTGAGACGGTTCAATACCGCTATTTCGATGGTGACACACGTGGCGTCGATTTCGACGGCATGATCGAAGACCTGAAGACCGCCAAGGCGGGTGACGTGGTTCTGCTGCACGGTTGCTGCCACAACCCGACCGGCGCCAACCTCAACATGGTTCAATGGCAGGAGGTCGTGAACCTGATCAACGCACTTGGCCTCGTTGCAATGATCGACATCGCCTATCAGGGCTTCGGCGACGGTCTGGAAGAGGATGCGCAAGCAACACGTTTGGTCGCGTCTTCGGTCAAGGAATGCCTGATAGCGGCGTCATGTTCGAAGAATTTCGGCGTGTATCGCGAACGCACCGGTTTGCTGATGGCCATCAGCGCCGATGGCGGGCAGACCGCTTTGAACCAGGGTACATTGGCATTCCTGAACCGCCAGAATTATTCGTTTCCACCCGACCACGGCGCACGCGTTGTGACCACGATCCTGATGGACGAAGCCCTGCGCGCCGACTGGATGGCCGAACTGGAAGAGGTGCGCCTGTCGATGCTGGGCCTGCGTCGCCAACTGGCCGATGAACTCCAGCGCCTGAGCGGCTCGGACCGCTTTGGTTTCATCGCCCAGCACCGCGGCATGTTCTCGCGCTTGGGTGCGGCCCCGGAACTGGTCGAGAAACTGCGCGTTGAACACGGCATCTACATGGTCGGCGACAGCCGCCTGAACATCGCCGGTCTGAACGCGACAACCGTGCCGATTCTGGCCAAGGCCATCATTGACGTCGGCGTCTGACTATCAGACATTGCCAAACAAAAAACCCGGGCACGAATGCCCGGGTTTTTTGTTTTGGTTGAAGTGGGCTCAGCCTTTCGAGAACTCGGGATAGGCTTCCATACCCAGTTCGCCCATGTCGAGCCCGTTGATCTCTTCTTCCTCGCCGACCCGCAGGCCGACCGTAGCCTTGAGGACCGAGAAGAGAATGAAGCTGACTATGAAAACGAAGAGACCGATGGCCGCGAAGCCGATGATCTGGGTCACGAAGGATGCATCACCGTTGGTCCATGCCACGATGAAGGTGCCCCAGAAGCCTGCGATCAGGTGAACCGGGATCGCACCGACCACGTCATCGATCTTCATGCGGTCCAGCATCGGAACGGTCAGGACAACGATCACACCGCCGATTGCGCCAATGATCAGTGCCTGAAACAGCGACGGTGCCAGTGGTTCAGCGGTGATTGACACCAGCCCGGCCAGCGCGCCGTTCAGAACCATGGTCAGGTCGACCTTGCCGTACATCACCTGCGTCAGGATCAGGGCGGCGACGGCACCGGCGGCAGCGGCCATGTTGGTGTTGGCGAAGATACGGCTGATATCGGCCATGTCACCGATGGTTCCCATTGCCAGCTGCGAGCCGCCGTTGAAACCGAACCAACCCAACCACAGGATGAACGTCCCCAAGGTTGCCAGCGCCAGGTTTGAACCGGGGATCGGAACAACCTTGCCTTCTTTGTTGTACTTGCCGATACGCGGGCCCAGGACGATGGCACCGGCCAGAGCTGCGAAACCACCTGCGGCATGCACCAGGGTCGAGCCGGCGAAGTCGCTGAAGCCCATCTCGGACAACCAGCCGCCACCCCACTGCCAGGACGCTTCGATCGGGTAGATGATGCCCGTCAGGACGATCACGAAGAAGAAGAAGGGCCACAGTTTGACGCGTTCGGCCATGGTGCCCGACACGATGGACGCGGTGGTGGCGCAGAACATCAGTTGGAAAAAGAAGTCTGAACCGACCGACGCATAATCCAGCGCGGTTTCGGTGTCGGCCAAACCAACCGGCTCGAGCGACGTTGGCGAGAACGCGCCCAGAATGCCTGTGATGGTCCAGCCATCACCGGGGTACATCAGGTTGAAACCGACCAGCCAGTACATGATGGCCGCAAAGGAAAACAGGCCCATGTTCTTGACCAACTGCATGGCCACGTTTTTCGAACGCACCAGACCGGCCTCGAGCATGGCAAAGCCCGCGGCCATCCAGAATACCAGAAAACCGCCGACCAGAAACAACAGCGAAGTCAGGATGTATTGCGTATGCTGTGCGGTCTCGCCTGCGGCCTCTTGCGCCAGGCCCATCTGCGGCAGCGCGGCAATCGCGGCGGCAGGGATGAGAGATTTCATCAGGTTCATGTGTCTTCCTCGAATGAGTGTGATTGGGCGCGCTTTACAGCGCGTCCTCGTTGGTTTCCCCGGTCCGCACGCGCAGCGCCTGCTCGACATCGAGGACGAAAATCTTGCCGTCGCCGATCTTGCCGGTCTTGGCGGTTTTGGTGATGGTCTCGACGATCTGGTCGGTCATCGCGGCGGGCACCACGATTTCCAGCTTGATCTTGGGCACGAAGTTCACCGCGTATTCGGCCCCCCGATAGATTTCGGTGTGGCCGGATTGCGAGCCGAAGCCCTTGATCTCGGTCACCATCATGCCGCGCACGCCGGCCTCGGTCAGTGCCTCGCGCACCTCCTCCAGCTTGAACGGCTTGATTGTCGCAATGATCAGTTTCACGTCTTTCCCCTCTGGTTCTCCGGTGGAGCCGGTTTGTTTGCACCCGCAGAAAAATGCGCGACGGATCGTGGTATGAAACGGCTCTTGGGGGTCAAAGGGCTGCCAATTGGCGGAAAATTGCACAATTTTTGCACAATTCGGGTGCTCTGATTAAATAAAGGGCAGTGTTGTGAGGGGAATTTTCGGAAATTCGGACCTCTACATACTCGGATCACCGGGGTATGGTGGCGCAAAAGAAAAACCGGGCAGAGTTTGAGCATGACTGAGTCCAAGCGACGCAAGCCGAAATTGGTTGCGGACAAAAGGTACCCGTCAAAGGGTCGTAAACCGTCGGCATCCAAGCGCCCGGCGGGCAAGAAGGCAACGGCTCGCAAAACCACCACACGCAAAACTGCGCGCAAAAAGACACGCAAGAGATCGGGGGGCAAAGGCGGCGGCATCCTGCGTCGTTTTTTCCGCTGGGTCTGGCGGATGGTCTGGGGTCTGACCTGGCGGGTCGGAGCGGTCGTGGCCATCCTGATCGCCCTGGCGGTGGGTATCGTCTATTCCTCGTTGCCTGAGTTGGATGCCTTGTTGGACGGCCGTGCGCGCGGGTCTGTCACGCTGCTGGACCGCGACGGCAAAGTGTTTGCCTGGCGCGGCGACCAGTTTGGCGGGGTGATCACGGCCGATACGGTGTCGCCGCATCTGAAAAACGCCGTCATCGCGACCGAGGACAAACGGTTCTATCGCCATTTCGGGGTCAGCCCGCGCGGTGTCGCAAGCGCCGTGCGCATCAACCTGAGCGAAGGGCGCGGCCCGTTGTCCGGGCATGGCGGGTCGACCATAACGCAGCAAACGGCCAAATTGCTGTGTCTGGGCGTGCCTTATGATCCGGCTGAATGGGAATCAGAGGCCGCCTATGAAGCCGATTGCCGTCAGGGATCACTGTGGCGCAAGGCCAAAGAGGCCATTTATGCAATTGCGATGGAGGTGAAATACTCCAAGGATGAAATTCTGACGATCTACCTGAACCGGGCTTTCCTTGGTGCTGGTGCGCGCGGGTTCGAGGCCGCAAGCCAGCGGTACTTTGGCAAGTCCGCCGCCGAAGTCTCGCCAGCCGAGGCAGCGATGTTGGCCGGGCTGTTGGTTGCGCCCACACGCTATGCGCCGACGAACAATCTGCAACGGTCGCAGGACCGGGCCCGCATTGTAATCGGTCTGATGGAGAATCAGGGCTATCTGACCTCGGCGCAGGCCAGCGAAGCGCGGGCGCGCCCGGCCCAACTGTCCGAGGCGGCGGCTGCGCGGGCCGGGGGGTATTTTGCGGATTGGGTCATGGCCAGCGGGCCCGAGTTCTTTACCCGCAACACGACCGAAGATGTGGTGATCCGGACAACTTTGGATCAGCGCATTCAGACCTCTGCGGAAGAGGCGCTGAAATTCATCTTTCAGGAAAAAGTCCGCGAAGGATCAAAGGCGCAGGCGGCCATTGTGGTGATGTCGGCCGACGGTGCGGTGCGCGCGATGGTTGGTGGGCGCAAGACACGTGTGTCTGGGGCGTTCAACCGGGCGACGCAGGCGTTGCGACAGACAGGGTCATCGTTCAAGCCATTCGTCTACGCCACCGCGCTGGAACTGGGATATTCGCCGCTGGATACGGTGATGGATGAACCCTATTGCGTCGATATTCCGGGGTCAGGCCAGTGGTGCCCCAAGAACTATACCAACAAGTATTATGGGCGGGTGACCTTGGCCGATGCGCTGAAAAACTCGCTGAACATACCGGCGGTGAAAGTGGCCGAGATTTCCGGCCTGGACAATGTTCGGACGGTCGCCAGCGGCTTTGGGATTGCCAGCGACCTGGCACAGGGGCCCGCGCTGGCGCTTGGTGCCTCTGAAAGCACGTTGATCGAGATGACCGGCGCATATGCGGGCATCCTGAATGGCGGGTCACAGGTTGAGCCTTATGGGCTGACCGAACTGAAACTGCTGGGCGACGAAACACCCGTCATGGTCACGACAACCGGTATTGGCGAGAGGGTCATCAATGAAAAGGCTGCCAGACAGCTGACCTGGATGATGGAACGTGTGGTCTCTGAAGGAACCGGCGGGCGGGCCAAATTGCCCGGCTGGCAGGTGGCGGGCAAGACCGGAACGACCCAGGCCGCACGCGATGCGTGGTTCATCGGGTTCACGGCGGATTATGTGGCCGGGGTCTGGATGGGATATGATGACAACACGCCTTTGTCCGGCGTAACCGGGGGCGGGTTGCCTGCCGAGATCTGGAAGGAAACCATGCTGCGCGTGACCGAGGGGATGACACCCACACCCCTGCCGATGATGGCGCCGGAACCACCGGTTCAGGTCGCCCAGCCGCAGCCCCGCCGAAAGCGCGGAGGTTTTGCCAACGACATCAACAATCTGCTTAAGAACATTTTCGGCGGCAACTAAAGCAAACTCGAAAACGACAGAACAAAAAAAGGCGGTGCACCGGGCACCGCCTTTTCTTCTTTGTTTCGTTGCTTAGACGCTTGCGTCCAATGCAGACAGGATTGCGTCGCCCATTTCGCTGGTCGACACGGGCTGAACGCCCTCATCCGCCAGCAGATCGCCGGTGCGAACGCCGTCGGCCAGAACTTTCTCGATCGCAGCTTCCAGCCGATCCGCTTCCTCGCCCTGATCAAAGCTGTAGCGCAGAGCCATCGCAAAGCTGAGGATACAGGCGATCGGGTTGGCTTTGCCCTGACCTGCGATATCGGGGGCCGACCCGTGTACGGGCTCGTACATCGCCTTGGGGCGTCCATTGGCCATCGGCGCGCCCAGCGACGCCGACGGCAACATACCCAGAGACCCGGTCAGCATCGCGGCGCAGTCCGACAGGATGTCGCCGAACAGGTTGTCGGTCAGGATCACGTCAAACTGCTTGGGTGCGCGCACCAGCTGCATGGCACCGTTGTCGGCGTACATATGGCTCAGTTCGACCTCGGGGTAGTCAGCGGAAACGCGGTTGACGACTTCGCGCCACAGGATGCCCGATTCCATCACGTTGGCCTTTTCCATCGAGCACAGCTTTTTGTTCCGGCGCATCGCCAGTTCAAAGGCCGAGCGCGCGGCGCGTTCAATCTCGGATTCGGTGTAGCGCTGGGTATTGATGCCAACGCGCTCATTGCCTTCCTCGAAGATGCCGCGCGGTTCACCGAAATAGACGCCCGAGGTCAGTTCGCGCACGATCATGATATCCAGACCGGCAACGATGTCTTTCTTCAACGACGAGAAATCGGCCAACGCGTCAAAGCACTGGGCCGGGCGCAGGTTCGAATACAGGTCCATTTCCTTGCGCAGGCGCAGCAGGCCGCGCTCGGGCTTGAGGCTGAAATCCAGATCGTCGTATTTCGGACCGCCAACGGCGCCCAGCAGAACGGCGTCGACCTCCTGCGCCTTGGCCATCGTCTCATCGGACAGAGGCGTGCCGTGGGCATCATAGGCGGCACCGCCGACAAGGTCCTCGCTCACGTCAAATTGAAGACCGCGATTGGCGCCGAACCAATCAATGATTCTGCGCACTTCGGCCATAACTTCCGGGCCAATTCCGTCTCCGGGCAGGATGAGGAGCGAGGGGTTGGACATCGACAGTCTCCTTGCGTTTTGTTGCACAGGGCCTAGCGTCTGCGTTGCATCGGGTCAATGAGACGAACCTGCCAAATCAGAGGGAATTCACATGCTGACACCTGGAATTCCGGTTCCTGCGCTGAAAATCGATACTGTTGCCCATGGCAGCTTCGATCTTGACGTGGACAAGGGCGAAAACGGGACGCTGGTGATTCAATATCGCGGGCTGCATTGCCCGATCTGCATCAGGCAGATGGCCGAGGTCGAAGCGGCGCTGGATGACTTTGCGGCGCTGGGCGTCGAGGTCATCATGATCACCACCGATACAGCCGAGCGCGCGGCGGAAACCACCGACAAAGCCGAAGCGTCGCGCCTGCGTGTGGGTCACAGCCTGCCGCTGTCTGCTGCGCGCGACGATTGGGGACTGAACATCTCGATCAAGCGCGAAGGCAGCGCCGAACCGGCCCTGTTCGCAGAGCCCGGGCATTTCTACATCGCACCCGACCGGACGCTGTACTATGCGTGGCAACAGACCACGCCTTTCGGTCGCCCGTCCATGGCGGATATTGCGGGTGGTTTGAAATTCACATTGGGCAACAACTATCCCGCGCGCGGCACTTATACCGGCCCTCTTTGATCGTCAGAGACTGGCTTTGAGCCCTTCGGCCAACAAATCCCAGACCCTGCGAATGCGTGGGGTCTGGCGCATGGCCTGAGGTGCGGCCAGCCACACCGGAAGAATCGGGATGTCCACATCCAGCGGCAGGATTTCCACGTCGGGGTCGGCTTCGGCAACCTGTACCTGACTGAAGCCTATGCCACAGCCCGCCCGGATCAGTTCCCAATAGGCGCTTTGCAGGTCACAGCGGGTGGCAAAGCTGTCGCGGCTGGCGGGCCATCCCTTTTCACGCATGGCCTTGATGATTTCCTGGTTCGCGTCAAAACCCACCAGGTCATGCGTAAACAGTTCTTCCGGCGTCTTGGGGCGCCCCTTCCGGTCCAGATAGGACTTGGCGGCACAAAAACACAGCGGCACATCCCCGAGATAGCGGGAAATGAGATCTACCTGCGCAGGGCGATACATCCGCACGGCGATATCCGCCTCGCGATAGAGTAGATTCTCGGTGGTGTCGGTGGCCACCAGTTCAAGCTGTATCGTGGGTTCCTGCTTGCGGATGGACGCCAGTATCGGTGGCAGCAGGTGATGCGAGGCAAAGACCGATGCGGTGATACGCACCGAGCCTTCAAGCTGTTGCGATTGCCCCGCGGCGGCAAGACTGAACGCGGTCATGGCGCTGTGCATCTGCTGGGCCATCGGCAAAAGCTGTGAACCCGCTTCGCTGAGCTTCAGACCGCGCGCGTGGCGATCGAAAAGCGAGACACCCAGCTCGTCCTCGAGATTTTGAACCTGTCGCCCCAAAGTGGGTTGGCTGCGATTGAGATGCCGTGCGGCGGCAGACAGCGATCCGGTCTCGGCCACGGCCAGAAAGCATTGGATCAGAGACCAATCTGCATGTGTCAGTGCTTTATCCATTCATAAATGAATACACGTTCTGCGTTCTGCGGCAATTCCTTGCGCGAAGTGAATGGGTAGATTGATCTCAGTCAGGAGGCAGACATGGCACGATCAGCACTGGTATTGGGCGCATCAGGTCGCTTTGGACGCAATGCAGCACAGGCATTCAGGCACGCGGGCTGGGACGTGACAGAATTTGACCGCAGGTCCGATTCGCTGTCACAGGCGGCGCGCGGCGTGGACGTCATCGTGAACGGATGGAACCCGCCCTATCCCGATTGGGCGCGCGATGTGCCTGTGCTGACCAAGCGGGTGATAGATGCGGCCTCAGATACGGGGGCGACCGTGATTGTGCCGGGCAATGTCTACGTATTTGGCGAAGATACGCCGGGTCCATGGTCGGGCGGGACGCCGCATCGGGCCACCAATCCTCTGGGTCGGGTCCGGATCGACATGGAAGAGGCCTATCGCGCGTCGACCGTGCGCACCATCCTTTTGCGTGCCGGGGATTTCATTGACACCAATGCATCCGGAAACTGGTTCGATCAGGTCATGATCAAGCGTTTGTCGCGCGGTCGGTTCGTTTATCCCGGTGATCCGGAGGCGCCGCACGCTTGGGCCTTTCTGCCTGATCTGGCCCGCGCCGCCGTCGCGCTGGCTGAGATTCGCGAAGACCTCCCCCGATACTGCGATGTTCCATTTGAAGGGTATACTTTGACCGGGACGCAGATCGCTCAATCGCTTTCGCATGTCACCGGCCGGACGGTTGCAGTGCGGCGCATGAAATGGTGGCCATTGCAATTGGCCCGCCCATTCTGGCGCATGGCCCCTCATTTGATCGAGATGCGGTACCTCTGGCACGTGCCGCATCAACTGGATGGCGGCTATGTGAAAGAATTGCTGGGCTCGTTTCCCAAAACGAATTTGGAGGATGCCTTGCGTTCCGCCATTCCGCCCCAACGGGCCGCTTCATCGCCAACAACCGGGAACAGGGGCGAGGTTCTAGGGTAGGGTTATGTCAACCCAGACCAGTCGATGCCTGCTGGCGCGTCGGGCACTGTCGTACAGCGTGTCACCTTCCACGGGCCAGACAATGCCGGTTTCCAAGATTTGCAGATCACTGGACGGCAACACATAGTCAACGCGCATTTCCCCGGTGGCTTTCCATTCGACTGTTGCTGATGAACCCGATGGGTCCTTTGGCATCGGGTCCTGCACCTGGGGATCGGTCAAAAGCGCGCGAATGGCCTGCTTGTGGCCTTCTCCGCGGGTCGGGTCGAGGTTGGCGTCGGCAGCTATCACGAAGGGGCTTTGAGGAACTGGCCCCAGACCGCCATTCAGCAAAACCGACCACAGGCGAATCTCATCCCTGTTGCGCAGACCATTGCGATCTTCGGGGCCGTCAAAAACCGGTGGGGCAGCGTGAAAGGTCATCAGGCTGAAACGCCCATTCGGGGTTTCGATCGGAAGCACCCAATGCACGGTCGAGGACAGGCGCTGAATGTCGTGCGCAGCTTCAGACGGGAAGGGAA
Source organism: Ruegeria sp. YS9 (assembly GCF_024628725.1). Taxonomy (NCBI): domain Bacteria; kingdom Pseudomonadati; phylum Pseudomonadota; class Alphaproteobacteria; order Rhodobacterales; family Roseobacteraceae; genus Ruegeria; species Ruegeria sp. YS9. Next base: position 3,167,198 of record NZ_CP102409.1, read on the forward strand.
GGCCGTTTTTGCTTGGTAAAGTGGCCCCAGGCAGGTCTTTCCACCGCAGATCGGTGTAATCCTGAACGTCATCGGTCAGGATTTCGAAACGGGACAACACCGCCACCCCTCCGTGGCCGGTGAACTTTCCCCAGCCCTGCGCGTCGCCGGGACCTTGCGTTTGGCCATCTCCGTCCAGATCCAGCGGTGTTTCCAGCCCTGCATTTGGTCGGGCGGAAAAGTGATAGGGGAAATCCAGACCGGCATCGCGCAGTTTTTCGGACAGGGCGCTCAGGGCTGCGCCTTCCAGATCCCAGTCGATGCCTTGCAGGGCTATGACATCAGGTCGCGCGGCGGAAATGACCTCGACGACAGCGGCAACCTGCGCATCATCCCGCTGAATGTCGCGCAGCAGCAGGCCGGGGCCGTTTCTGCTGAGTTCAGTGTTGTAGGTGGCGATGCGATAAACCTCTGCCTGTGCCGAGAAAGGCAGCAGCAGCAAAGCAAGGGCGCGGATCATGCGGCCTGCGTTGTCTCGCTTGTCGAATAGGCGCGGCGCTTTTCCACGATCAGACCTGCGATGCGAAGCGTCGCCATGCCGCGCATGATCATGCTGGCGGGCAGGAAGGCCCAGGCGCACATGGTCCAGATCAGCGTCTGCGGATTGCTCAGCGAGATCGGGGCGACAACGCTGCTCATGAGCTTGATGACAGCGGGGATGACGAAGGGAAGCAGAACACCAATACAGATATTCAGGCGTCCGTCACGTTGCAGGCGGGTAACAACATCGCCGCCCTTGGTGGGATCAAACAGCGGTAGATTGGTCCACACGTTGAAGGCGCCATTGCCCGTGGGCCAGCCACGCACCTTGACCGCATAGGCAAAGCTGGCGACGGTGACCAAAGCAGCGACGTAGGCTACGCTGGCTGCGATCCGAACCAGTTCGATCAATGGCTGGCCCGCATCCAAGGGGAGCATCAGCACGATCAACCGAACCGGGGAATAGGGGAAGTCCGCGACATTCGCGACGGCCAGACCCACAGCGTAGGCAAACGTGGTCAGTTCAGTCGGTTCATAGGCGTTTTTGCAAACCAGCGTCAGAAAGGTGACCATCGACATCAACCCGACAAATCGCAGGCGGTTCACCGGTGGAGCATCGCGAAATTCAATAAAGCTGGGAAAGGCGGAATTGTACTCGGCGAACGTCAGGATGAACGCGAGAATCGCGAGGAAGACCAGAATCTCGGTCCCGTTCGTCGATGATACAGGCAGGTACAACGCGGGTGTCAGCACCATCAGTGCCACAAGTATTCCGCGTATCGCCGCCCCTGTTGTGCGCGCAATCACTATCCGAACCCTTTTTCAAACCGGATAAGCCGATCTTCGCCGACTTACATTCCAACTTGTTCCCATCGTCTCGAGTTTTGACGGATGCCTCTTTAGCGCCAACATGGACGATAAGCGGCATTTCGCTCAAGACAGGGTGCAGAAAACACGTGATTTCGGGCAAAATGATGGCGCAACTGGTGCGGGATTGCATCATTTTCGACGCAAATCCGACGTGTATCTCAAAGTGAGATCAAGATGTTGTGGTTCTGTGAAAATCAACCCCAAGAATGAGAGCGGGGCCGCCTTGGCGACCCCGTTAGGTTGTATGTCCAAAGAATCGGCTCGGGCCTTACACCCAGGGGCGGGCCTGACTTGCGTGATCCTCGAATTTGTCGATGTGGTGATTTTTCTCCATGGTCAGACCGATGTCGTCCAGACCGTTCAGCAGACAGTGCTTGCGGTGCGGGTCGATGTCGAATTCGATCACGACCCCGTCCGAAGTGGTGATCTGCTGATCTTCCAGGTGCACGGTCATGCGGGCGTTCTCACCCTTATGGGCGTCTTCCATCAGGATCGCGTGATGTTCTTCTTCGACCACGATCGGCAGGATGCCGTTCTTGAAGCAGTTGTTGAAAAAGATGTCGGCAAAGCTGGTCGAGATCACGACCTTGATGCCGAAATCCTTGATCGCCCATGGCGCGTGTTCGCGTGACGAGCCGCAGCCGAAATTGTCGCCGGCGACCAGAATTTCGGCCTCGCGATAGGCGGGCTTGTTCAGGACGAATTCTTCATTCTCCTGCCCGTCATCATGATAGCGCATTTCATCAAACAGCACGACGCCAAGGCCGGACCGTTTGATGGTTTTCAGATGCACTTTGGGGATGATCATATCAGTGTCGATGTTGATCAATGGCATCGGGGCGGCCACCCCGTGGACTTTTTCAAACTTTTCCATGTCTACACTCCTGCAGGAGAGGGCCGCGCCCGTGTCCTGCGATTAAGCTTCTTTCGCTTTGGTTGTTTCGTCCTTGGGTACGTTTTTCAAGAAGAGCGCCATGAACACCAATCCGAACCCGTTGAACAGCATCTCGATTCCCAGCAGGATACCCAGAAGGCTCAGCAAGGCGGCGGGTTCGCTGCTTGCGTAAGACCAGATGATACCTGCGAGGATGATCGACAAGATGCCCGAGATCATCGTGGGCCAGAAAAACTGTGTTCCTTTCATCTGGAACGACAGAATGACCCGTGCGATGCCGCCCGCCATGAACAGGATCAGCATCACGGTCGCCAGCGTCAGCGTTCCCTGTAGCGGGTGATCCAGAAAGGACCAGCCCAGGAACAGCATGACCGCGCCCATGATGAGTGACAGAATCTTGTTGCCGGTGCCTTCGACGGTGAAACCGCCGACCACCTGCAACGCGCCCGCAATCAGCAGTAGCGCACCGGTCACGACCGTTACGGCAAGCGAAGCCGCAATCGCATTGCCCAGCGCAAAGATGCCGAACGCTATCGATAGAAGCCCCAACAGGAGCCATTTAATCCAGTCACTCATGTCTTCAATCCCTCAAATATCTAGATATGAGGGCAGCTTACATCAATTCACGGACGTCTGTCAGCCGTCCCGTGATTGCCGCTGCGGCAGCCATTGCCGGGCTCAGCAGGTGTGTGCGCCCGCCGCGACCCTGACGGCCCTCGAAGTTACGGTTCGAGGTGGCGGCACAACGTTCACCCGGTTGCAACTGGTCCGGGTTCATCGCCAGACACATCGAACAGCCTGCCAGACGCCATTCGAATCCGGCCTCTTTGAAGATGTCGGCCAGGCCTTCTTCTTCGGCCTGAGCGCGGACCAGCCCCGAGCCGGGCACGACCATGGCGCGCATACCGTCCTTGATCTTCTTGCCTTTCAGGATCTCGGCCGCGGCACGCAGGTCTTCAATACGTCCGTTGGTGCAGGACCCGATAAAGACGGTGTCGATTTCGACATCGCTCAGCTTCTGACCGGCTTTCAGACCCATGTACTCGATTGACCGGCGGGCCGCCTCGACCTTGCCGCCTTCGAAATCCTCGGGGTGCGGCACGGTTGCCGTGATCGGCAGAACATCCTCGGGGCTGGTGCCCCAGGTGACGACGGGCGCGATGTCTTCGCCACGCAGGGTGATGACCTTGTCGAAATGCGCGTCTTCATCGGTATAGAGCGTTTTCCACCAGTTCAGAGCGGCCTCCCACTGCGCGCCCTTGGGCGCATGCGGACGGCCTTTGACATATTCGAACGTGGTTTCATCCGGTGCGATCAGCCCCGCGCGTGCGCCGCCTTCGATGGCCATGTTGCAGACGGTCATGCGGCCTTCCATCGACAGGTTGCGGATGGCTTCGCCGCAATACTCGATGACATAGCCGGTGCCGCCAGCAGTGCCGGTCTTGCCGATCACGGCCAGGGTGATGTCCTTGGCGGTCACGCCCGGCTGCAATTTGCCGGTGATTTCCACCTTCATGTTCTTGGATTTCTTCTGGATCAGTGTCTGCGTGGCCAGAACGTGTTCGACCTCGGACGTGCCGATGCCGTGGGCCAATGCGCCGAAGGCGCCGTGCGTGGCGGTATGGCTGTCGCCGCAGACGACAGTCATGCCCGGCAGGGTCCAGCCTTGTTCGGGGCCGACGATGTGCACGATGCCCTGGCGGACGTCATTCACCGGGTAATAGTGAATGCCGAAATCCCGGGCGTTCTTGTCCAGTGCTTCGACCTGAATGCGCGATTCGGGGTTTTCAATACCGTTCACCCGGTCCGGTGTGGTGGGTACGTTGTGGTCCGGTACGGCGATTGTCTTTTCCGGTGCGCGCACCTTGCGGCCCGCCATGCGCAGACCTTCGAAGGCCTGCGGGCTGGTGACTTCGTGCACCAGATGGCGGTCGATATACAGCAGGCAGGTGCCATCATCGGCTTCGTGCGCGACATGGGCATCCCAGATCTTGTCATAGAGTGTTTTGGGGGACATCGGTCCTCTCCCGTGTGTAATGAGAAATGGCTGGCGAGTTGGCTCAGGCGACGGGTAGGCGTGCCAGGACCGTGCGGGCAGCCCCAAAGAACCGTTCGCGCAGACGCGCGCGGTCTTCCAGATTCTGTTCTTGGGCCACATTGAGTCTCATGCGGTCCAGATATACTGCGCCCTTGCTGCAATCAAGGTTCAAAACCGGTGTCAGGCTTGCAACGCCCGGCGTTGCTGTCCAAGCTGCGGTGCAGGAGGCGCGCATGAACCAAGATCTGATCCCCGGCTCACTGTCTGACCTTTACAACAACATGGTCGCGGGGTTCTCTTCGGAATTTCAGGAACTGATCGAGTTGGTGATTACGCCGGGCTGGCGGCAGTATCAGTTGATCATCATCCTTTTCCTTTGGGCGCTGGCTTTCCTTCTGAAAACTCTGACACAGCCGCGATGGGATGCCTGGACGCGTGCCCGCACCGGATGGCCGAAATGGCGGCTTCGCATCATGGTGCAGATGATGCAGCGGCTGACACTGGTCTATTTCGTGCTGCTGTCCTGGTTCCTGTATCAGGTTATGCAGCATGTCACCTGGCCTTCGCGCAGTTACCTCATTGGGATCATTGCAACTCTGGCAACTGCGTGGCTGGCTATCGCATTGGTCGCGAGGCTTGTCCGCAACCGGACGCTGCGCCGGATATTCAAGTGGGCAATGTGGGTCTATGCAACGCTTGTTGCGTTGAATCTGACGGATGACGTGGCCGAATTCCTCGATGGGGTCGCGATTTCCGTCGGGGACCTGCACATTTCTGTGCTGGGCATTCTCAAGGCCATCCTGCTGATCGGAGTCCTGTTGACGCTGGCCCGCATCGGCACCCGCGCGGCCGAGCGTGGCTTGCAGAGCAATGACGACATCACCCCGTCCATGCAGGTGTTGTTGGCCAAGGGAATTCAGGTGCTGCTGTACGGTGCGGTCTTTCTGGCCGCGATCCGCACGCTGGGCTTCGATCTGACCGGCATAGCGCTGCTGTCGGGCGCAATCGGAGTGGGCATCGGGTTCGGCCTTCAAAAAGTGGTGTCGAACCTGATCTCGGGGATCATCATCCTGATGGACCGGTCGATCAAGCCGGGCGACGTGATCTCGCTGGGTGACACGTTCGGTTGGATCAACGCGCTGGGCGCACGCTATGTCTCGGTCGTCACGCGGGACGGGCGGGAATACCTGATCCCGAACGAGGACCTGATTACCAACCAGGTGGTCAACTGGTCGCATTCCGACAAATTCGTACGGTTGGATCTGGATTTCGGCACCAGCTATGAGGATGATCCCCACAAAGTGCGTGCAACGGCGATCCGGGCTGTAAAGGCGGTGACCCGCGTGCTGAGTGGCGGAAAACATGAACCGGTTTGCCATATCACCGGCTTTGGTGACAGCAGCGTGGATTACGTTCTGCGGTTCTGGATCAGCGATCCGACCAAGGGGCTGACCAATATTAGGGGTAATGTCTATCTTGCGCTATGGGATGCGTTTCAGGACGAAGGCATCTCGATCCCCTTCCCGCAGCGCGAGGTTCGGATTTTGCCCGAAAACGCAAACATGCAACAAATCGCAGAAGAGTGATCACCTGTGGACGGGGCCGGACGCGCTTTCATTGAAATGTTGCATTCCCCTTGTTACCTTATTAGTACCCCGGCGCCGGGGTTTGGCGGCGCGCAGCAAAGGAGGACTATGTCCTGTCTCTACATACACAGGCGGGTTTGCCCGCCGAAGACGGGGCCGGTGTAATGGCCCGCTCTCAGTCAATCAGCGACAAGCTGCTTGAGCGTATCCTTTCCTCACTTTCCGATGACAAGGCCGAAGACGTCGTGCAGATCAACCTGCAAGGCAAGTCGTCTGTCGCGGATCACATGGTGATTGCTTCGGGTCGGTCGACCCGTCAGGTCTCGGCCATGGCGGAAAAACTGACGGATCGCATCAAGCAGGAATTCGGTTTCACCTCGAAGGTCGAAGGCAAGGATGCCGGCGACTGGGTGCTGATCGATACGGGCGACGTGATCGTCCATATCTTCCGCCCCGAAGTGCGCGAATTCTACCAGCTGGAAAAGATGTGGCTGCCTCAGGGCGGCAGCGCCTCGGCGAACTGAGGCGCCATCCCGGCCCGTATTGAGGGGCCGGAGGCGAGAGAGATATGCGTATCAGCATAGTTGCGGTCGGGCGATTGCGCGCCGGACCGGAGAAATCCCTGCTTGATGATTACCTGACCCGCTTTGACCGGACCGGCCGTGGCCTGGGTCTTGGTCCTGCGAAGGTGATCGAGGTTGAAGACAAGAAAAACGCAGGCATGGGGGCCGAAGCCGCGTTGCTGCGCAAGGCGCTGCCCAAGGGCGCGGTGATCTGTACGCTGGACGAGCGCGGGCGCGTGATGTCTTCGCCCGATTTTGCCAGGAAACTGGGTGGTTGGCGCGATGCGGGGCGGCAGGATCTGGCGCTGATCATCGGCGGGGCCGACGGAATAGACCCTGCTTTGCGGGCAGAAGCCGACTTTTCCCTCTCGTTCGGGTCGATGGTCTGGCCTCATATGCTGGTCCGTGTGATGCTGGCCGAGCAACTGTATCGGGCCGCGACCATTCTGTCGGGCGGTCCCTATCACCGGGTCTGACATGGCGCAGCTTCTGATCGTTTACCACTCGCGCACTGGCGGTGCCCGGCAGATGGCCGAAGCGGCGGCTGAAGCAGCGCGGGGTGAGGCGAACACGAAACTCGTTCCCGCGGATCAGGCCGGGCCTGTAGATGTACTGGCCGCCGACGGCTACATCTTCTGCGCGCCAGAAAATCTGGCGGCGATTTCGGGCCTGATGAAGGAGTTTTTCGACCGCTGCTATTACCCGGTGCTGGGAAAGATCGAAGGTCGCCCTTATGCGCAGATGATTTGCGCCGGATCGGACGGACAGAATGCCGCCCGCCAGATTGCCCGGATTGCCACTGGCTGGCGGTTGAAAGAGGTTCAGCCTCCGTTGATCATCTGCACCCAAGCACAAACGCCCGAGGCCATTTTGGCCCGGAAAGCCATTCCGGAAGATGAACTGGATCGGTGTCGCGAGATCGGTTCCGCGCTGGCTGCGGGTCTTGCCATGGGGATATTCTGAAGGTCAGTCCAATTTGACCAATGTGGTGTCTTCATTCCAGCCATCCACATTGCACTGCGCCTGAATCTGCACCTGCGAAACGCTTTCCGGAATGACCACGCCACCAAGTGAGCGGGTAAAAGGCTGCTCGGTCTCATGCGGATGGTGCAGCACCCGCATTCCCAGCTCATTCCCGTCCATGTCCAAAACGCGCCAGCCGTCGGCGTAATGATCCCAGCCTGTATCGGGATGCCGGATCGTCACGTCGAACCGCCATGTGTCACCTGTGGCACTGGCGCGGACCTGCTCGACTGTCGGCGGGTCGGCAAGGGCAGGGGCAGCCAGAAGGGCACTGAGAATCACATATCGCATGGATCGAACGTACGGTTTAACGCGGCGCATGGGGATCACGTCTCTGTGTTTGAGGTTTGGGCCATGAGGATCGCGCGGGACTGCGATGCAAATTCGCGGCGATACAGGACACCGAATGTGATCATCGTGCCCAACACCAATGCCATCGGCCCAAGAAACCATGCCAGCGAAGCAAGGGCGAAATAGGTGGCGCGGAGACCACGGTTGAAGCTTCGGGCGGCGGTCACGCAGATCTCGGCCGCCTGACCGGCCCGAGGATAGGCGTTCGGGTCTTCGGGGTCGTTGGGGACCGAGGCCATCAACACGGCGCAGTAGCCAAAAAGACGATGTGCCCAGACGTATTTCAGAAAAGCATTGGCCAGCAGCAGGACGACGACAAGTATCTTGATTTCCCAGACCATCGCCGGAGCGCTGCCGATGGCAAGATCCGTAGCCACCCCGGCCAATCGCTCGGTATTGCCCAACAGGGCCAGGCCACCCCCGATGGCAATCATCGTGGTTGAGGCGAAAAAGGTACTGCCTTGACGCATGGCGGCCACGACCTGAGCGTCGAACATGCGTGGCTGGCGTGTGACCATTTCGTGCATCCAGCCGCGGCGGTAGCCGTCCATCACAAGGGCGACGGACGGCTTTTGTGGTGACGGGTGTTCGATCTTCCATCCGATCCACAGCCACGCACCCAGCAATATTGCCATGGCAGCATAATCCAGAGGGGAAAACAGGGCGGCACGTTCGATCCAGGTCATGGCGCGACAGTACGACCGGAGATCGGAACTTGCCAGTGCGGTAAATTGGTAATATTATTTTACCAAAGGGAGGGACGCCATGGAAATGCCAAAGCCAAGCCCGGACGTACTGAACCGGAAAGGCGCGATCGTTTCGCGGCTGTCGCGGGTTCTGCCAGATACGGCAATTATCCATGATCCGGTTGAAACCCGAGCCTATGAATGCGATGCCCTGACGGCTTACAAATGCCCTCCGATGCTGGCCGTGCTGCCGTCGAGCACGCAGGAAGTCTCGGACGTTTTGCGCATTTGCCATGAAGAAGGCGTGCCGGTCGTGCCGCGCGGTGCGGGTACGTCGCTGGCCGGCGGGGCGTTGCCGACGGCCGATTGCGTCATTCTGGGCGTCGCGCGGATGAATGAGGTGCTGGAAGTTGACTACGACAACCGTTTCATCAGGGTGCAGACGGGGCGTACAAATCTGAGCGTCACCGGTGCGGTCGAGGAAGAAGACTTCTTCTATGCGCCGGATCCGTCTTCGCAACTGGCCTGTGCCATCGCCGGCAATATCGCGATGAATTCAGGTGGTGCCCATTGCCTGAAATATGGTGTGACAACGAACAACCTTCTGGGCGTGACCATGGTGATGATGGATGGCAGTGTCGTCGAGATCGGCGGCGCGCATCTGGATGCGCCCGGGCTGGACCTGTTGGGCGTCATTTGCGGCTCGGAAGGTCAGTTGGGCGTGGTGACCGAAGCGACACTGCGCGTTCTGCGCAGACCCGAAGGCGCCCGGCCGGTTCTGATGGGGTTCGACGACAACGAAGTGGCGGGCCGGTGTGTCTCGGACATTATCAAATCGGGTATTCTGCCGGTTGCGATCGAGTTCATGGACACGCTGTGCATAAAAGCATGCGAAAACTTTGCGCATGCCGGATACCCCGACTGCCATGCGCTGTTGATTGTCGAAGTGGAAGGGTCGGAAGCGGAAATCGACCATCAACTATCGAAAATCATCGAGATCGCCAAACGCCACAACCCGGTCGAACTGCGAGAAAGCCAGTCGGCCGAAGAAAGCGCAAAAATCTGGCTTGGTCGGAAATCGGCCTTCGGCGCCATGGGGCAGTTGAACGATTACATGTGCCTGGACGGTACGATCCCGGTGTCGGCCCTGCCGACGGTGCTGCGCCGCATCGGCGAATTGAGTGAAGAATTCGGTCTGCCTGTCGGGAACGTTTTTCACGCAGGTGACGGGAACATGCATCCGCTGATCCTTTTCGATGCCAACAAACCGGGTGATCTGGAAAAATGCGAGGCATTTGGGGCCGAAATTCTGAAACTATGCGTGGACGAAGGCGGTTGTCTGACCGGTGAGCATGGCGTGGGCATCGAGAAGAGGGATCTCATGTCGCATCAATATGCCCCTGTCGATCTTGAGGCGCAGATGGCGGTCAAAGATGTGTTCGACCCCAAGTGGCTGCTGAATCCTGCGAAAGTTTTCCCTTTGGATGTGTCTCGGGCGCGGCGCATTGCGGCGGAGTAAGGGGGCTCTGCCCCCTTGCCCCCGGAGTATTTTGGAAAAGATGAAGCAAATGAGACCTGAGACGGAAGCTGAATTGGCCGAACTGGTGGCCGGGCTGAGCGGTCCGGTGCGGATTGCCGGAGGTGGTACGCGCGGTGTGACCGGGAGGGAGCCCGAACTGAAGGTATCCGGGCTGAGCGGTATTACCCTCTATGAACCCGGGGCGCTGACACTTGTGGCAAAGGCGGGTACACCGCTGGCTGAGATTGAGGCGGCGTTGGATGGGGAAGGGCAAAAACTGGCCTTTGAACCGATGGATCACCGGGGTTTGCTGGAGACTCGGGGTGAGCCGACGATTGGCGGTGTTGTGGCGGCCAACATCTCGGGCCCGCGGCGGATTCAGGCCGGGGCGTGCCGGGATTATCTTTTAGGAGTGCGCTTCGTCGACGGGCGCGGGCAGGTGATCAGGAACGGCGGGCGGGTGATGAAGAACGTCACCGGCTACGATCTGGTCAAGCTGATGGGTGGGTCTTGGGGCACTTTGGGCGTTCTGACCGAGGTGTCGTTGAAGGTGCTGCCCAAGCCGGAGCGAAGTTCAACCCTTTCCGTTGCAGTCTCAGACATCGGCGTTGCTGTGCGGGTTCTTTCGGCAGCACTGAAATCTCCATTTGAGGTGACGGGCGCGGCATATGACCCAAATCTTCAAAAAGCCTTGATTAGGGTCGAAGGTTTTGTGGATTCGGTTGCATATCGGACAAGCAGATTGACAGCTGAGTTGGAAGGTTTTGGGGACGTTGCTGAGGAAAGCAAGTCCGACGCGCTTTGGGCTGGAATACGTGACGTTCACCCATTTCAGGGCAAGGAGGGGGACGTCTGGAGGCTTTCGGTAAAACCGGGTGACGCGGCGGAGATTTCGGCGCGCGCCGAAGCGGATCAAGCGCTGTTTGACTGGGGCGGTGGTCTTGTCTGGCTGCGGGTCCCGGCCGGCACGGATGTGCGTGCCCGGCTTGGTGCGTTTTCAGGTCATGCCACTTTGGTACGATCCGACTGCGAAACAATCAGAAAACTGGGGCGATTTCATCCGGAACCCACATCAATATCGGCTCTGACAAAGGGCTTGCGTGCGAAATTTGATCCGCGCGGTTTGTTCAACCCAGGACTGATGGGATAGGGCGATGCAGACAAAATTCACGGAAAAGCAATTGCAAGACCCGGCAATCCAGCGCTCGAACGAGATTCTGCGCAACTGCGTCCATTGCGGATTTTGCACGGCCACGTGCCCGACATATCAGGTGCTGGGAGATGAGCTCGACAGTCCGCGTGGGCGCATCTACCTGATCAAGGACATGCTGGAAAACGAGCGTGTGCCCGACGAAAAGACGGTAAAGCACATCGACCGCTGCCTGTCCTGTCTGGCCTGCATGACCACCTGCCCGTCAGGCGTGCACTATATGCATCTGGTCGATCATGCGCGCGAATACATCGAGGCCAACTACAAGCGCCCGCTGACGGATCGTGCGTTGCGTTTGGTTCTGGCGCAGATCCTGCCCTATCCCATGCGATTCCGTTGGGCCCTGATCGGGGCCAGGCTGGGCCGCCCTTTCCGGTTCCTGATGCCTGATGCCCGGCTGCGCGCGATGTTGGACATGGCGCCCAAGCATATCCCGCCTGTCAGCCGCAACGATGATCCGCAGAGTTTTGCGCCCGGCGGCGAACGAAAAATGCGGGTGGCGCTGATGACGGGCTGCGCGCAAAGGGCGCTGAACACCGATATCAATGACGCCACGATCCGCCTGCTGACTCGATTGGGGTGCGAGGTCGTGATCGCCGATGGTGCCGGGTGTTGCGGAGCTTTGACCCATCACATGGGCAAGGTGCAAGACAGTCATATGGCGGCAAAAGCCAATATCAGAGCCTGGAAACGGGAAATGGACGGTGATGGGTTGGACGCCATAGTCATCAATACCTCCGGCTGTGGCACCACCGTGAAAGATTACGGACACATGTTTCGCAATGACCCGCTAGCCGAAGATGCGGCGCGTGTGTCTGCAATCGCCATGGATATCAGTGAACTTCTGATCAAGTTGGATCTGCCGACGGGGGAAAACCAAAACCTGACCGTCGCCTACCATGCGGCCTGCTCATTGCAGCATGGGCAGAAGATCAAATCCTATCCCAAAGATTTGCTGAAACACGCGGGTTTCTCGGTTGTCGAACCCGCCGACAGTCATTTGTGCTGCGGTAGCGCGGGAACGTACAACCTGATGCAGCCGGAAATATCGGGCCAGTTGAAACAGCGAAAAGTCAGAACACTTGAGGCGAAAAAGCCTGATATCATTGCCGCCGGCAATATCGGGTGCATGATGCAGATCGGTTCTGCTACGCAACTGCCGATTGTTCATACGGTAGAGTTGCTGGACTGGGCGACGGGCGGGCCAAAGCCACCGGCCTTGCACAGAGCAGGGAACGCCGTTCCCGTCCTGCGGTGAATCGTGCTGATGCCAGCGCGCATCATTTTCCAGGGAAATTCCTTTGGTGCCTGACCGCCCTATTTTCGCCCAACGCGGCACGTAGGACAAAAGCTTCGAAGTGAGTCTCGGAGAACCGCGTGCGCAACTGGATCAAGGCGATCGTGCTCTGTGTCTTGCCATTGGCGGCCACGGCGCAGGACACCGGGCTGGAAAGCCTGGATACGTCGGATTCCGGGCGCGAGTGGATGGCTGTCGGGCGGTTGGATATCGCCGGGGCAGGGTTTTGCACCGGAACGCTGGTGTCGCCGACGCTTGTACTGACTGCGGCGCATTGTCTGTTCGACAAGAGATCCGGTCAACGGATCAACCCCGCGGATATCGAGTTTCTGGCCGGGTGGCGTTTGGGACGTGCGTTGGCCTATCGGACCGCGCGCCAGGCTGTGATCCATCCGGATTACCAATATGGCGTCGATTCAACGGCCGACCGGGTAAGCGCGGACGTGGCCTTGATCGAGCTGTGGCAGCCGATCCGCAATACAGCCGTCATTCCATTTGAGTCGGGCGATCAGCCCAAACGTGGCGCTGAAGTCGGCGTCGTGTCTTATGCGCATGACCGGTCAGAAGCTCCGTCTCTGCAACAGGTCTGCTCGGTCATGAACCGGCAGGCCGGCGTTTTGGTCATGTCTTGTGATGTTGATTTCGGGTCTTCGGGGGCACCGGTTTTTTCCTTCGCGGGCGCGCGCCCTCAGATCGTATCGGTGGTAGCGGCCAAGGCCAGCATGGACGGCCAGAGTGTTGCAATCGGAACCGCGGTTGAGCATTCGCTGCAATTGCTGCGTGACGAACTTTCTGCGGGGCGGGGATTTGGGCTTTCCTCGTCCGGATCGGGAGCGAACAAGAACATAGGCGCAAGGTTCATTCGACCATGATGAGAGTCTTCTGGAGCCTGTTATTGGGCCTGAGCGTCCTGGCGACAGCACCGCATGCGCAATCCAACAAGCGTATGCTGACTGACCGAGAGGATCTTTTGGGTTGGGAGGCTGTCGGACGGCTGGATGTCCGCGACGCCTCGTATTGCACCGGCACGTTGATCGCGCAGGACATGGTACTGACCGCGGCCCATTGTGCGGTGGATCGTCGTACCGGGAAGACTTACGTGCCCGAAGACATCACGTTTCGTGCAGGCCTCAGCAACGGCAACGCCTTGGCCGAACGTCAGGTCACGCAAATCGCGGTTCATCCCAGCTATGGTTCGCAGAACCCGCTTTCGCACGAAGGTGTTCAGTTGGACGTCGCACTGATGCGACTGAATGAGCCTATCCCGTATTCGGTCGCCGACCCCTTTGCGCTGCACAGCGGCCGTGTTCCGGGCAACGAGATCAGCATTGCCTCGTATGGGCGGGGCCGGTCCGAGGCGATCACCCGAGAACGGTCGTGCCGTATCATCGACCGCAGGCAGGGGCTGATCACCTTTGATTGCGACATTACGTTCGGGTCTTCGGGGTCTGCAATTCTGGCGAAAAACGGTGCGCGCTGGCAGATCCTGTCCGTGGTTTCGGCGGTAGGGACAAACGGCCGCAGAAAGGTGGGGTTTGGTATGGAGCTTGGCGGGATAGTCGCAGAACTCAAGGCCATCATGCGGCGCGACGCACCTCGGCCCAAGGCGTCGATCCGACGGTTGCAGGTCGGGTCCGGCAAGTCAGAATCCGGTGCCAAATTCATCCGTTCCGGCGGGGGTTGAACTCGGCGAAATCGCTACCCATGTGATGAGTATCGGACCGCCTGAACGGGGTCCGGTGTTTGATATTGCCCGTCCGATGCGAGGGCACTGATCACAAATCGCTCAAGAATGAGGATATGACACATGCGTACGTTTGATTTTGCACCGCTGCACCGCGCCACCATTGGCTTTGACCAGATCGCCGACATGATGGATCGCGTTCTGACCAACGATGGCGCCCAGCCCAGCTATCCACCTTACAACATCGAAAAAACCGATGTCGACACCTACCGAATTTCGGTGGCCGTTGCCGGTTTTTCGGAAAACGACCTGACCGTAGAAGTGAAAGAGAATTCACTTGTCGTGTCAGGCAAGAAAGCCGCTGAAGACAAAGAGCGCACCTATCTGCACCGTGGCATCGCCACCCGCGCGTTCGAGCGTCGGTTTGCCCTGGCGGATCATGTCCGCGTCACCGGTGCGAGCCACGAAAACGGTATGCTGAACATCGAACTGAAGCGCGAGGTTCCAGAGGCCCTGAAACCGCGCCGGATCGAGATCACCTCGGCCAAAGCCATCGAAAAGGATGTGGTGGACGCCAAAGCCGTGAACTGAGGCTTCTGACTATCCCGCGGCAGTCCACTCCTCCCGGGCTGCCGCATCACACGCCCCGCGTTCCTCCAGACGCGGGGCGTTGTGTTTTGGGCATGCGCGAAAATTGGTTCCCAGCAAATTATCCGCCTGATAGTCTTGGGTATTATGGAAAGCCGACCAAAACGTCGACTAGCAGCTATCCTGGCAGCCGACATCGCCGGCTACTCAAGATTGGTTGGTCTGGACGAAGAAGGTACCATCGCAAGACTTCGCCTGATCCGCAGCGAAGTCATAGAGCCGGCGATCGCCCGGCATTCAGGACGTATCGCGAACACTGCTGGAGACAGCTTTGTGATCGAATTTCGCAGCGCCGTCGATGCGGTTCATGCCGCCGTGGAAATTCAGGCCGAGCTTGCAAAGAGAAATGCGGGAACCGATCAGGATAGCGTCATAACGCTTCGGATCGGACTGAATGTCGGCGATGTGGTTTCGAACGGGGATGACATCCTTGGCGACGGCGTGAACGTTGCCGCGCGGCTCGAGGCACTGGCAGATCCCGGTGGTATCATTGTTTCACAATCCATCGTCGATTATGCGCGCAACAAAGTGCCCTATGGTTTTGCCCCGATCGGGCCACAGAACGTCAAGAACATCGCAGACCCGGTTCAGGCCTTTCGCGTGGAAGCGGAAACTTTGCCTTCCCCGCGAAAAAGCCGCACGAAGAGGAAATCCCGCTGGCTGCCACTGTCGGCTCTATTGGTGATGTTGGCGGTCGTTGGGCTTTTTCTGACGAAACCGTGGAAGACCGGCCAATTGCGTGCCTCAGAGGCGCAGATGGTTTACCCCTTGCCGGATCTACCTTCCATCGCAGTGTTGCCGATTGCGAATTACACCGATGGCGCGTCCAAGGACATGCTGATCAACGGTATCTCTGAGGATTTGATCACGGACTTGTCCCGAATATCCGGTTTGTTCGTCATCGCGGGCAACTCATCCTTCGCATACCGCGACAGAAACATAGATATCGCACGTTTTGCCGAAGAGCTGGGGGTTCGATACGTCGTTGACGGCAGCGTGCGACGTGCGGATGAAGATTTCCGGATCAATATTCGCCTGACCGACACATTGAGCGGGCGATTGATCTGGGCGGACAGGTTTGATGGCGCGATTGATGACATCTTTGAAGTGCAGAAAACCATTGTTCTCGCAATTGCTCAGGAGCTGGATCTTCCACTCGACCCTCAAAGCCGGCAGGCCATCGAAAGCGTGGAAACCCAGACCATTGCAGCACGCGAAGCCTTCCAACGCGGGTGGGAGTTGTATTCGCAGTTCAACGAACAGGACAACCTTGCGGCAATTCCCCATTTTGAAAAGGCCGTGGAACTGGACCCGGATTATGGGCGTGCCTGGGCGACGCTTGCCCTGGCGCATTTGCGACCGCACATCTTTCATCATTGGAATGGGTTCGCAGGGTCAGGCGCGCAAATGCACATTGGCCTGTTTTTCAAGTATTACCGGGATGTGATAGAGCAGGACACCGCCCTGGTGCACGTTATCCGGGCTATTGTCAGTCTCAGTCTTCCGGATTGGAACAGTGCCGAAGGGGTAGGCCGGGGGACGGAAGACGCCAGACGAGAAGCGGCGAAAGCCATTGCGCTGCAACCCAGTGACCCCGAGGCGCATCTGACGATGGGATGGGCCTTGATTGCAGCGGGTGAGCCCGAGGAAGGACTGGCCTTTGTGCAGGCCGCGACCCGGCTGGATCCCAATTATCCCAGCCACTACGCGCTGTTTGAAGCGGCGGCTCTGTACGCATTGAATGACCTGACGGGCGCAGCAGATGTGATCGAGAAAGAGTTGAACAGAAACCCTCAGGCAACCGAGCTGATGCCATTTGCAGCCTCGGTTCTGGCCCTGAATGGAGATCGCCGTGCGGGCAGGGCCATCATCGACCGATGGCAAAAGGGCAAGCATGCCGGTGTCATACAGGACGCTGTTCAGAATTACCTTTTTATCATCCACTGGGTTGGAGAAAACCAGCATCTGAACGCCCGGCTGAACGATGGGCTTCGTCTGGCGGCGTTGCCTCCGGAAAAAACCATAGCAAGTCTGAGGGCAGATCTGTCACGGGGGGATGCCAAAGATCAGAGGACGGCAGCCCAATCACTGGCCCTGTTTGGTCCCGAGGCAGAGCCAGCGGTGCCGGAATTGATCGCGCTTCTTGAAAGCCCGTCGGTGTTTGTCCGGAAAGAGGCAGCAATTGCATTGGGGAAAATAGGTGGCGCGGCGTCGTCTGCATTGCCCGCGCTGGAAGCGATGGTGGACGGTTCGTTGCAGGGAAAGTTCGCGGCCCGCGCAATCGAACAAATCCGCGACAAATCCGCAGACTAGCCGTGTCACCGTCGACTGGGCCGCCGCTATACACTTGTTTTTACAACGACGCGATCGCGTTTCCGGATGCGGGGTCTCTGCCCGCCGCAATGGGACAGAGACCGTATTGGATCAGACCGACATGCAGACGTATTTCATCTCCAGATAGTCTTCCATGCCGTGATGGCTGCCTTCGCGGCCCAGACCGGATTGCTTGACGCCGCCGAACGGGCCCAGCTCGGTCGAGATGATGCCGGTGTTCACGCCGACGATGCCGTATTCCAGCGCTTCGGCCACCTTGTAGACGCGGCTCAGGTCCTTGGCATAGAAATACGAGGCCAGACCAAAAATCGTGTCATTGGCCATGGCGATCACGTCGTCTTCGTCTTCGAACTTGAACAGCGGGGCCAGCGGGCCGAAGGTTTCGTCCTGCGCCACCAGCATGTCCTGAGTCACGCCGGTCACGATGGTTGGCTGGAAGAACGTACCGCCCAGATCATGGGGCAGGCCGCCTGTCAGAACCGCGCCGCCCTTGTCGGTCACGTCCTTGATATGTTCTTCGACTTTGGCGACCGCGTCGGCATTGATCAGCGGGCCGGTGGTGGTGCCTTCGGTCAAACCGTCGCCGATTTTCAGCGCTTCCACTGCCGCTTTCAGTTTGGCCGCGAACGCGTCATAGACACCGGCCTGCACATAGATTCTGTTCGCGCAGACGCAGGTCTGACCGTTGTTGCGGAACTTGCACAGCATCGCGCCTTCGACGGCGGCATCCAGATCGGCATCGTCGAACACGATGAACGGCGCGTTGCCGCCCAGCTCCATCGAACACTTCATGACCTGATCTGCCGCCTGCCGCAGCAGGATGCGCCCCACTTCGGTCGAGCCGGTAAAGGTCAGCTTGCGCACGCCGGGGTTTTCGCAGAACTCCTTGCCGATCTCACTGGCCCGGGATGAGGGCACCACGTTGAACACACCCGCGGGCACGCCGGCCTGTTCCGCCAGCAGCGCAAGTACCAGCGCCGACAGGGGCGTTTCGGTGGCCGGACGCGCCACAAAGGCGCAGCCGGCGGCCAAAGCCGGGCCTGCCTTGCGGGTGATCATGGCATTGGGAAAATTCCAGGGCGTGATCGAGGCCGCAACGCCGATCGGCTGTTTCATCACCATGATCCGCTTGTCGCGCTGATGGCCGGGAATGGTCTCGCCATAGACACGCTTGGCCTCTTCACCGAAGAACTCGATGAAAGACGCGCCATAGCCGATCTCACCGATGGCCTCTGCCAGGGGCTTGCCCTGTTCAGCGGTCAGGATCTTGCCCAGGTCCTCGGCGTTTTCCATCATCAGATCGAACCAGCGCCGCAGGATGGCTGCACGTTCCTTGCCGGTCAGCTTTGCCCATTCTTTCTGCGCGGCTTCAGCCTGTGCGATTGCTCCGGCGACCTGAGCACGGCTGACGTCTGCCACCTCGGCGACCACATCGCCCCGAGCGGGGTTTGTGACTTTGAACGTGCCATTGTCACCGTCTACCCACTGACCGCCGATATAGGCTTTGGTTACAAGCAATTCGGGGTTCTTCAGAATTGACTTCAGATCGGTCGTTGCGTCCAGCATGATAAGCCTCCGGCGTGAATTGGGTTGCGCGCACCCAATCAGGTGATGTCTCAATTGTCTATGGCCACTCTGGATGTGGAATCAATCCAGATTTGATCAAAAATTTACTTAACAAGTTAATTTAATCGAGTCACCCGAAATCTGCGCGTTTCATTGGCCGGTCTCGCCTTTCTTTTTGCGAAGGAGTTTGCCAAAGTCTGGGTGAATTTTGAGGCCCAGGGGATGTAAATCGGTGTAACATTCCCTATCTTATTGGGTAATTAAAGAAAAAGAGGACAGCAGAGATGTCGAACCAGCAATTCGAAGCGTTGATAGAAGAGACTCAAGCCAAAGTGCGCGAAAGCCAGTCTCAGATCGAAGGGCTGACTTCGCGCATTGAAGCGGCCCGCGCCAAGATCGGCACCGCCGAGGCGGATATCGACATCGAAAACGCCACGCTCGAAGATGTGCACGCCCATACCGAGGTGATGAATGCCAATATCGCCGAGCTGATCATGGGGCTGGACGACGTCACCAGCGCCTTTTCCAAAGATTTTGACGAGATGCGTTCGAAAACCGGGTGGGAGTCGTTTGTCGGCATCTTCTCGAAAGGTAAATCCGAGTCGATGCGGCAGGAGCGGATGCGCACCGCCAATATCGATGACAAGCTGCAAGACCTGATCGCCAAATCCGACGTGATCGTGAAGCTGCTGCAAGGGCAACTGGCCGTGCTGGAAGAACAGCGCGTCAAGGTCGAGGACAACCTGACCGTCACGCTGGACGACCGTGAGGCGACCGTGGCCGAGTTGGAGGCGCTGCGCGCCGAAATTCAGGGCATGGACCCGACGATCATCACGCTGGAGAACAAGATCAGCGTCGAACAGGACGCCGCCGCGCGGACCCAGCTGGAAACCGAACTGGCCGAGCTGAACAAGCAATACAACGCCAAGGTTCAGGACGAGCAGGTCAAACTGGCCAAAAGCCAAACGCTGGAGCGCTATATTGAAAAGGGCAAGACTTGGGTCGATTCACTGCAAAACCAGGCGGCGACGCAGATGGTTCTGATCAACAAGCTACAGACAGACACGCAGCAGCGCGTGGTGCTGTATGACGCCCTGACCAAATCGCTGAAAACCGCGCAGCAGCAGGACGTGGCCCACCGCATCAACGAGATCGGTGTGCATACGGATCAAGAGGCGCAGACGGCGATGGCCGCCATCGGCACCGCGACCAACCAGAAGATGGCCGACATGCTTGAGGCGCATGAGGACCACATGGTCTTTGCCCGCGACGTGCTGGAGAAAAAAGCCAAGGCGGATGAACGCTTTGCCCGCCGTTTTGCCTCGATTGTCGAGAAGCATGACAAGAATTTGTATGGGGGTTGAGCTTGGACGAAGTGAGCTTGAGCCGATCTGAACAAACCAGTTGGACGCTCTATCGCTGGTTAGCTGGCAACGTCGGTCTACTGTTTGTAATGATGTATACGATGGGCTGGTACTTTCTTTTCTCAGCTCCTTTGTTGGCGTTGTTCGGACTTTGCGCAACGCTTGTGTATTTCCTTACGGGTAACGGCGAAGGCGCGCTTGGGATCACTGCATTATTGTTTGCTCCATTGTCGATAACATTCCTCGTATGGCAAATGATCAGGTTTATTGGGCCGACATTTGTAGGATTATTTCGGCGATGTGGGTTTTTCGGTCAGTACTTGCACCGTTTTTCTCCGAGCGACCTTCTTGAAATGGCGCGCACCCATCGACAGATTGCGTCTGCCGACCTTCGCAGGCTATGGGACAAAGCTGTTGGACACTGATCCCATCCAAGACCATGTTGGCCTGACCGACACCTTCGCCTCGCGCCGGTATTTCCGGAAATTTGAGGTGATCACCGTCCACCTCCTGCGCGTGGCTGCGACGATGGAGGCCGAGGGCGCGATCAGCAAGCAAGAAGTGCGGATCGTGTCGCGCTACCTCTCGGGGTTGCTCTACACCTTCCGCGCGCTCTCCATGAAGTATCTGTTGGTCGGGCGCGATACGGGGCGGTTCTTTGGCAGTCTCGCCATGGACAAGCGCGATAGCGGCTTTCCGGTGGCGGCCGAGTTGCTGACCATGGCCAATGACGCGCAGCAGGCGCAGGTGCATCTGGCAAACATGCCCTTGGAAGACGACCTGAAAACCGACATGGTGCGAACGATCATTGGCGATCAGGAAATCCCCACCAAGCTGCAATTCGCTCTCTCCCAAAGGCTCTATTACGAAGAACTGTTAAAAGGTCAGCTGTTCTGGGCCCGTAATGATCCCGAGTGCCACTGGATCGGAAATGAGGGGGACCGACGCAAATTCATGATCCACTGGGCGGTCTATGACAGCCAGATCAACCTGCCCGTCATCTATCTGATGCAGCTTGAGGACAGCGGCAAAACTGCCCTGCCCAAGGATCAGCGCCGCTGGCCCGAGGTTCAGGCGCATCTGATGGCGCAAGCGCTGGGTGGGTTGAAACTGGTGACGATTGCCAAAGGCTTCGATCAGGATTTCGACGACCTGCATCCCAAACACCTGCGCCGCATCCATGTGGGTCCGATGTATTCCTCGGCCTATACCGAGCAATCCGGCCCCCTGCGGCAGGTGCTGGAGGACGCGCAATCTCCGCAAGGTCAGGATTGGGCACTGGCCTGGACCACCGAAGAACTGGAAAGCGAAGAGGTGATCGAAGAGCGCTCCGGGTGGTTCTCGACCGTTGAGCGCGAGATTTTTGCGCTGGACCCGTTCGGCGGGCAAGGGGCCGAGACCGGGGCCACACGCACTCAGCGCTCGATCATCCTGCCCCAGCGTCCGTTTCAGGTGCTGGCCGAGCGCAACCCGCCGGGTTTTGCCGATGTGCGCAAGTTCGTCGTCAGCAAGACCGGGCAGGTGTTGAGATATTGAATTTTTCGCCTCCGGCGGGAGTATTTTTGAAAAGATGAAGCAAGGGCGGTTTTTGAGATGAGTTTGACGTCAGATCAGATGGAATTGCGCGAAGACGACATTCGCCAGCATTATCCCGCAGCAACCGCCTTGCTGAACGGGTTCGAACACGCGCCGCGGATCGCCAAACCCGTTGAGGCCGCCGTCGAACGCTCTCCGGGTGTGTCAACGGCACGGCGGTTTCGGTCGACGACCCCGGGGTTGGTGACGCGGCGTACGGTGCGCGCGGATGGGGTACATCTGGTCGAACGGATCGAGGCGTCGGATGATGGCGATGCATTGGTCTCGCCACCTCAGGCCACAACGCAGCAGGCCATTCGTCGGGCCATTGCCATTGCGCTGGCCGTGGCTGAAGCTTTTGCCGAACAAACCCCGCTGGCCGATCTGAAGCGGGCGAATCTGGCCGGGGATCTGCCCGCCGCCCGCAAGACCGAATTCTCGGAATTGCTGACCGCTGAAGCTTTGATCACGCTACATACGTTCGGCAACGCGCTTGCCTATCTGATGTCTTCGCATCTTGGCGAAATCACGGTTGATCTCGGTGAGATCGAAGAGGTTCTGACCGACAATGGCCAGCTTGCCCTGCATGGCGCGCTGTGGGAGCTGGATCAGGTGCTGGCCAAACACGCCCCCGACGACGCCCGTCTGATCGCGGCCACCAGCGCCTATGCCGAACAACTGATGGAGAAAGCCGCCCTGCGTGCAGGGTCGGCAGGCCATCTGGCCCCGTTCCAGAACGCCGCCTGGCATATCGAGGCAGACGATCTGACGATCCGGGGGTTTGAGCCGGCCTCAAAAGCCAAATCCACCACCCTGACCATGACGTTCAAGAAGCCGAACGAGGTGGTCGGCAACCATATCGCCAAATATCAGGCCATGAAGCTGGCCAAGATGGTGATGGCCTATGATTTCGACCGCCGCCTGAACCCGTTTGCCGAGCTTGGCGGGTTCATCTTTACCTTCATGGGCGACGGCAAACCGGGCACCGGTAAGACCACCCTGATCCAGATGATGGCCGGGCTGATCAACGACTATTGCCAGAACGCGGGCTATCCGTTCCGCTATCAGAACCTGAGCACCGACAATATCGACAGCTATCAGGGCAAGTCCGGTCAAAACGCCAAGGCGTTTATCAACACGATCATCGACCCTTCGGTTATCGGGTTCGGCACCATCGACGATATCGACCAGCTGGCGGGCAAACGCGGCGACCGGCAGTCGTCAGCCGGTCAACTGGAAATCACCGCCGTGCTGATGGAGAGCTTTGCGGGCGCCAACACCGTCGTGCGCGGCAACTGCACCTTTGGCATGTTCTCGAACTACCCCGAGAATGTGGACGACGCCCTGCGTCAACGGGCGGGTGCGCGGTTTCTGGTGGACGGGCCACAGACGCGCGAGGATTACATCGACATCCTACACCTGCTGATGGGCCGCAACCATGACATCCCGCTGGGTGAGCACGAGGCCTATGCCGCGCAGGAAATCAAAAAGGCTGTCGCCGCCAGTTTCGAAAGCCACTCCCGCCCGCATGAGGACGCTCTGCTTCAGGTCTATGACCGGGTTTCGGCTGAGATCGGCCAGATGGACACCATCGCCAAGCTGGGCACCTACCTCAAGGCGATCCAGCAGGCGGATGAGCGCTTTACCGGCCGCGCGATCAAGAACATCACCGACGCGGTCAAAGTCCGCGCGATGGATTTCGAACTGCCCGACGAGTGGATGGAAAACCCCGACCTGTTCCTGTTCCGCGACTACGACACCAAGAAAGCGATGATCGAGGACCTGCGCCAGCCGATCACGGTTGAGATGGTGATGCAGGAAATCAACCGCTACGCCGACAGCGAGTTCCGCTATGCCGACAAGAGCGACGAGGTCGCCATCGAGAACGCGGTGCGCGAGATGGGCCGGATGGAAGAGGCCAAGCGGCGGTATCTGGAGGGGAAGGGGTGAATTATTTGATCGCCATAGGTCTGCCTCTACTGCTGAGCACTGTGGTTGCTGTTCCAATAGGGTTCCGAGCCTATCGAACGTCTCGCGCGGCTAAAGAAAGCGGAAAGGAATGGTTGCTTCTATTCTTAGCATATGGCGCGGCTTGCACTGTTCTTACAATTCTTGCCAGCTACACTTTGATGGATTTTTTTGTCGACCGATTTGCCGTGGACGTTGGTAACGCAAATCCCGCAGATGTTATGGTCTATTTTCAGCTACAGTTCTGGTTGATTGCAATACCCCTTGGTTTCGCGATCATTTTTGCATTTGCAAAAGGACTGAGAGCATGAGTTTCGAATTCATGGAGTACAGGTTTCTTTTTGAGAGTGATATCGCGGCGCAGCCGCGACGCGCCCGACCCGCCCCCCAGGGCGGGCGCGTTCAGCACCCACCCTCAGGCCGGGCGCATCGCTACCGTTGCGCGGGAAGGCAATTGTTATGATCCGCCTCATCGAAAAAGGCCTGATGTTCGGCAATCTCGTCCACATCTCCAGCCCGGCTCTGGTCGAACGGTATAACCGCGCGTTGCAGCATCTGGCGGGCAAGACCACGGCGCTGACGGATTTTCATGTCGATATCTCGGGCTATTCGCCGGAGGTGGGGATTGAGCTGGACGACCCGCTCTACCTCAACCCCAACGGGGTCAACCGGCAGTTCATCCTGCTGACGACCGAACAAAAACGCGCGCCTTTGCTGAACGTCAAATTCTCGACCTCGCGCGATATTCTGCGAGACTTCATCGAGATGAACGAGGCGCAGCTGTTCGCCCTGACCGCCACCGATGCGGTGGCCGGAGAGTTGGTGAACTCGGTCTTCAAACTCACCACACCGCGCGACCTGCTGAACCTGCGCAAGATCGAGATTGAGGCCGACACAACAGGCGGCACCCTGCGCAAGGCACAGCAACTGGCAGGCATGGTCGAACGGTTCAAAACCAAAGAGGACGCCTGGTTCGATGATGTGCTGATCGCCAAGATGATCGAAACCGCCAGGGAAACCGGTGACGTCACCCGAAACCCGGTGCGCCTGCGTCATACGGATTTTGAGCAGCGAAACTTCTGGACGGCACATTTCGGTGGGCTTTATCTTTTTCCCGACGTTGATCACCCGGCAGCGATTTGCATGGGTGAAAAGCCTGACGACCTGCCGATCAAATACACGTTTGATCCGTCGCAGCGGAACCAGATTGCCAAATTTCTGGACTACAACGATCTGGTTGAGCCCATCGTCAAGGCGCGCGGCGTGGATGCGGCCGCGATCCTGCAACAGAAGATGGATTTCCTGACCGTCGATGCGGCGGCGGATGCGGATGTTGACCTGACCGGGCTGGATCGCAGCGACATGCGGCGGTTGGCACGGAACCACGCGGATCGCCTGCCGCAGGCCTATCACGGGCTTGCGCAACTGCTGCGCTGGGCAAGTGATGGGGGTCCGTGGCCGCGCATCACTTCGGACCATCCGGCCTATTTCTACACGCTACGCGCCGCCGATACGCCGAACCGCGATCTGGTGAACATGCTGCTTTCCGAATTGGCCCCGCTGGACCCGCGCCAGATGTTCATCTGCCACAAAGAATTGTTCTACCGAACATATTCGGGCTGGCCCGAGAGCAAGAAGGCCTATGTGGCCGACTTCCTTGCGCGCGAATATCAGGTGGACAAACAAGGCGCCCGCGCCGCCCTGTTCGGACATGAGCTGGATATGAGCGGCGACGATCGCGTCAGCGATGACATAATTGCCCGGGTCGGTCCGTGGGGTTCGGTGAGGAAAGGTTGAAATGATTGGATTATTGCGCCTTTTGCTGATCTTGCTGGTGATCCAGACGATTGCCTATGTCGGGCTGTCTTTCTATTCGCGCGGCATACGTCGGCGCAAATTGGAGAACTGGTGGGACGAAAAGGGCAAGACGGGCAACAAAGAAGCCTTTGTCGAACGCGGATTGCATGTGTATGACAACTCGTTTCGGCGTAAACTGATCCTAGGTGTCTATATCGTGCCGTGGGTGGCGATTGGCGCGCTGATCTACATCGTGAATTACATGTGAGGGTTTAGGCATGGCCTATGTGAAATGGGCGTTCATTATCATTTTCTGGGGCACGATTGCCGTGATCCTGCAATATTCTCTGCCCCAGCATGACATTGTGCGCATCGTCAACACCTATGAAGAACGGCAGGATCTGAACGACTGGACCCGGATCTTCTGGTCAGAGCCGGAAGATCAATCCACCAGCCTGTCCAACCGGGATGTGCAGTTCATTCAGGCGGTGCGGGCCAATGGAAAACCCATCGTGTACCGAAATGAGGATACCGGCTGGGGATGGCCGCCGTATTTCAAGTTCGACACGGCGAACCTGTATACCGAGGCCAATGATGCGAAATCGACCAAGGAGAACCCGAAATGGGTGGTCGTGACCCATTACGGGTGGCGCAATGAATTCATGTCGATCTTTCCCAACGCCATTTTCATCAAGCATGTGGATGGCCCGGATGTGCGGATCATTCCATGGTTCAATATCATCTTCCTGACGATCTTTGCGGCGTTCGTTTGGGCGGTATGGGTGCGTTGGCGCAGGTTCCGGCAATCCCGGATCGATCCGATGATCGAAAACGTTGAAGACGGCCTGTATGCGGCCGGTGATGCCATTGAAGAGCGGCGCAACAGGTTTCGCCGCTGGCTGGACAGCTGGAAATCGAAATAGACCGCAGCTGAGGCGGGCGTGGCAGCAGCACGCCCATCCGGCTGGCTGTGCCCTTCACCTGACGATGAATTCCGCATGCAGCGCGCCTGCTGCCTTGATCGTTTTCAGAATGTCGATCATGTCCTGAGGCGAGACCCCAAGCGCGTTCAGGCCTGCGACAACCTCGGACAACGTGGTGGCCTCGGGGATTTCGGCGAGGCCGGTTCCCTCTTCTTCTTCGATCCCTGCGATTGTCCGTGGCACGACCACTGTTTCACCTCTGGCGAACGGGTTGGGCTGCACTGCAATCGGTGCTTCCTGAACCGTCAGAGTCAGGTTGCCTTGAGACACCGCAACACGCGAAATTCGGACCTCTTGCCCCATGACAATGGTGCCAGAGCGCTGATCGACAACAACGCGCGCTTTCGATTCCGGTTCAACCAGAATGTTTTCAATGCGCCCAATGGCATGGGCTGTCGAAACCGCCTGAGTCGCCGCGACGTTGAGCTCAACCGTGCCGGAATCCCGCATAATCGCCACGGCTCTGTTGAACTCGGTGTTTATCGCGGTTTCGATGCGCGCGGCTGTGGTGAAGTCTGGCTCTCTGAGTGCGAGGCGCATCTGAGTGAGAGTTGACAAGTCGAAGTCAATTTCACGCTCGACCCTCGCGCCGGATGGGATCACGCCCGAAGTTGGCACCCCGCGCACGACTGAAGCTGCCTCTCCTTCAGCCGAAACGCCGCCCGCAAGGATTGTGCCCTGAGCGACCGCATAGATTTGGCCGTCGGCCGCGTTCAGCGGGGTCATGATCAGAGTGCCCCCCAAGAGGCTGCTGGAATCGCCTATGGCTGAAACCGTTACATCGATTTGACCACCCACCCGTGCAAAAGGCGGAAGGCTGGCCGTGACCAATACCGCTGCCACGTTTTTGGGCCGGAAATCCTCACCGGTGACGTTGACGCCAAGACGTTCGAGGATGTTGGACATGATTTCTTCGGTGAAGGGCGCGTTGCGTAATCCATCACCGGTTCCGTTCAAGCCGACCACCAGGCCATAACCCACCAGATCGTTGCCCCGTACACCGTCAAAATCCACGAGGTCCTTGAGACGGATTGTCCCTGCCCAAGCCATGCCGGGAAGGAGAAGCAGGAGAAGTATCAGCGCCCTCATCTCAGAAAGTTCACCAGTGAAAGGTTCGCATTGCGAACGGTTACGGAATACAGGCTTTCCAATTGAAATTGCACCGTTTGCAGTTTTGCTGCCGTCTCATAAGGATCGGCCGCGATCAGTTCGTTCCGGCTGAATTCCAAGCTGGTCCGGGCCGAGGAATTGCGTGTTGCAGCCTCTTCGATGCGGGCTTCGGCCGCTCCGACTTTTGCCCGGAGTTTTACGGTGGCATCCTGTGCGTTGGCCAGATCGACCCCTAACTGCGTGAACAATGCGGTGCGCTGATCGGGCGAAAGTGCCAATGCGCTGTCGGTGGCCAGCGCCGCAACGGCGACATCCCTGAGTGCGGCCTTGAACGCCGGATCCGTTGCCGTGATCGGCAGCGTGACGCTTTCGTTTTCCGAAATCTGCATCGGAGACAGTGTGCTGCTTGACCCCTGATAAATCACGGCGTCGAAACCGGCCGGGTCATTGAACCAGTTTTCTGCCGCCAGCCTGATATCAGCGACCGTCGCAAGCCCCGTCAACTGCGACTTCAGCGCCGTCAAAAGATCGTTCGAAGATTGCAGAGGCGACACATCGGTGGCGGTGCCGGAAAACAGGCTGCGCCCTCCCACGCGTGTGTTCAGTGCCGAGATCATCGTGTCCAGCTCGTTTTTCGCCTGTTGGGACGCTTGTTCATGATTGACGGGCTGATTGGCGGTTCCGTAGGCCAGCAAAGACGCGGTCATGTCTCCGACCGAATCTCCGAAGGTTTTCAGGCTCAGTTGCATGGTGTCGGTGAACAGGGCGGCTTCGGACGTTGCGATGCCAAAGGCGTCGAGTCTGGCGAGGCTGCGGTCGAGATCCAGAATTTGCGAATAATCCCCGCCAAGCCGACCCGAGACGTCCTGTACCCGCCCGGTGGACATTTCATAAGAGAGGGTTTCGATCTGGGTTTTGATATCTGTTGCGCGGGTTCGCAAGGTCATTCCTCGCGCCAAATCGCCGATAGAAGTGATGTTCATGGTCACAACCTCAGAAGAGTTTCCATAAGCTCGTCAACAACCGAGATGACACGGGCGTTCGCGGCATAGGTCTGTTCGACCTGCATGAGCCGTTGCAGTTCCTGATCGGTATCCACGCCCTGCGCGGCCTCGATCTGCGCCATTTGCTGCTGGAAGCTGTTTGCAAAAGTCTTGCGTTGATCCGCGGCATGGGCGTGCGCGCCCGCT
The DNA here is from genome assembly GCF_024628725.1 of Ruegeria sp. YS9. Classification (NCBI taxonomy): domain Bacteria; kingdom Pseudomonadati; phylum Pseudomonadota; class Alphaproteobacteria; order Rhodobacterales; family Roseobacteraceae; genus Ruegeria; species Ruegeria sp. YS9. The sequence goes on from NZ_CP102409.1 coordinate 3,195,974, forward strand.
TTCGACAACAGGGCCTCGGTCAACTCGGCAGCGCGCATGTTTCCCGTGCCGAACAGCCCGCCGGGTACCGGGCGCGCGTCGTTCAATATGTTCCCGAACGCGCGCAGTTGAGCCGCCTGCCCGGGGTCACCCGGTGTTGCGGCACCCAGACCCGCGCGCAGTTTCCAACTGTCCCCGCCATTGTCAGGGTCGACCGTCGAATTGAGTGAGATCCGTGATGCAAGTCCGACAACAGATGCAGGATTGAATCGGTTGCCGTCGTCGGTGAACAGACCGGGATCTGTCGCAAGAGCCGTCGAATCCAAACCGGGCGTTTCAAATCGTTCAATCAGGTCCCTTGCAACCGTGTCGAGCTGAACCTGTGCCTCGACTGCCAAATCGTCGCGGATGGTGAACTGCGCCATCAGTGCCCCGCCGCGGATTTGAGCGTTACCTGCGCTTGTCCGCACCGGGTTGCCGTTCATCTCCAGACCGGACAACAGACCATTTGCCACGGTCATGTGAGGCTTTGTTTCACCGGTCGTGGAAAAAGTGAACTCCGAGGCCGTGCCTTCCAGCAGGATCAGCCCGCCCTCCGAGTACAGGGATACCTGATCATTGGCGCGGGGCACGACATTGACCGGGATCAGGGTATTGACCTGGTCGATCAGGACATGCCGCTGGTCCAGCAGGGCACCGATGTCACCGCCAGAGTTTTGAATGGCAGGAATCTTGGCGTTCAGGTCTTCGATATCTTTCAGAGTCTGATTCAGGGTTTCGATCTGAGCGCCAATTTTCCGATCAGCATCCGAGCGTGCCTGGCGTACGCCTTCTGATGCTGCGTTCAGCTCGTTGGTCAGATCGCGGGCCGAGCGCGCAACCTGATCCAGCCGTTCGATCGAGTCAGGCAGACTGGCCGCCGTGATGAAGGCGTTTTCCAATGAGGACAGACGGGTAGACAGCGAAGGGCCGTCATCAAGAGACCCCACCAGATGTTCGAACCGAGCGTGAAAATCTGAAACGTCCGACCGAAAGGCGAGTTCAGCATCAGAGGAACGTCTGTTGGCTGTCAAAACCGGATCCTGATGCCGGATCACGCCCACGGTGCGTACGCCATTTCCGGATATAGGGCTTGTTGCAAGCTCGAGGGACCGGCGCGCATAGCCGGGGGTCAGCGCATTCGCGATGTTTCCGGACACCACAGCGGCCCCGCGACTGGCCGCAGTCAGCCCGCCCAGTGCGTTATTGAGTGCTGTCGACATGTTCATGAGGCCGCTCCTTTCTTTGGGTCAGAGCCGGATTAACGCTTCAGGTTTGTCGTTTCCTGCAACATCTCGTCCACCGTCTGGATCACCGTGGCGCTGGAAGAGTAAGCACGTTGCGTCTGAATCAATGAGGTCAGCTCGGTCGCTACATCCGTGGTGGATTCCTCACGCGCGAAAGAAACAAGATCCCCGGTCGGGCCTTCGCCCGCATTCCAAAGAAAGAACGTACCGCTTTCACGGGAAGGCGCGTAAGTTTGGCTGTCCAGCGCGGTCAAACCGTTGGGATTGGGGACATCTGCCAGCGGAATCTGATACATTCGGCGGCTGACGCCGGTGTCGTACAACGCATAGACATATCCGTTCTCATCAACCTGGACGCTGGTCATTGTGCCAACGGCAGAACCATCTCGTGTGATCGAAACGGGCGCGAACGTATCGGACAATTGGGTTATACCATCTGCATCCCCGATCAGGCCAATATTTACCTCCATCGGTCCGCCGGCGACGTTGACCATGACACTGCCCGTTGCTGGATCATAAGCACCGCCTGAAACAGCTGTGACGCTGGCCAGAGTGCCACCTGCCGTTCGGTTGTCGGTGAATGTCAGCGTGTATTCACCGATGATCGCGCCACCCGAGGCCGAGTCACGCAAGACCATGGTCCATTCGTTGCTGCTGCCGGTTGCGGGAACAGTTGGAACCAACTGGATATCGACGCTTTCAGACTTGCCGAGATTGTCGAAATACTCAACTGACAAAGGTTGAATGTCGCCCGGCGCGCCCGCATCTGTCGCCGTGGCCGGAAGGTTCATACGCAGTTTCATTTCCGTGGTTGGGGAACCCGACAGCTGATTCACGCTGAGCTGAATGGGTTCAAGCGCGGCGGGTGTGTCGCGCGAAACCGGTGGAATAGTGCCATCAGGTGCCGCCCGCCACCCCAGAAGAACAAGACCGGATTCGGTAACCAAATACCCCTCGTCGTTGGTGCGGAATGACCCGGTTGTTGTCAGCAGCATCTCGTTCGAGCTATTCCCGATCTGCGAACTGGGGCGCACAGGCAACATGCCGCGCCCGCGAACTGCCAGATCGGTTGAGTTGCTGGTCGTGACCAGGGGCCCGCGTTGATCAATCATGCGCTGGCTTGTCGTCCGCACGCCGCCTGCCGAATAGCTGCCACCCTGGCCCGACGTGACCATTGAATGAAAATCCGTCTCGACCCGTTTATACCCATAGGTCGAAGAGTTCGCGATGTTGTCGGAAATCGTCGCCAACCTGTTGGCATTGGCTTTCAGCGCCGCCACACCGGCATTGAGCGAAGAGGAAATGGTCATGGGTGCGCCCTTCTGTTGCGTCCGTCTTTGATGCAACAGGTAACGCGCTGCCCCTTAACAGCGCGCTAACATGTAAAATACGCTCTATCATTTAGGGCTGGCGCAGGAAGATCACTTCGATCCTGTTGTTCCGCGCAGCCATGGGATTTTCGGCGAACAGTTCTCTGTCGGCATGGCCCGCAACACGATCCATCCTTTGTGCCGCAACGCCCTTGTCTTGCAGCAACTGGCGCAATTTTTGAGCCCTTGCCGTGGACAACTCCCAGGCTGTGTTGCGCGCCTGTACGACCGGAGATGCGCTGACATGCCCTTCGACAGCGATCGAATTGACGACAAGATCCGAGGCTCGGGCGAGGATCAGGGCCAGGGACCGCAGAAAGCTGGTTGGTTTGTCAGAGCCCGATTCGAACAATGCCTGATCGTCGGTGTCGAACAGTTCCACCACCAATCCTTCATCTGTGACCCGTGTGACGATATGCTTGAGCAGCTTGTCCGAGACCTCGCTTTCACCCGTGCGCCCCAGCAGTTGCGCCTCCAACGTAGTGAAGTCTTCCTTGTTCCCTTTGCCGCCGCCCTCGGCATTCACTCCGATCGAGCCGCGGGCCTGATGCGATTCGGTCGGGTGTGTGGTCGTGGCACCCTGACCGTCCCGCAGCAGCACTTCTTCAGACAGCATGCTGTCGCCGCCAAACGCCCCGTCTCCGCCGCCGGATTCCGGGCTCAGCGGGATTGTTGGCGCGAAATAATCCGCCAACCCTTTTCGTTGCTGTTCCGTTGTTGCGTTCAGCAGCCACATCAACATGAAGAAGGCCATCATGGCCGTCACAAAGTCGGCATACGCGACTTTCCACGCGCCACCGTGATGGCCATCGCCACCCGATACACGCTTCTTCTTGATGATGATTGGCGCCGCATTGGTTTGCGCACCCATCTCCACCACCTTTTTATCACCCGACTATCGGGATAGCAGCGCAGGTCTTAAGGTGGCCTTAACACTTAAAACTGTTCAGAGTTCGCTAACGCGGCAGGCCGGCCGAAGCACGGCGCAGAATCAGGGACAGCCGGTTAAAGCTGTTTTCAATCCCTTCGGAATCGGGTTTGCCGAAAAATGCGTCCAACTCCTCATGAACGCGCACGGCCTGATCCAAGAGCGGGTCTGATCCTTCTGAATACAGCCCGGCCTTTATCATGACTTCGGATTGTTCGTAGCTGCCGACAAGTTTGCGGGTTTCGTTGATCATCTGGTTCTCGGCCTCGGACGCGGCCTCTGGAAGGCTGCGGGATACGGATTTGCTTAGATCGATGGCCGGGAAGCGCCCGCGTTCGGCAATCTCGCGGCTGAGCACGATATGCCCGTCCAACACACCGCGCAGAATGTCGGCGATGGGTTCATCCATGTCGGACCCCGCAACCAGGACGCTGAACACGGCAGTGATATCACCCTGCTCCTGCGTGCCGGGGCCTGCGCGTTCACACAGGTTGGCAATCAGGGGGGTGACAGAGGGCGGATACCCTCGGAGTGACGGGGCTTCGCCCATGGCAACGGCGATTTCACGGTGCGCTTCCGCGAAACGGGTTACCGAATCGGCCAGAAACAGAACGTTCAGCCCCAGATCCCGCAGGAACTCGGCCGCCGACATGGCCGACCACGCGCACCGCCTGCGCGCCAATGCAGACTGGTCGGACGTCGCGGCGACCACGATAGTGCGCTTCATGGCTTCCGGGCCTATGGCGCGGGCAACAAACTCGTTCACTTCACGCCCGCGTTCGCCGACAAGAGCCACCACAACCACGTCAGCCTGCATGAAGCGCGCCAGCGTCGACAGCAGCGTCGATTTCCCCACACCCGATCCCGCAAACAACCCAACGCGTTGACCGCGTACAATCGGCAGCATGGTGTTGAGAACCGATAGTCCGGTGGCCATCCGCTTTCCCAATGGCTTGCGCGCCACCGCAGGCGGGGGGGCTTGCATGATGTCGCGATCCTGTGGCCCGTTCAGCAGGGGTTTTCCGTCCAGCGGTTTGCCAAACGGATCTATGACGCGCCCAAGCCAGTGCAATGCAGGCGCGAACCCCGGCGAGGGATCAAGGTACACACGGTCCCCCAGGCTGACACCGTCCGGGGCGGAACCCGGAATCATGTGAACATGGTCTGCACCGACATGCAGCACTTCACCGGCCAGATCGGGCCCCGCGCGCCGCCGCAATGTAAGCAAGTCTCCGATTCGGGCATGTTCGTTGAGGCCACTGATCTCGATCAACCCTTGTGCGACGCCGCTGACCAGGCCCACGTGGCGGATCGAAGTCATCCGATCAAATTCATGTTTCAGAAGCATCGGGTCGAGATCAGACATCTTGGGTTCTCCAATTGGGTTCTGAAAACGGTTTTTAAAGGAATCGGGGTTAAGCCTTGATTGAAATTGATCGAGGGAGAAGCCCCGATGTTCTATGACTTGAACGTCCTTAAGACTGCGTACGCAATGGCAACCCATGCCGGGCAACGGCAGGCGGTGATTGCGCGCAACATGGCCAATTCGGATACGCCAGGCTACCAGCCGCGCGATATCGAACCCTTCCATACAGCACTTGAAACCTCGGGACGCGAAGTGACCATGGTGGCTACGCGGCGGGGTCATCTGCACGGCGGTACAGGTGCGCAGCCATGGGCAGAGCATCAGGCCGTTCCGTCGGGTGATCCAAATGGCAACGGTGTATCGCTTGAAGAAGAGATGCTGAAATCGGTCGAGGTCAAACGACAGCACGACCGCGCGTTGGCGATCTACAAATCCTCGATCAACATCCTTCGCACCAGTCTGGGACGTGGATAAGGGGGCCGAGGATGAGCGATTTTTCCCACTCACTTGCGGCATCCGCCAGCGCCCTGCGTGCGCAGGCAGCCCGTCTGCGCCACGTGTCCGAAAACATATCGAATGCGGATACGCCCGGGTATCAGCGCAAGACGGTGCCGTTTGAGACCATAGAAAAAGATGGTCAGAACGTGGTGCAAGCCGGCCGCGTAAAGCTTGATCGACGCGACCTGACACGAATTTTCGACCCCGGCCACCCGATGGCAGATGCCAGTGGTCACTATCTGGGATCGAATGTCGATCTGATGATCGAAATAGCCGACGCGCGCGAGGCGCAACGGAGCTACGAAGCCAACCTCAAGATGTTCGATCAAACACGGCAAATGTCGTCGTCATTGATGGAACTGCTCAGAAAATAAAGGACAGCCAGAATGGACATCCGATCATTGAACGCCGCGCAGAATTATGCCGGCGCCCGTCCTGCAACCCAGGCCGACCCCGATCACCCGGGCATGGTGCAGGGGCTGAAGGCAAGTTTTCAGGACTTTGCATCCACGTTGAAACACAGCGAGCAGATGTCGCAGACCGCGATGGTCGGGCAAGCCGACCCGCACGCGCTGGTGCAGGCGCTGGCACAGACCGAACTGGCCGTTGAGACAGCTGTGATCGTTCGCAACAAGGTGGTCGAGGCCTATCAGGAAATCCTTCGGATGCCGGTCTGATACGATGCTGAGCGAAGGTCTTTTCTATGACATCGTGCGTCAGGCTCTTTGGATCGCCGTCATCACATCGGTCCCGATTCTGGCAGTTGCTCTGGTGTCAGGCCTGGTCGTTGGTCTGTTTCAGGCTCTGACGTCGATACAGGAAATGACGCTGACCTTTGTTCCCAAACTGATCGCCATCGTCGTCGTGTTCTGGATCTCGATGGGGTTCATGACTCAGACCCTTGTTACGTTTTTCACCGGTACGCTTGTTCCATTGATCGCAGGAGGTCGCTGATGGACACCGCCTATGTCACCCTGTCCCGCCAGTCCGGGCTGATGAATGAAATGCGCCTGGTGGCGAATAACATCGCAAATGCCAACACGACCGGCTATCGCCAGCAGGGGCTGGTGTTCTCGGAATACATTCGAGATATGCCGAACAGCCCCTCCCTCTCCATGAGCCGGGCCGAGGCGCGAAATACGTTAATGCAACAAGGCGTGCTGACGCAAACCGGCGGGCAATTTGATTTTGCCATCGAAGGCGACGGTTTCTTCATGGTCGAAACCCAGGATGGCAACCGGCTGACGCGGGCTGGCAGCTTTTCTCCCAATGCCGATGGCGATCTGGTTTCAATGGATGGCGCGCGCGTGCTCGATGCCAATGGCGCGCCTGTGTTCATCCCGCCTGACGCGGCGTCAATCGATGTCGGCAGCGACGGAACGCTGAGTGTCGATGGTCAGCTTCTGGGTCAGCTGGGCGTTTTCAACGTCGCCGATACGAATGAACTTGTACGCGAAGGAAACACTCGTTTCCGCACCGACGGTGCAATTGAGCCGGTCGACGAGCCGGTGGTTTTGCATCGCTTTCTCGAAGGGTCAAACGTGAATGCGATTCAGCAAGTGACCCGTTTGGTGGAAATCCAGCGCGCCTATGAGCTGGGGCAAAGCTTTCTTGAGAGTGAAGATGAGCGCGTGCGTGGAGCACTCAAGGCGCTGATGCGCTGATTTGGATGAGGAGAGTTGGACATGCGGGCCCTTAAAATTGCCGCCACCGGGATGACAGCACAACAGATGCGGGTCGAGACGATCTCGAACAACCTCGCGAATATGAATACCACCGGCTACAACGCGCGACGGGCCGAGTTCGCCGACCTGCATTATCAACAGATGGCGCGGGCCGGCACCGTGAATGCGTCGGACGGAACGGTTCTGCCCACGGGTATTCAACTGGGTCTGGGTGTGCGACCGGCAGCGGTGACAGTGCAATTGGAACAAGGCGCCTTGTCGGCCACCGGGAGCGATCTGGATGTTGCAATCGAAGGTCGCGGATATCTGGAGGTGACCTTGCCCAGCGGTCAGGCCGCTTATACGCGCGACGGCAGCTTGAAGCGGTCGGCGGAAGGACTGATCGTTACCTCTGACGGGTTTGCGGTTTCGCCTGAAATCACCATCCCCGACGATGCGCGTTCTGTTTCGATCAACGCGTCGGGCGAGGTCTATGCATATTTTGACGATTCCCCCGAAGGTCAGTTGCTTGGCGAGTTTACGCTGGCCAGTTTTTCGAACGCCAAAGGGCTGGAAGCCGTCGGAAGCAATCTGTTCAAGGAAACCGAAGCGTCCGGTGCTCCGGTTCTGGGTGCGCCGGGCGAAGACGGTCTGGGAACTTTGCGGCAGGGATATCTGGAAGACAGCTCGGTTGACGCCGTTCGCGAAGTTACCGAGCTGATCGAAGCGCAACGCGGCTATGAGATGAATGCCAAAGTCATCACCGCGGTGGACCAGATGATGAGCGCGACAACGCAGGTACGGTGATGCGATATCTGGTTCTTTCTCTGGTGCTGCTGGCGCCAATTGCCGCCCAGGCTGACATCGTGGTGCCGACACGCACGATCCGGGCCAAGGAAGTCATTTCTGCGGCCGATCTCGAGTTGAAGCCAACAGATGTTGCGGATGCAATTTCCGACCCTGACCTTCTGATCGGACAAGAGGCCCGGGTGGCGCTCTACCCCGGTCGGCCAATTCGCGGCTCTGATGTCGGGCCACCTGCCATCGTGGATCGAAACGATCTGGTCGTGCTGGTGTTCAGCAGCCAACCCTTGTCGATCACCACAGAGGGCCGGGCCTTGGGGCGCGGTGCGGCGGGGGATCGCATTCGGGTCATGAACCTTTCATCCCGAACAACCGTAACAGGCCGAATCCGTCCGGACGGTCAAATCGAGGTACAGTGATGCACGGATTGCCAAAAACCCTTGTCCTGACGGCTTTTGTCTTGTCCGCATGTGGTCGAATGGATCATTTGGGCAAACCGCCAAGTTTCACACCCAACGAGGATTCCCCGGAACAGGTTGCAATGTTGTGGCCGGGTTTGCCATTGCACACCCAACCCCAGCGAAACGTCGACCGGTCCTCTTTGTGGAGCGGCGGGCAGCATTCGCTTTTGGGCGACCAGCGCGCGATCAAGAAAGGCGACATCCTGACCGTTGTCATCGAGTTGGACGAGAAGGCCGAAATTTCGAACAACACCAGACGATCCAGATCTGGGTCCGAGAACCTTGAAGTCCCCAGCCTCTTTGGCCTGCCTCAGCGTGTGCAAAAGAACCTGCCCCAGGGCGCGTCCTTGGATGAAGCCGTTTCGATTGAGGCGGATTCCTCAAGCTCTGGCCGCGGATCCGTCAGGAGAAACGAAAAACTGACTCTGCGTGTTGCCGCAACGGTGCTGGATGTGTTGCCGAACGGAATTCTTTCAATATCGGGATCCCAGGAGTTGCGGGTCAACTTCGAGCTGCGAGAACTTCTTGTCACGGGATATGTCCGCCCGCAGGACATCTCGCGGCAAAACGAAATAACCTATGACAAAATCGCGTCAGCGCGCGTGTCATATGGCGGCAGAGGGCAGATAACGGATGTCCAGCAACCCCGCTATGGTCAGCAAGTTCTTGATTCCCTTTTGCCGTTCTGAGGTGAGACCGTGGTTGCGAAATTGATCCCCGTGATTTTTCTGATTGTTGGACTCGGCGCGGGTATTGGCGCGGGGCTGGCTTTTGCACCTGCGAAAAAACCTGAAACCGCGGTTGCCGAAGAAAAAGCAGTCAAAGAGGACAAGGCGACCGGCAAGAAAACAGGAAAATCAAAGGAAAAGGGCGAGGCGAAAAGCTTTGAATATCTGAAAATGACCAAGCAATTCGTCGTCCCCGTTGTGAAAGACGACCAGATCGAAGCCATGGTAACGCTGTCGCTGAGCCTTGAGGCGAACCCGGCAATTACAGAAACCTATTATGCAATCGAGCCTAAACTCAGGGATGGCTTTCTTCAGGTTCTTTTTGACCAAGCAAACACGGGTGGTTTTGACGGGGCTTTTACAGAATCCGGGAACCTGGATGTATTGCGGAAATCCTTGCTGGAAGTGGCGCGCAAAGAATTTGGCGACGACGTGTCCAAAGTGCTGATCCTGAGTGTAAACCGACAAGACAGCTGACACTGGTCAGCCCGAAACTTCGGACCGGTCAAGCTATGGCCCGAAGTGCTTTTTGGTTTTTGCTTTTCGGTTTGCCTGCTGAACGTTCTTCCGCAGTGTTTCCACGGCTTGTTTTCGCCCAAAAGCAGCACGTAAAGCTTCCATTCCGGCCAGTTTCTGCGCGAGGGTTCGTGCCAGTTGCAGGTTCAATTGTCTCCGCGTCGCGGACTCCCAACTATTCCAGAGAACGTCGGTTCCTGAAACCTGATAGCCTTCGACCTTGGTGCTGTCTTGGCGCGCCTGATGGAGTTGACTGTCCAATCTGGCAAGTTGCTGCCTGATCCGTGCCTCGGCCTCCAGGATCGGTCGCAGCGCTTGAAATTGCTTCTGAAACGCTGCGTCGGTCACTTTTTCCAGATCGGGTAATTGCGTGCGAGTCATAGTACTTGCTCCTTCGCGCGTTTTCGCATCGCTTCGGCAAACCGGATCGCGGCGGCAACAGGACGATAGTGCTCTTCGGCGATCTCCTGACCTATGTCCACGGTCGCGTGAAGTGCGCGCGCTGTGGGAGGGTCCGAATGGATCGGAACGCCTGCTTCTCCTGCGGCGGATCGGATGGTGGCGGCGATTTCGTCCACCCCCTTGGCAACACAAACCGGGGCGCTGCCCGCAACCCGTGTCCATTTCAGCGCCACGGCATAATGGGTGGGGTTTACGATCACGACATCCGCGCCGGGAACATCTGCCAACATTTGGTTGGTTGCGATTTCCTGTGCACGCTGGCGCCGGTGTTGTTTGACATGGGGGTCGCCCTCGGCATCCTTGGTTTCATCCATGATCTCCTTGCGCGACATACGGTTCTTGCGCATGTGCTCGGCATATTGCCAAAGGAAATCGACAACCCCGATGGCCAGTGCGATTGCGATCACGATGAACAGAAAGCGAAACAGCAGGTTCATCATCAGCAGAATGGATGATTTTGCCGGCGCCGCGCTGGCAGACAGAATCTCGGTTAGATTGGCCTTCAGAAACAGCGCAAGGCAGGTGCCGTAGATCAACAGTTTGGTGGTGCTTTTGGCAAACTCGAACAACCCGCCCCGCCCGAACTTGTTCTTTGCGTTCGAAATCGGCGAGATACGCGAAAGTTTTGGTTTCAGTTTGCTTGGGGCAAAGATCAGCGCGCGCTGGGCGATCAAGTTCAGCAGAACAGCCGCGGCAGGAAGGCAGAACAGCAAAGCAACAGGCAGCAGGGCACTTTTCAAAACCCCCGCAACCGGAGCATGCGATGGCCCATCCGTCAGAAGCCGTGCAAATGCGTCGGACTGATCGATCAGGACCATGAACACGGTGCCCATATGCTCGACGGTGTATTGACCGACTGTAAGCAGGGCGATCAGAAGCCCGGTATATGCCGCCACAACCGACAAGTCGTTGGATTTTGGAACCTCACCTTTCTCGCGCGCTTTCAGCAGTTTTTGCGGTGTCGGTTCGTATGACTTGTCGCTTTCGTCATCACCTGCGCTCATCTTTGCGCTCCTATCGGGTTGGTGAAGAAAGCGGCCAGCGCGTCAGCCCACACGGAAAGGATCAGCGGTGTGCCTGCGAACAGCAGAAACAGCCCAGCAAAGGTAATCGCCGGAGCACCGACGAAGGCCACCATCAACTGTGGCATTGCCCGGTTGATGACCCCAAGTGCCAGATTGTAGATCAATGAGGCGATGACGAACGGCGTTGCCAGTGCAAAAGCCAGCCCGAAGCTGTTGGCGACCTGATGCAATCCCCAGCGCGACACATCCGAGGCTTCGGGTGCCAAACCTATTGGAAACAGGGCATAACTCTGGATCAGGAACTGTGCGGCCCGGACGTGCAGGTCCATGATTACCGCGAGTGTCAGCCCTGCCAGGGTTAGCAGGTATCCCATGGCGGGGACCGGATCGGCCGCCGCGCCACCCAGCAGTTGCGACAATGACGTGGACTGAGCCGCAATAGACCCTGCGGTTTGCAGTGCGAGAACGAAAAGGCGCAAGCCTATCCCAAGGACAAGCCCGATCAGAACTTCGGTGCCGACCAGCCGCACGGTCGCCCAAAGGCTGGGGTCAATTCTGACGGGAGGCGCAGCGGGCAGTATGATCAGCGTGAAAGCAACGGAAGCACCAAGCTTTACCCGTGTCGGAATACTACGTTCACCGAAAGCTGGAAGCAGCGAGACAAGAGCGGAGACGCGCAGAAACACGACAAAGGCCTGCCACATTGCTTCGGCCAGCTGCGACAGCATTTCTGGCGGCAGGGCAATCACGCTGCAACAGTTCCGACCAAGGCAGGATTGGCTTCCAGCCCGATTTCTTCGAAGGACAAAACCGGGTTGGACACGCCGCGTGCCTGCATGACGGTGCGCAGCAACCGACGGCGCCGGGTCGAGGTCACGACAGCCGGAAACAGGCCGTTGTCAGCGGATTTGGCGATGCTGCTCACAACTCCGTCGGCCAGTTTGTTGAACACGTTCGGGGGCAGCGCGACGTCCATACCGGTATTTGGGGCGTCGATCTGGTAAGAGGCAAATGTGTCCTCCCATTCCGGGGCCAACTGGATCAGAGGGATCGAACCATCCTCGCGCTTCATGTCCGCGACCAGCTGAAAGCCAAGACGCTGACGCACCAGTTCACAGATGCCTTCGGGCTGGGTTGTGGTCAGCCGCGCCTCGGCGACACTTTCAAGGATCAGCGCCATGTTCCGGATCGACACACGTTCGTCAAGCAGCAGGCGCAGAACCGCGTGCAAAGTGTCGATCGGCACTTTGTCGGGGATCAGTTCATCCAGCAGTTTGCGGTTGGCTTCGGCGCGTACCGGGTCGCTCAGACGGGTCATTTCCGACAGCAGGCGACGGAGGGATTTCAGGGTCAGCAGGCGCGAGAAGTTCTGTTTGATGATCTCCAGCAGATGGGTGGCAAGAATTTCGGGCGGTGAGACTATAGTGGCTCCATTCAGCGCGGCGTCCTCCTGATCCTTGGGCAGGATCCAGCGTGCCGGAGCACCATAGACCGGCTCGGTCACGTCATTGCCCTCCGGCAAAAGGTCAAAACCGTCCTGCACGAGCGCCAGGATCAGATCGGGGTGCAAGACACCGCGTGCCTGTTCGACGCCCTGAACCTTGATCACATACGTTCCGGTCGGCAGGTCGGCGCGGTCGGTCAAGCGGATTTCGGGCAGGATCAGGCCAAAGGTCGACGCCACATAGGTCCGCATATTGGCAATTCGGGCGTCCAGCCCGGTGCCCGGATTCAGAACCATGCTGACCAGATCCGGCGCGAACTCCAGATGGACATCATCCAGGTCCAGGATGTCGCCGATAGCTTGGGATGTCGGCGCTTCGGTTTCGGTCGAGGGCAGGTTTGCCGATGCGGTTGCGTCTTTCTGTTTTCGGTGAACATTGTAAGCCGCGTATCCCAGAATGGCCGCGCCAAGGATGAATGGCAGAAAAGGGAGACCGGGCACCAGCGCGAACAGGACCATGAGCACCGCGACAGTGGACAATGCTGCCGGGTGGCGGCCGAGTTGAGAAAAGATGGCGGTGTCTGTTGCCCCCTGCGTGCCGCCCCGTGCCAGCAGCAGGGCAGACGCTATGGAAATGATGACGGCGGGAATTTGCGACACCAACCCGTCGCCGACGGTCAGAATCGCATAGGTTTCGAACGCCGAGGCCACGGGCATTCCATGCACGACGACGCCCATGACCAGGCCCATGACGAGGTTCAGCAACGTGATCAGAAGCCCGGCGACGGCGTCTCCCTTCACGAATTTCGACGCACCATCGAGAGAGCCAAAGAATGTCGTCTCCTGCTGTTCCAGCTCTCGCCGTTCCTTGGCTTGCTGATGATCGATTGCCCCGGCGGACATGTCGCTGTCGATCGCAAGTTGTTTGCCGGGCATCCCGTCCAACGCAAAGCGTGCGCCTACTTCGGCCATGCGGGCGGCGCCCTTGGTGATGACCATGAAATTCACGATCAGCAGAACGCCGAACACCACCAGCCCAAGAAAAATGCTGCCGCCCATGACGAAACTGGCAAAACCTTCGATCACGTCTCCTGCCGCATTCGGGCCGGTGTGCCCCTGCCCGATGATCAGTTTCGTCGACGAAACATTCAGCGACAGGCGCAACATCAGAGACGCCAGCAGAATCGTCGGGAAGGACGAAAAGTCCAGCGGGCGTTCAATGAACAGGGTCAGGGTGAAGATCAGGATCGCCAGCGCAAAAGAGGCCGCCAAACCCACGTCCAGAACCCAGGCTGGCATGGGCAGGATCATCATGACGATGACCGTCATCAGTGCAATCGCCAGCAGGACAGTAGGCGAAAACAGGGACTGGATGTCGATCTTGGGCACGCGAAACTCCTAATTGAAGGCGATAAACGCTGTTGCGGCGCCTGCGGCTGGCACCAGAGACCCAAGCGCGCCGGTACGGGGCGATGCCGCCGGAATGGGGATCAAGGGGAGTCCGGCCCCGGTGAACGGATCCCGAGTTGTGGCCGCAACCCGGGTTCGGGGGCCACCCTCGAGCTGTGCCAGCACCGTTTGAAACCGCTCTTTGTAAGCTTCGGCAAGGGGTGATGTGCGGGAATGGTAAGCCCCCGCTGCCGCGGGCCACGATCCAAGCTCGGCATGGAGTTCGTTCAGGAACCGGGCGGCGTAGGTTGCATTCTCATCTGGATCGAACATCGCGTCTATCGAACGGAAGGCTTTGCCGTGCCAGCGATAATTGATCTGAAAACAGCCCACATCAAAGCTGCGTGCGCCGGTTTTGAAGATTTTGAACGCATAGGCCTTGGCTTCGACCTCGGACTTGAACCAGTACCCCTGACCGCCGACATTGATCGTCCAGGGCCAGGGCTGCAACCGGCCGTCCAGCCTGCGCCCGGTTTCAACGCGCGAGATGGCGCGCAGCACGTCCAGGGGCACGCCTTCGGACAAAGCGGCGCGGCGCGCGGCCTGATCGCACATGTCACCGGTTTTGGCATCTGGCATGGCAAACCCTGCCTGCGCCAAAAGCACATGCACCAACATGAGTAACAGCGGGAACTTCTGATTTGGCATTCTGCCGGTCCGGGATTCTGATCTGTCCCGGCCAAGCTAGCCAACGATCGGTTTACAGAGAGTTATCGCCGCTTCAGTTTCGATCTATCCTGCGCCCGAACACGACGCTGGTATTGGTGCGCAGGACACCGGGGATCTTCGCCAGGTCGTCGACCAGAATGTCCAGATCCTCCAGCCTTGGCGCCTCCGCCGACAGCATAAGATCGAACTCTCCGTTGATCGACAGGCATAGCTTGACCTCGGGGTAGGCTTCGAGCCGCCTGATGATCCGGCTGGTTTCCTTTTGCTGCACTTCAAGCATGACGATGACCTGCACTTTCGGCGTGTCTTCGGTGGACCCGAGGCGCACGGAATATCCTTCGATCAGGCCACGCTGTTCCATCCGGTTTATTCGCTCGTGCACGGTTGTCCGGGCAACACCCAGCGTGGTCGCAATCTGCGTGGTCGAGGCGCGTGCGTTGGCTTGCAGGGCGGTGATGATGCGGCGGTCAAGCTGGTCCATTGGGGCTCTGGTTCGTGGTCATTCCGGGTTGAGATCAGATCGAAGCGTCCGCTCAGGGTTCGCGCGGGATGCGCGGGTGCAGATCGTCGATGATGATCGGATGCGCGTGCGGGCCTGGCCCGGCCAGATGTGGGTGATCGGGCGGCAGGTCGGGGTGATCATGGGTGATCGGTTCCTGGTCGAGGCGCGGCCAAAGGCCGATTGCACCGACGACGCCGGCCACGGACAGCGTTGCCATGCTGCTGAGTGTGACGGTCGGACCAAACACGGTCATCAGCCACCCTGCCAGCGGGTAAAGAACCAGCCAGCAGCCATGCGAAAGGGTAAACTGTGCGGCGAAGACGGCAGGGCGATCCTCGGGGTGGGCCGACCGGGTCAAAAGGCGGCCCGAGGGTGTCAGGGTGGTGGAATATCCGAAGCCGGTGAATGCCCACAACGCGGTCAGCAACCCGAGCGACAGAGGAGCAATTGCGGCCAGCATCGCGGCGACGGCCATGGAACCAGTGGCAAAAACGGCGCCCGCGACCATGACCCGACGGTCCTCGGTCCGATCCAGAAGGCGGGGCAAGGTAAAGGCCGCCAGCATCGATCCGCCCCCGAAGCCGGCCAGGGCAATGGCCACGGCGCTTTCCGACAGGCCCAGATTGGCACGCACGATGACCACGGTGTTCACGATCACCATCGAGCTCAGTGCCGCCGCGCTCCAGCTGAGTGCAAGCAGCCCGCGCAACCGGGGTGTTTTCAGATAGATACGTATGCCGCGTGTGGTGCGGTCATAGATGCCGCGGGGCCGGCTTGGCTTGGGTGACGGAAGCACGACCGAGACAACCAGCATTGCCGATGCGACAAAACCCAGCGCAGTACCCCAGAACAGGCTGTTGAAGCTGACCAGCAGCAGCAATGCGGCGGCGAACATCGGGCTCAGCAGGCTTTCCATATCGTAGGCCAGGCGCGACAGCGACAAGGCACGCGTGTATTCAGCTTCGTCCGGCAGCACGTCCGGAATCGTGGCCTGAAAGGCGGGCGTAAAGCCCGCCGACGCAGATTGCAGCACGAAGATCAGCACATAGATCTGCCAGACTTCGGTCACGAACGGCAGGCACACTGCCACCGCAGCGCGGATCAGGTCCAGCACGACCAGCATCTTGCGGCGATCCAGACGCTCGGCAAATGCAGCGGCGAGTGGGGCAACGGTGACGTAAGCCACCATCTTGATCGTCAGCGCGGTGCCAAGGACAAGGCCCGCGGCATTCCCGGCCAGATCAAAGGCGAGCAGCCCCAGTGCAACCGTGGCCAGCCCGGTTCCGGTCAGGGCGACGATCTGGGCCGCGAACAGGTGGCGGTAGGTGCGGTTTCTCAGAATGCTCAGCATGGCTCAGAGGTACTTTGTGATCGCTTTGAACTCTTCGATCCCGCTGCCATCGTCGTCAGAGGACAGGCAGTGTTCGATATGATCATGAATCAAAGCGCGTTTGGCATTGGTGACAGCCTTTTCAACAGCAAACAACTGTTGTGCGACGTCCGAACAGGGGGCTTGCCCCTCGAGCATGGCAATGACCTTGGCCAGATGCCCATGGGCCCGCTTCAGCCGGGCCATGATCTGTGGATGTGACTCGTGGGCGTGATTTGACATGGCTTATCCATATCCCCCCGATGGGGATATGGTCAAGGATTTGGCATCGAATGGCCCGCGACTTTTGGACGGCGTTGAGTTTGGGGGCCAAACCGCCTATCTCGGGGGCGATATCGCACAAAGGAATAGTCGCGTGGCGAACCATTTGTACAAAAACGATCTGCCGGATGGGCTGGATCTGGGCCCGGTTGTGGCCATTGACTGTGAAACCATGGGGCTGAACCCGCATCGCGATCGCCTGTGCGTGATTCAGATGTCAGGTGGTGACGGAAACAGCCATATCGTTCAGGTGGAAAAAGGCCAGACCGAGGCGCCGAACCTGAGTGCCATGCTGGAAAACCCTGACGTGCTGAAGCTGTTTCATTTCGGGCGTTTCGACATTGCCGCGATGTATCACACCTTTGGCGCCCTGGCCGCACCGGTTTACTGCACCAAGATCGCCAGCCGGCTGGTGCGCACATACACCGACCGTCACGGGTTGAAGAACCTGTGTCAGGAACTGATTGGCGTGGATATCTCGAAACAACAGCAGATGAGCGATTGGGGTGCTGAAACCCTTACGGATGCGCAGCTGGACTATGCGGCCTCGGACGTTCTTTATCTGCACCGCCTGCGGGACGAGTTGAACAAGCGGCTGGCGCGCGAGGGTAGGGCCGAGATGGCGCAGGCCTGTTTTGACTTCCTGCCGATGCGTGCGAAGCTGGACCTCGCCGGTTGGCCCGAAACGGATATTTTTGCGCACTCATGACCGATACCGAAGCATTCCTGAGAACCGCCCGCCAGGTCGTCACCGATGAAGCCCGTGCGCTGGACGTTCTGGCCGACAGCCTTGACGAGCATTTTGCCGAGGCCGTGCATCTGATCCTGAAAGCCACCGGGCGTATCATCATCAGTGGCATCGGCAAATCGGGCCATATCGGCCACAAGATTGCCGCCACTCTGGCAAGTACCGGAACGCCTGCCTATTTCGTGCACCCGGCCGAGGCCAGCCATGGCGATCTGGGCATGGTTTCCAAAGGCGATGTGGTGCTGGCGATTTCGAATTCCGGCGAAGCGCCCGAGCTGGCCAACCTGCTGGCCTTTACGCGCCGCTTTGGCATTCCGCTGATCGGGCTATCCAGCAAGCCAGAAAGCACGTTGATGAAACAGGCCGATGTGCATCTGCTGATCCCGTCGATGGGCGAGGCCTGCGGTTATGGCATGGTGCCTTCGATCTCGACGACGCTGACCCTTGCCATGGGCGATGCGCTGGCCATTGCGCTGATGAAGTATCGCGATTTTCGCCCCGAGGATTTCCGTGCCTTCCACCCCGGCGGCAAGTTGGGAGCGCGGCTGAGTACGGTGGGTGACCTGATGCATACCGGCGACGCCCTGCCTCTGGTCGCCGCGAACACCCCGATGAGCGACGCGTTGATCGAAATCAGCCAAAAGGGTTTCGGCGTGGCCGGTGTAACGGATGCGCAGGGGCAGTTGTCGGGCATCATTACGGACGGTGACTTGCGGCGGCACATGGATGGCCTGCTGGATAAAACGACCGAGCAGGTCATGACCGCCAATCCGACCACCATAACACCGGGCGCCTTGGCGGAAGAGGCGGTGGCGATCATGAATGATCGCAAGATCACTTCGCTGTTCGTGGTTGACGAGGCTTCATCAGGTCAGCCCCTGGGCCTTCTGCATATCCACGACTGCCTGCGCGTCGGCCTGGGCTGAGGGAGGCTGAAGTGGACAGGTATTCCCGCATGGTACAGTTCCTGAAGGTTCTGTTGCCGCTTGCGGCCATTCTAATGCTGTCCACCGTGTTCCTGCTGTCCCGCAGCATCGAAACCAACGTGTCGGTGCCATTTGCAGAGAAAGACATTGACGAGCGGCTGGCGCAGCAGGTGGTCACACAGCCGAAGTATCGCGGGACAACCCGCAAAGGCGAAGATGTCCAGATCGAAGCCATCCAAGCCAAGCAGGGCGGCGAAGACGAAACTCCGACCGCATCCGAATTTCGGGGCCGTCTGGGGCTTCTCAGCGGTGGAGCGATATTTCTGGATTCCAATTCAGGTTTGATCCGCCCTGATGAGGGCACGGCAACTTTTGTCGGCGACGTGGTGATTACAACCGCCGACGGTCTAAAGGTCACAACGGATCTGCTCAACACGTCGCTGGACGAAATCCGGGGCGACACGCCGGGGCAGGTAAATGGAACCGGGCCGATCGGCAACTTTTCCGCCGGACGCATGACCTTCGGGGCTGAAAAAAAGGACGGACCGGTCCATATTGTTTTTACAGACGGCGTGAAGCTGGTATACGAGCCTGAAAAAGCAGAAAGATAACCTGTGTTCGATTTTCGTTTTGTTCCTTTGTGCCTTGCTCTGTTTGCAGGTGCCGTAACCGCGACTGCGCAGGAGGCGCAGGTGGCTTTTGGTTCTGCAAATGCCGACCCAAGCCTTCCGGTCGAGGTCACGTCCGAAACGTTGAACGTCAACCAGGAGGACGGTTCTGCCGAATTCCTCGGAAATGTCGTCGTCATCCAGGGCGAAATGCGGCTGACCGCTGAACGGGTTCTTGTGATCTACAACGAGGAACGATCGGCGATTGAACGGATGGAAGCCACCGAGAATGTAGTTCTGGTCAGCCCGCCGGATGCGGCAGAGGGCGATTGGGCAGAATACACGATCGATTCCGGTGTGATCGTCATGAAAGGCAATGTCCTGCTGACGCAAGGCCCCAGCATCATCAGCGGCGATCAGATGAACGCCAATCTGACAACCGGCACAGCGAACATGACCGGGCGCGTCAAAACGATCCTTCAACAGGGAAACAACTGATGGCGCGACCCGACCTGTCAGTGGCCGAAGGCAATTCCGGGCTGCGCATCGAGAAGCTGCGGAAATCCTACCGTAAGAAAACGGTGATCCGCGATGTCTCGATGACGCTGGACCGGTCCGAAGTCGTTGCCCTGTTGGGACCCAACGGGTCGGGTAAGACCACGACTTTTTATTCCGTGGCAGGGCTTGTTTTCCCGGAGGCCGGCAAAGTCACGATAGATGGCCAGAATGTTACGACTTTGCCGATGTACCGGCGTGCGCGAATGGGAATCGGTTATCTGCCGCAGGAGATGTCGATCTTTCGCGGCATGAGCGTCGAGGACAATATCGCTGCGGTACTGGATATCACGGTTCCTCATGCTCACAGGCGGAAAGAACGGCTGGAAGAGCTGTTGTCGGACTTCTCGATCGAACATCTGCGCCGCGCGCCGGCTCTTGCCCTTTCCGGCGGTGAGCGCCGCCGCGTTGAGATAGCGCGATGTTTGGCCGCAGACCCGAAATATCTTTTGCTGGACGAACCATTTGCGGGTGTTGATCCGATCAGCGTCGGCGATATCCGGCATCTGGTGGCCGACCTGAAAAAACGGGGGATCGGTGTTCTGATCACCGACCATAACGTGCGGGAAACGCTGGAAATTGTCGACCGCGCCTATATCCTGCATGACGGGCAGGTTCTCATGTCCGGCACTCCTGACGAGGTCGTCGAGAACGAGAATGTCCGCCGTGTCTATCTTGGTGAAAACTTCCGTATTTCATAGGCTTGCTCTGGTCTGCGTCGGGTGCATGGCGGAAATCGCGTATATACACATCTGTTTTGATTGACTCTTCCGTCGTCTCTTGCCTCAATTGTCCCATGGCATTTACCCGGTTTCAGTCTGGAGATCGTTGTCCCTTCGTTGAAGGGCTGGAGTTAAGACAACCGCGGAAAGTGCCTCGACCCCCCACCCGATAAAAACAAGTTCGTCACGCAACGTGACGTCAGAATGGGTGTGAATTGTGAAGGAGATCACATGCGTTACCAAATCAGCGGAAAACAGATCGACATCGGTGCGGCGCTTCAGACTCACGTGCAGACCGAATTGGGCGAGGTTGTGAGTAAATATGCTCAGCGGCCTACCGATGCCAACGTCGTCTTTTCCCGTTCAGCGCATGAATATGTATGCGAAACAACAGTGCACCTGTCCACCGGGCTGACCGCTCAGGCCAAGGCGCATGCAACCGAAATCTATGCAGCGTTCGAGGCATGCTGCGACAAAATGGAAACACAACTGCGGCGCTACAAACGTCGTTTGAAGGACCACCACAAGGATCGATCCGAGCCGGTTGAACTCTTTGGGGCGTCCTCTTATATCCTCGCCTCTGACGAATCGGACACGGCCGATGAACCCGAATCGCTACAGCCCATGATTGTGGCTGAGATGGAAACAAAAATCCCGTCTTTGAGCGTTGGTGAAGCCGTGATGCAAATGGAACTTGCCGGTGCCCCGGTGCTGGTGTTCAGAAATGAGAACAAGGATGGATTGAACGTCGTGTATCGTCGCGAAGACGGTAACATCGGCTGGATTGATCCTTAACAGGCAAGGATACGGGGCCGCACCCGCCGAGGCGGGTGCCGTTCCCATGGAGCGTGATCATGGAGCTTTCGAGCATACTGAAGCCCGAAGCAGTGCGTGTACTATCCGCCGCTTCCAGCAAGAAGCGGTTGTTTCAGGAAATCGGCGATGTAGCAGCCGCCAATCTGGGGCTCGACTCTCAGGCGGTCGTTGACTGTCTGCTTGAACGGGAAAGCCTGGGCCCGACCGGTGTGGGGCATGGCGTTGCGCTTCCGCACGCGCGTTTGCCCGAGCTGGATTCGGTTTCGGGCGTATTCGTCATGCTGGAAAAGCCCATCGACTTTGGGTCGGTTGATCGTCAACCCGTCGACATCGCCTTTGCACTGTTTGCACCGGAAGAGGCCGGCGTGGATCATCTCAAGGCGCTGGCGCTTGTGTCGCGCACGCTGCGGGATACTTCGGTGTGCACCAAGCTTCGGGCGAACCCTGATCCGGTCAAACTCTATGCGATCCTGACCGAAGCGCAGTCCATGCAAGCAGCGTAATCAGAAAAAAAACTCCCGGATTTCGGGGGCTTTTTTCTTTGTACGGTGATCGGGGTCAGCCGCCGGTTCCCATTTCCAGCGTCCACCAGATTTTCCCGCCTTTTTCCTGATGCCAGGCGAACCCCATCTGCGTGGCCTTGGGGTCCATGATGACGGCGCGCGGTCCGGGTTCCTGCATCCAAGCAGCAAGGGTTTCGGTTTCGGTTTCGTAGGTCTCGGAAATGGCTTCACCAAGGAATGTGCCGAAATATCCGACCCGTGCAGCCCGATCGATCGGAGAAGAACCGTCGGACCCAAAGTGCCAGGGCCGGTTCTGCCTTGCCATGTCCTTGGAATGGGTCGCCGCCGCCGCGTTCAACTGCGCGTTCAGCTGGACAGGCTGCAATCCCTGGGCCTGACGCAGGGCGTTGACCGAATCAACCATGCGGAACTGTAGTTTTTCCGGGTTGCCGCGAATTTTGTAGACCGTGGGCAGCGGGCGGCCGTCCGCACCAATGGTCGTGGTGCCGGTGTCTGTACATGCCGCCAGCGCGACAAAGCAAATCAAAAGTAAAGAAACGATACGCGTCATGATCGACCTGGTTATTGTGTCTTTACAGGGCATAGCGCGCCTGACAGCTCTGAGCAAACGCGCAATGGCCCTAACTTGCGTGATTCTGCCGGTTTGATTTGCGACTGAAGCATTCTGGCAATAGAATGTCACGGATTTCAGACCTCACTTGAACACAGGACCCGTTGTCATGGTCAAAAAGCGCATTCAAACGTCTACACGCAGGGGTTTTCTGGCTGGGGCCACCGCGACGCTGGCAACCCCCGCACTGGCACAGTACACCCCCGGTGATCCGCTGCGTCCCGCACCCGAACCCGAGCCATCGGTGCGCCGGAACGTATCGGGTTTTCGGGCACTGGATTGGCAGCCGTATTTTTCGAACACCAGAAACGGCGCCATTCTGGTCGATACCGTATCGCGCGCGCTGCACTATTGGTCGGATGATCAAACCATATACAAACTCTACCCTTCATCGGTTCCACTGACCGAGGAACTGACCCGCCGGGGGCGTACCAGCGTGATCAGAAAGGTGGAAGGGCCCAGCTGGTCTCCGACTCCGTCCATGAAAAAGCGAAACCCGGAATGGCCTGACTATATCCCTCCGGGGCCGGATAACCCGCTGGGAACACATGCTTTATACCTGAGCTGGAAATACTATCGCATTCACGGAACGCACGATACGCGCAAAATCGGTCGCCGGTCGTCGAATGGCTGTATCGGTCTGTTCAACGAAGACATTGCCGAGCTGTTCTCGATGGCGAAGGTCGGCACGCAAGTGTTGCTAATTTGACGACATTTTCGTGTGGGAACCCGCTTAGCGGTCAAGTTGCAATTGCATTCCAGCGTCAATGCTGATTAGAAAAAACCACGAGGTAAGTCTTAGATGTGCGGTTCCGGGCATTGGAACTGCGCAAATTCTGGAGGTTAATATGAAGAAACTCGTTCTCGCTGCTGCTCTGACTGCTGCTGCTTCGACCGCTTATGCTGGTAACCTGGAAGAGCCGGTTGTTGAAGCACCTGTTGTTGTAGAAGAAACTCAGGGTTCGTCGCAGGGCATCCTGCTGCCGCTGATCCTGTTGGTCGTTGTTGCTGCTGCTGTTGCTGCAAGCTAATTCGACACGGAATTCATGAAAAAGGCGGTGGAGCAATCCACCGCCTTTTTTGTTTTCCCAAGGCTGTGCCGGTCAGTCCAGCCAGCCGCGCAAGTTTTCTTCGATCACCGTGCCCAATGCAGCAATGTGCGCCGCATCGTCATTGAGGCATGGAATATAGGTGAAGGTTTCGCCGCCCGCGTCTTCGAAGCTTTCCTTGATCTCTTCGTTGATCTCTTCCAGCGTTTCGATGCAGTCGGCCGAGAATGCCGGCGCGATGACCGCTATGTTCTTTTTGCCCTGCTTGGCCAAATCCGCAACATGATCCACTGTATAAGGTTTCAGCCATTCCTCGGGGCCGAATCGCGACTGGAACGTCGAAACCAGTTGATCGTCTGACCATCCCAGCCGTTCCTTCAGCAGCCGTGTCGTCTTGGCGCACTGGCAATGATAGGGGTCACCCTGTTGCAGATACCGTTCCGGCATCCCGTGATACGAGCAGACCAGAATATCGGGTTTTGTCTCTGCCGCTGCATAAGCACGTTCAACCGATTGCGCCAGGGCGTCGATATAGGCGGGTTGGTCGAAATAGGCCGGTACGGTTCGCGAGGCGGGCTGCCAGGTTTCGTCCATGAGTGCGCGGAAGAACTGGTCATTGGCGGTGGCCGTGGTTGCGCCCGCGTATTGTGGGTAAAGCGGGAAGAACAGAATACGGTCACAGCCCGCGGCAACCATCTCGCGCACTTTGGATTTGGTTGACGGGTTGCCGTAGCGCATACAGAAATCGACCATCACCTGATCCCCGTACCGATCCTGCATCGCGTCGCGCAGTTTGGCAGTCTGGTCCTTGGTGATCGTCATAAGCGGGCTTTCGCCCTTCTCGTGATTCCAGATCGATTTGTAGGCTTCACCCGAACTGAATGGCCGCTTGCTGAGGATGATCCCCTGAAGAATCGGTTGCCATTTCCATTTCGGATAGTCGATGACCCGCTGATCCGACAGGAACTCGTTCAGATAGCGGCGCATCGGCCAATAGGTGTAATCGTCCGGCGTGCCCAGATTGGCCAGCAAAATGCCAACGCGGCCCATCTTGACCTTCGGATGGTCGGCAGGGGCATGAGCGGGGCGAGTGGCATCAAACATGTGGGCATTCCTGAGTTATCGTGTTCAGACCTGAGATAAAGGGATTTGGTTGCGCGTCAATCCGGCAGTTTGCCCTCTTCCGTGCGCAAGGCATCTGCAAGACGCATTTGGGCTGACCCCGGGCGCAGCGGCTTTGGTTGGCTGCCATCGGGGGACCAACCGGTCAGGCAAATCAGTTCGAAGGTTGCGGCAAGGCGGCCTGTTTCCGTCGAAAAGTGATCGGAATAGACGCGCTGCGCGGTTTCGAACACTCTGCGTCGCGTCGGGCATTTCAACCGGGCAGCCAAAGCGTTGGTTTCACCCATGTCCCTCAGATCGTGCATCAGGTGCCAGATGTCGCGGTATTCTGCCGTCAACGGTACGGCATCGGCCACTGGCAATGCCAGACCGGCCCGTTGCAGCAATCCACCCAGATCGCGCAGCTCGGCCATGGGGGCGATTCGGGGGCTGAGCCCGCCCGTGACCTCGATTTCGGCCTGACCCAGCGCGGCGCGCAATTCGTGAAGGGTCTCACCCCCGAGGCACAGGACAAGCACCAGCCCGTCTGGCTTCAAAGCCCTTTTGCATTGGATCAGCTGGCCGACCGGGTCATTGGCGCAGTGCAGCGCCATCGCATGAATCGCCAGATCATGCGCACCGGGTTGCAGTGACAGCACATCGTCATCCGCGACAATGGCGGCATCCGGAAAAACGTCTGCCCAAAGCTGTGGGAAAGGGGTCACAACCGCAGGTGCCGTAAAGCTTCTGTTAACCATGGAGAGCCGATCCTGAACCTCATCAATGGCGGCGCGGTGCAAGAACAGGGCGTCGTCCTTCGCGCGGGCGCGATGATGAAGAATGGCGTTACGGTCGAAAAGAGAGGATGCGGTGGGCTCGGGCAGTTTCATAGGTCGCAAGTATCGCATTGCGCGGCGGATTCAAACTGCCCTTGCATTGATCTATCCGCCGCGATGCATGGGTTGCGGAGAGCTGACGGAATCAGATTTCGGCCTGTGTGGGACGTGTTGGCGGGATACGCCGTTCATCGGTGGCACGGTTTGTGAAAGCTGTGGTGTGCCAGTGATCGGAAGCGCAGACAGGTTCCGGACCGAGTGCGACGATTGTCTGAAAACCCCTCCGCCGTGGAAAGCGGGTCGCGCTGCGCTGATGTATGATGGGAAGGCGCGGTCACTTGTTCTGGCTTTGAAACATGGTGACCGGACCGAACTGGCCCGCCCCGCTGCGCGTTGGATGGCGCAGGCCGGACGCGAGCTGTTGCGTCCCGGGATGGTGATTGCTCCGGTGCCGTTGCATTGGTCGCGCCTGCTGAAACGGCGATACAATCAGTCTGCGCTGCTGGCACGCAACCTGGGGCGAGAAACCGGATTGGACTGCGTGCCGGATCTGCTGGTGCGCAAACGGCGGACCCCGGTGCTGGACGGAAAGACCGCGCGGGAAAGGGGCGAGACCTTGGAGGGCGCAATTGACATCCACCCAAGGCGGGCACTGCATTTGAAGGGGCGTGATATTCTGCTGGTGGATGACGTGATGACATCCGGCGCGACGTTGGCGGCGTGCACGCGTGCGTGTCAGGCCGCAGGGGCAAATCATATTTTCGTGTTGGCACTGGCGCGCGTTGCCAAGGATGCATAATTCGCCCAAGATTGCACGAAATCCAAAGGGACCGGAACATGAAGCCCGTAGAAATCTATACCTCGCCGCTCTGTGGTTTTTGCCACGCGGCCAAGCGTCTGCTGAAGCAGAAAGGCGTTGAGTTCAAGGAAGTTGACATTCTGATGCACCCCAAACGCAAACCCGAGATGATCCAGCGCGCAGGCGGCAAACGCACCGTGCCTCAGATTTTCATCGGGACGCAGCATGTGGGCGGCTGCGACGACCTTTACGAGCTGGAGCGGCAAGGCAAGCTTGACCGTCTGCTTGCGGCCTGATGAAGACCGCGCTGCTGCAAATCACCTCGTCGGATGATCCGGTCGAAAACCTGGACATGGTGCGCGCCATGGCGGCCGACGCGGCAGGGCAGGGGGCGCGGTTTATCCTGACGCCAGAGGTCACGAATTGCGTGTCAAACAGTACGACGCGGCAACACGAGGTTCTTCAGTACGAAGAAGACGACATCACCTTGGCCGGCCTGCGGGATCAGGCCGCCCGACTGGGCGTTTGGGTGTTGATCGGATCACTGGGGATCAAGACTCATGACGCTGACGGGCGGTTTGCCAACCGCTCTTTCATGATCGATCCGCAAGGTCAGATTGTGGCGCGCTACGACAAGATCCATATGTTCGACGTGCAGGTCACGGAAACCGAGACGTTCCGCGAATCGAAAAACTACCGCCCCGGCG
The DNA here is from genome assembly GCF_024628725.1 of Ruegeria sp. YS9. Lineage (NCBI taxonomy): Bacteria > Pseudomonadati > Pseudomonadota > Alphaproteobacteria > Rhodobacterales > Roseobacteraceae > Ruegeria > Ruegeria sp. YS9. The sequence continues at coordinate 3,222,777 of NZ_CP102409.1, forward strand.
AACAGGCGGTCATAGCCGAGACCGACTTTGGCAAGGTGGGGCTGACCATCTGTTACGACATCCGGTTTCCGTACCTGCACGCGGCTTTGGCACAGGCAGGCGCACGGGTTTTGACCGTTCCGGCGGCGTTTTCACCGGTAACGGGCGCCGCACATTGGGAATCGCTGTTGCGGGCCCGGGCGATCGAGACGGGCTGTTGGGTCTTGGCTCCGGCACAAACGGGGGAACACCCGACGACGCGTGGAAAGACACGTTTTACCCATGGTCACAGCATGGTTGTGGACCCTTGGGGAAAGGTGCTGATCGACGCAGGGACAGATCCGGGCATTCACATTTTCGATTTGGATGATAGTTCTGTGACAGAGGCGCGCCGTCGCGTGCCGTCGTTGACACACACCCGGTCTTTCACGGGACCCTGACAGAACTGAACAATGACAGAAGACACCAATGCCCTTGCGGTCACGCTGTTCAGCGAGATCCTGACCGCGGATCAGTTGTTGCGTAACCGGCTCAGCCGGGTGCTGCCCAAGGGCATGGAAATTTCGCATTTCTCGGTGCTGAATCATCTGGTTTTTGTCGGCGACGAGCGTAGCCCCGCGCAACTGGCCAGCACATTCCACGTGACCCGAGGCGCGATGACCAACACCTTGGCCAAGCTGGAATGGGCCGGGTACATCCACATCCGCCCCGACTGGGACGACGCCCGTCGCAAGATGGTCGCGATCAGCCCCGCAGGCCGACGGGCGCGGGATCAGGCGATTTCCTCAATCGCACCGCTGATCAACCGCGTGGTCGGAGAGCTGGGGCTGGAGCGGGTCCGCAGCGCCCTGCCAGTACTGCGGGATTTGCGGTTGCAGTTGGAGGGGGAGTAGGGATCAGCGAACCGTTGTCCCAAGGTGGATCCAGGACTGGTGTGGTCGGGCGCTGGCAGGCTTGATGCTCATGCAATGTGCCGCGGACTAAACGGCCACTTCATTCTAAGAGCATTCTATCCAGAAGCTGCCGTAAATCACGGGGATGCAAAGCAGGAAGATCAGCCAACCAAATTCCGGCCGAAGCCGCCGCCGCAAAAAGAAGGCAGGATTCAATTCCTTCTTTGCCCTCATATTGCCCACCATGAACAAGCCATACCAAATACTCTCCTTTTTCTTCTTCATTCGTGGAGAATATTCTCCCTACATTGCATCCTTCGTCAGAGAGTTCGTGTTTGGAAAATGGTTCTGTCGCCTCCTCCGTCAGTTCTAATTCGACTGGTTTCACAAACTTGCCATCCGAAACTATCTCGGGGTCAATAAAGACGAAAAAATACAACGCCCTTACCAGATCATAGTTGTTCGAGTTCGAACCCAAGTAACGATCTGCTATTTCCTGAGTCGCCTCAGAGACTTTAGGATCGCTTACATAGCCATACAGCGGAACGCCTTCATGTTCGTACACGAACACGCCCGCATTCTCTTCTGCTGTGGCTCGTGTGTTATCGAACAAGGTAGCAGCGGAAATTGCCGCACCAAAAAATACCGCGCGCCACGGCGCGTAACTTAAAGATCGAATCAAAAAACCTACCTCACCCCGGCTTCACACTCGCCGTCACGTAATTCACGCTCAAGTCCCGGTCCGAGATCGACCAGCTCCACAGGATCGGGTTGAAGACAAACCCCTTGCGGTCCACCGGGTCCAGCCCGGCCTGACGCAGCAGGTCGAACAGTTCATCCGGGGTGATGAACTTGTTCCATTCATGCGTGCCGCGCGGCAGCCAGCGCATGACGACCTCGGCCCCGAAAATCGCCATCGCATAGGATTTCGGGTTGCGGTTGATGGTTGAACAAATCTCCAAACCGCCGGGCTTAAGCAACTGTTGTGTCGCGGTCAGATAGGACAGAGGATCAGCCACATGTTCGACCACTTCCATGTTCAGCACCACATCGAACTGCTCGCCCGCAGCGGCCATGTCCTCGGCCGTGGTGTGGCGATAGTCGATTTGCAGTCCCGATTGCTCGGCATGGATGCGGGCTACGGGCAGGTTGCCCTCGGCGGCGTCGGCACCCACAACGTCAGCACCGAGCCGCGCCATGGGTTCGCTCAGCAGCCCGCCGCCGCAGCCGATATCCAGCAGGCGCAGGCCTTCGAACGGCGTCGGCGACTTTAGGTCGCGATCGAATTCACCGGCGATCTGCTGCGTGATATAATCCAGTCGGCACGGATTAAGCATGTGCAATGGTTTGAATTTTCCGTGCGGGTCCCACCATTCAGCCGCCATCGCCTCGAATTTTGCGATCTCGGACGGGTCCACCGTGTTCGGATGCGCTTGCATTCCTGTCTCCGTGTGCTCTTTTACGCTTAAGGACTATATAGGGCCATAATGGACAAGTACCCGGACCAAAAGCGCGCAGTTCAATATCTGTATCCGCCGATCGACCCTTTCGATCAGCGGATGGTCGATATGGGCGATGGGCACCGTATCTATGTGGAACAATGCGGCAATCCTGACGGCATACCCGTCGTGATCCTGCACGGGGGGCCGGGTGGTGGGTGCAGCCCGGCCATGAGGCGATACTTCGATCCACAGGTCTACAGGGTGATTCTGTTTGACCAGCGCGGATGTGGCCGGTCGCGCCCTACCGCCTCGGTCGAAGACAACACGACGTGGCATCTGGTGGCCGACATAGAGCGGCTGCGCAAACTGATCGAGATCGAAGAATGGATCGCATTTGGTGGCAGTTGGGGTGCGACTCTGGCGTTGATCTATGCCCAGACTCATCCCGACCGCGTCAGCCGGTTGGTGTTGCGCGGTGTGTTTCTGGCGACTCAGGCCGAGCTTGACTGGTTCTATGGCGGCGGCGCCGGGCGGTTCTGGCCCGAGCAATGGCAGAAGTTCACCTCACTGCTGCCCGAGGTTGAACTGAACGACACCATTGCCGCCTATAACAAACGTCTGTTCTCGGGCGACCGAGCGACAGAGATCCTGTACGCGCGGGCCTGGTCGCATTGGGAAAACGCGCTGGCCTCGATCCACACCAATGGATCGGTTGGCGAAAGCCCCGGCGAATACGCGCGCACCTTTGCGCGGCTCGAGAATCACTATTTCACCAACAAGGCGTTTCTGGAAACGGACGGGCAGATTCTGGATCAGATGGACCGGATCGCGCATATCCCCGGCCATATCGTGCAAGGGCGCTATGACATGATCTGCCCGCCCCAGGCCGCATGGTCGCTGGCCGAACGCTGGCCGAATGCCGAGTTGAAGATGGTTCGTCAGGCGGGGCACGCATTGTCAGAGCCGGGCATCAGCGCAGAGCTGGTACGGATCATGGATCGTGTGGCGGAGGGTATCGCATGACCCGGATTGACCGCCGTGCTCTCTTTGCCTCTGGTGCCGCAGCTGCATTGCTGGCAGCGACAGGTGCATCCCTTGCCGGGACGCCCAAGAAAGGCGGGACATTGCGTCTGGCCGTTCCGCGCGATGACAGCCTCGAGCAAGTGGCGCGTGGAGCCGTTTTCGACACAATGACCGAAATCGCCCCGGATGGTACTTTGCGCGGTGAGCTTGCGACCGGCTGGCAAACCGACGCCGACGCACGGGTCTGGAGCTTTGATTTGCGTGATGACGCGGTCTTTCACGATGGCGAACCCTTGCAGATTGCCGATGTCATGGCCGTTTTGGCCGAAATCGGAAGGCCCGAGGCCCTTGCCCCCAACCGCCTGCGGCTTGAACTTGCCGAGGCAAATCCCGGATTGCCTTTCCTGCTGGCCGACAGCCGCTTTGTTGTTGCGCGCGCCGGTGAAACCGTAACACCGTTGCGCAACGCCAACGGCACCGGCTGCTATCGTGTCGAACGGGCTGAGGATGGGCGCCATTTTCTGGGCCGCCGTGTCGAGGGGCATTACAAGGATGGTCAGGCCGGATGGGCTGACGCGGTCGAAATCATTGTAATCCCGGACCCTGCTGTGCGGGCCGAGGCGCTGCGGGACGGGTATGTCGATATCGCGGCGCTTCCGGATCGGGCCGGAATGCGAGGCACGCGCGGTGTCCGGTTCCACCCCTCCGAGGCCGACATGGCCCTCGCCGTTTCGGATGCTGTCGGGATGCCGCGGCAGATTGCCGGGAACGCTGCACTGGACGATGGCCGCATCGCCGAACGATGGTGGATGGTGTAAATCCGATCGCGAATCCCGCTGGGGGTTGCAGACTCGGACCATCCTGCGTATATGCAGTTTCAACAGCGGCGCGTTGGACTTCTGGCCCAAGGCTCCACCGGAAAATTCGACGGGCCGCGCGCCCGTTTTTTTGTGCCCGACTGACAGGGTAGAGTACCAGATGACAAACGACCTGATAGCAAAAGCTGCCATTGACCGGCGACTGGCCGAGATCATCACCCCGGTGATCGAGGATCTGGGGTATGAGCTGGTCCGCATCCGCCTGATGAGCGGCAAGCAGACCACGCTTCAGATCATGGCCGACAAGCCCGATGGCGGTATTGAAGTGGATGACTGCGCCGAAATTTCCAACGCGGTCAGCGCCACGCTGGATGTCGAGGATCCGATCCTTGACGCCTATACGCTCGAGGTGTCGAGCCCCGGTATCGACCGCCCTCTGACCCGTCTGAAGGATTTCGAGACCTTCGAGGGATATGAGGCCAAGATCGAAACCGCCGAACTGATCGACGGCCGCCGCCGCTTCAAAGGCGAATTGGCCGGCATAGAAGGGGATGAGGTGCTGATCAACATCCCCGAGGGGGACGAGACCATCACCATCGGTCTGCAATTCGACTGGCTGAGCGATGCCAAGCTGGTCCTGACCGATGATCTGATCAAGGAAATGCTGCGCCAGCGCAAGGACGCCGGTGCCCTGAACGAAAACGCTTTCGACGAGATTGAGACCGAAGGGTCCGAAGAGGAGACGAACTGATGGCAATCACCTCAGCCAACCAGCTGGAGCTGCTGCAGACCGCCGAGGCCGTGGCCCGCGAAAAGATGATCGACCCCGGTCTGGTTGTCGAAGCGATGGAGGAATCGCTCGCCCGTGCCGCCAAGAGCCGTTATGGCGCGGAAATGGACATCCGCGTGTCGATCGACCGCAAAACCGGCAAGGCGACCTTTACCCGCGTCCGCACCGTGGTCGAGGATGAAGAGCTTGAGAACTATCAGGCCGAGATGACTGTCGAACAGGCGCGTCAGTACATGGAAGCGCCCGAGGTTGGTGACGTCTTCGTTGAAGAAGTGCCGCCGGTTGAAATGGGTCGGATCGCGGCGCAATCCGCCAAGCAGGTGATTCTGCAGAAGGTCCGCGAAGCGGAACGTGATCGTCAGTACGAAGAATTCAAGGATCGTGCGGGCACCATCATCAACGGCGCGGTCAAGCGTGAAGAATTTGGCAATGTCATCGTCGATCTGGGCGGTGCCGAGGCGGTTCTGCGCCGCAATGACAAGATCGGCCGCGAAAGCTATCGCCCGAATGACCGGGTGCGCGCGTACATCAAGGAAGTGCGCCGCGAAGTACGTGGCCACCAGATCTTCCTGTCGCGCACCGCGCCGGAATTCATGGCCGAGCTGTTCAAGATGGAAGTGCCGGAAATCTATGACGGCATCATCGAGGTCAAGGCCGTGGCCCGTGACCCCGGTTCGCGCGCCAAGATCGCCGTGATTTCCTATGACAACTCGATCGACCCCGTCGGTGCCTGCGTGGGTATGCGCGGCAGCCGCGTGCAGGCCGTCGTGAACGAGTTGCAGGGCGAAAAGATCGACATCATTCCGTGGAACGAGGATCAGCCGACCTTCCTGGTGAACGCGCTGCAACCGGCCGAGGTTTCCAAGGTGGTTCTGGACGAAGAAGCCGGCAAGATCGAGGTCGTCGTGCCCGAAGAACAACTGTCGCTGGCCATTGGCCGCCGCGGTCAGAACGTGCGTCTGGCCAGCCAGCTGACCGGTCTGGACATCGACATCATGACCGAGGCCGAAGAATCAGCCCGCCGCCAGAAGGAATTCGAAGCCCGTACCAAACTGTTCATGGACAGCCTGGATCTGGACGAATTCTTTGCCCAACTGCTGGTCTCGGAGGGCTTCACCAACCTCGAAGAGGTTGCCTATGTCGAGATTGAAGAACTGCTGGTCATCGACGGCGTTGACGAAGGTACCGCGCAGGAACTGCAAACCCGCGCCCGCGAGTATCTGGAGGCACAGGCCAAAGCGGCACTGGACGCGGCGCGCGCACTGGGTGCCGAGGACAGCCTCATTGAATTCGAAGGTCTGACACCCCAGATGGTGGAGGCACTGGCCAAGGACGACGTGAAGACTCTGGAAGACTTCGCAACTTGTGCCGACTGGGAACTGGCCGGTGGCTGGACGACAGTCGATGGTGAACGCGTCAAGGACGACGGTGTACTTGAGCCTTTCGGTGTAACGCTGGAAGAAGCGCAAGACATGGTCATGACCGCGCGTATCCTGCTGGGCTGGGTCGATCCGGCCGAGCTGGAACAGGCGGAAGAAAACGTCGACGGTGACGCAACAGACGAGGAGGTCGAGGCCTGATCTCAGGCTTCGGGTGGCGTGTATGAGTCGCGGTGGCGCCCATAAGGATCGGTCAGACGGACCCGAGCGCAAGTGCATCGCCACAGGCGAGGTTCAGCCCAAATACGGGCTGATCCGCTTCGTGGCGGGGCCGGACGGTCAGGTTTTTCCGGATGTCGCGGCGAAACTGCCGGGACGAGGGGTCTATGTGGCGGCGGATCGTGCCGCTCTGGACAAGGCCATCGGAAAGAAACTGTTTGCGCGGGGGTTCAAGGCACAAGTGACCGTGCCCAAGGACTTGGCGGAAGAGGTTGAAAAGCAGATCGCACGCCGCGTTGTCGAGTTGCTCAGCCTGGCGCGCAAGTCCGGCGACGCGGTTGCCGGGTACGAAAAGGTCAAGACGTGGCTGGACCGGGAAGAAGCACAGGTGCTGATTCAGGCCGCAGATGGATCGGGGCGCGGAAAGTCCAAGCTGAGTACGCCGCACTTCGGAAAATACATAGGTTGGCTGACCGCAGACGAATTAGGACAGGCATTTGGGCGCCAAACGGTGATTCATGCTGCCTTGGCCTCTGGCGGACTCGCCAAACGTGTTGTAGAGGAAGCGCAGCGCCTGCGTGGCTTGCGCGAAACGGATGACGGCGGCAGGGGCCGCACGGAAGGGTAAATAGCTTTATGAGCGATAATGACGGCAAAAAGACATTGGGTCTTCGTGGCGGGGCACGCCCCGGAAATGTGAAACAGAGTTTCAGCCACGGACGCACCAAGAATGTCGTGGTGGAAACCAAACGCAAACGCGTGGTGGTCCCCAAGCCGGGCGCAGCAAAGCCGGGTGGCGGTGCTGCACCATCGGGTGATCCGTCGCGTCGTCCTGCGGGAATTTCCGATGCGGAAATGGCGCGCCGCATGAAGGCGTTGCAAGCGGCCAAGGCACGCGAGGCCGAAGAGGCCGCAGCGCGCGAGGCTGCTGAAAAGGCGCGCGAAGAAGAGCGCGCACGCCGCCGTGCGGAACAGGAAGCCAAGGAACGCGAACAGCGCGAAGCCGAAGAGCGTGCGCGTCAGAAGGCCGAGGATGAAGAGCGCAAGCGCAAAGAGGCGGACGAAGCCGCCAAACGCGCCGCTGCCGCGCCCGCACCGGAAGAGCCCAAGGCGGCTCGCGCTCCGGCCAGCAAACCTGCGCCGGCAGCCACGCCGCGCAAACAGGACCGCGAACGTGAACAGCGTGGTCGTGGCAAGGGTCGTGACGACAATCGCCGTTCGGGCAAGTTGACTCTGGGTCAGGCGACAGGTGGCGAAGGCAACCGTCAGCGCTCGATGGCCGCGATGAAGCGCAAGCAGGAGCGTGCGCGTCAAAAAGCCATGGGCGGTGCCGTTGAACGGGAAAAGGTGATCCGCGACGTACAGCTGCCCGAGGCGATCATGGTCTCGGAACTGGCCAACCGTATGGCCGAACGTGTGGCTGACGTGGTCAAATCGCTGATGAACATGGGCATGATGGTCACGCAGAACCAGACCATCGACGCCGATACTGCCGAGCTGATCATCGAAGAATTCGGCCACAAGGTCACTCGCGTATCCGATTCGGATGTTGAAGACGTCATCAAAGAGGTCGAAGACAGCGAAGCAGATCTGCAGCCGCGTCCGCCGGTCATCACCATCATGGGTCACGTTGACCACGGCAAGACCTCGCTGTTGGACGCAATCCGCGACGCGCGCGTTGTGGCGGGCGAGGCTGGTGGCATCACCCAGCACATCGGCGCGTATCAGGTGAAAACCGATGGCGGCGCCACGCTGACCTTCCTGGATACTCCGGGCCACGCGGCGTTTACGTCGATGCGCTCGCGCGGTGCTCAGGTTACGGATATCGTGGTTCTGGTCGTCGCGGCTGACGACGCGGTGATGCCGCAGACGATCGAAGCGATCAATCACGCAAAAGCGGCCGGAGTGCCGATGATCGTGGCGATCAACAAGGTCGACAAGCCGGATGCAAATCCGGACAAGGTGCGCACCGATCTGTTGCAACACGAAGTCATCGTCGAGAAGATGTCGGGTGACGTCCAGGATGTCGAAGTGTCCGCAATCACGGGTCAGGGTCTGGACGAATTGCTGGAAGCCATCGCGCTTCAGGCCGAGATTCTGGAACTGAAAGCCAACCCCAACCGCGCCGCTCAGGGGGCCGTGATCGAGGCCCAGTTGGATGTGGGTCGTGGTCCTGTGGCCACCGTTCTGGTTCAGAACGGCACATTGCGTCAGGGTGATATCTTCGTCGTGGGTGAGCAGTACGGTAAGGTCCGTGCGCTGATCAACGACAAGGGTGAGCGCGTCAAGGAAGCTGGCCCCTCGGTTCCGGTCGAGGTTCTGGGCCTGAACGGTACGCCCGAAGCCGGTGACGTTCTGAACGTGACCGAGACCGAAGCGCAGGCCCGTGAAATCGCCGCCTATCGTGAACAGGCCGCCAAGGACAAACGCGCCGCTGCCGGTGCCGCGACCACCCTCGAGCAGTTGATGCAGAAGGCCAAGGAAGACGAGAACGTGGCCGAGTTGCCGATCCTCGTCAAAGCCGATGTGCAGGGTTCTGCCGAGGCCATTGTTCAGGCGATGGAAAAGATCGGGAACGACGAGGTGCGCGTGCGCGTTCTGCACTCGGGTGTGGGTGCGATCACCGAAACGGATGTCGGTCTGGCGGAAGCCTCCGGCGCGCCGGTCTTTGGCTTCAACGTCCGTGCCAACGCATCGGCGCGGAACACGGCGAACCAAAAGGGTGTCGAGATCCGCTATTACTCGGTGATCTATGATCTGGTCGACGACGTGAAAGCGGCCGCATCCGGTCTGCTGAGCGCCGAGATCCGCGAAAAGTTCATCGGCTATGCCGAGATCCGCGAAGTCTTCAAGGTTACCGGTGTCGGCAAGGTTGCTGGCTGTCTGGTCACCGAAGGTGTTGCGCGCCGTTCCGCAGGCGTCCGCCTGCTGCGCGACAACGTGGTGATCCACGAAGGCACGCTGAAGACGCTGAAGCGCTTCAAAGACGAAGTGGCCGAGGTTCAGTCGGGTCAGGAATGCGGTATGGCGTTCGAAAACTACGACGATATCCGCCAGGGCGACGTAATCGAGATCTTCGAGCGCGAAGAGGTTACCCGCACCCTGGATTGATCCGAAGCGGGATGAACTCAAAAAAAAACAGCGGCACCGATCGGGCCGCTGTTTTTTGTTTGAAAAATGCCTCGTTACGTGTCGGACAGGAATGTCCCGGAATGCAGGATGATGTCGAAATGGTGCATTCCGTGTTTCAAGGCAAAGCTGACCGAGTGCCCGGCCTTGCGCAGCCGTTCCGCATAGTCGCGGCTTTGACGAATGAATTCGCCGGTGTCCCGTTCCCCCACTGAAACATGATAGCGGGGCCCCGGTGGGGGCAGGTTGCGGATCGGGGACAGATCGTTCACTTCGACCGGCGTCAGGTGCAGCGGATCATTCACGGACGTCAAACTGACGGGTTCCAGATCATAAACACCGCTGATCAGAAGCACATCACGCACGCGCAGCCCGGCGCGGGCCAATGCGCCGGCCGAGCTTGCCATGACCATGCTTGCCAGATGGGCGCCGGCACTGTGCCCTGACAAGGTGATCCGTGTCGGGTCGAATCCCAGTGCCCCGGCCTGGGACGCAAGCCACAGAAGGGCGTCGCGGCATTCGTCGACCATTTGATCCAGCCGCGCATCCGGGGCGAGCGTGTAGTTCAAGGTGGCAAAGGATTGCTCGGCCTGGATCAGCGCCGGGGCCATCATGGCCGATTCGCGCTGGCTGAGATCCTGCCAATACCCACCGTGAATAAAGACATGCAACGGGGCTCCGGCCCCCTTCGCGGGAAAGAAATCCAGCACCTGGGCCGGGGTGTCGCCATAGGCCAGGTTGGCCTGAACGGGCAGCTCGGCGCGGGCCTGCGCACTGAGCGCTTGATAACTGGCAAGATAGGGGGCTAGGTCACCACCGATCATCGAACTGGGAGAGTACTCCCGCTCCAGTTCGGCTTGTGAAAATCCGCGATACAGCATGGCTTAGCCTTGCCCGCTGTACATCAGTTCCGTCCGCACATCGTAGAGGTCATGGAAGAACCGCAACTCAAGTGCTTTTCGCAGGAAAGCCACGCCGCTGGAACCTCCGGTGCCGGGTTGCATTCCGATCACACGTTCAACCGCGGTGGCGTGGTCAAAGCGCCAGCGTTGAAACAGGCTTTCCACATCCATGAGTTTTTCGGCCAGCGCGTACAGATCCCAGTACTTGTCCGTGTTGCGGAACACGTCGACCCAGATCTGAACCACGCGCGGATCACCGGAATACGGCTCGGAGTAGTCCCGCTCGATCAAGTCCCGTGGAACGTCGAACCCCTGTCGGGCCAGCATGTGCAACACTTCGTCATACAGGGACGGTTTGGTCAGGGCGGCGGTCAGCATCTCCATCACCTCAGGGTCATGCTCGTGCACTTTCAGGGTCGAGGCATCCTTGTTGCCAAGAATGAACTCGATCTGCCTGTACCCATAGCTTTGAAACCCGGAAGAGTTGCCCAGGGCCTGCCGAAACGTCATATAGTCGGCCGGCGTCATGGTCAGCAGGGTTTCCCAGGCCGCAATCAATTGCCGTTGAATGGCCTTGATGCGGTCGAGGTTCTTCATGGCGGGTCCGAATTCATCTTGTTGCAGGAACCGGCGGACCTCGACCAGTTGGTGATGCATCAGTTTCAGCCACAGTTCACTGACCTGATGAATGATGATGAACAGCATTTCGTCAGGTTGTGCGGGGTCCTGAAACGTCTTTTGCAGGTTCAGCAGCGTCTTCAGTTGCAGGAAGTCGCCATAGCTTTTGCGGTGCGTTTCGGCGAAATCAGTGACCAGGGTGTCTTCGACCCCCCGCTGCAACAGACGATCGTCTTTGTCCTCGCCCATCTCATGCCTCCCTTGTGCAAGTTCTGCACCTGTCTAGGGGCTGAGGTTGCAACTTTCCAGCGCGTTAGGTCCAGTCCAGAACAACCTTGCCGGACAGGCCTGATTTCATCGCGGAAAACCCTTGGGCGAAATCATCAACCGCAAAGCGGTGCGTGATCACGCGGGACACATCCAGACCGTTTTGCAGCATGGCGATCATCTTGTACCACGTCTCGAACATCTCACGCCCATAGACCCCCTTGATCGTGATCGCCTTGAACACGATGCGCGACCAGTCAACCGGAGACTTGCCCGGTGGAATCCCCAGCAACGCGATCTTTCCACCCATCACCAACGCTTCGACCATCTGGTCCAGGGCGGCCTGCGAGCCGGACATCTCAAGCCCGACATCGAACCCTTCTTTCATCCCAAGCTCGGCTATGACGTCCTGCAAATCCTCGGTGGATACATCGACGGTCCGCACCGAAGGAACCACATGTTCCGCCAGTTTCAATCGGTCTGCATTGATGTCGGTGATGACTACGTTGCGCGCACCCGCGTGACGAGCGACGGCAGCGGCCATGATGCCGATGGGGCCTGCACCCGTGATCAGAACATCCTCGCCCAGCAAATCAAAGCTGAGGGCAGTATGCACTGCGTTGCCCAGCGGATCGAGGATGGCTCCGATCTCATCCGGTATGTCGTCGGGCAAGGGAACCACGTTGAAAGCAGGCAGTTTCAGATACTCGGCAAATGCGCCCTGTTCGTTTACTCCTATGCCCCGAGTACCCGGATCCAGGTGGAACTTTCCGGCGCGGCTCTGGCGGCTGTCGGTGGTGATCAGATGACCTTCGCCCGAGCACCGCTGGCCGATTTCAAGCCCTGTCACGTTGCGTCCGATCTCGACGATCTCTCCGGCAAACTCATGGCCGGTGATCATCGGAACCGGCACGGTATGAGAGGCCCATTCATCCCAGTTCCAGATATGGATGTCGGTGCCGCAGATGCCCGTCTTGTGGATGCGGATCAGCACGTCATCCGGGCCGATTTCGGGGATCGGGGCCTGCACCATCCACAGCCCCTCTTCGTGTTTGGATTTTTCCAGTGCTTTCATCGTGTTGGGTCGCATGGACTTACTCCCACAAATCGGTCGACAGGTATTTCAGGCCGCTGTCACACATGATGATTGCGACGCATCCGCCTTCCTCGGGACCGCGAAGCAGTTCAATTGCCGCGGCAAGGTTCGCGCCTGCCGAATAACCGGCGAATATCCCCTCGGTGCGGGCCAGAAGCCGGGCACAATCCCGCGCGGCCTTTCCCGAAACAGAAAGGTGTCCAGCCAATTGGGTGCCCTTCAGATGCACCAGATCACCCATGGCGTAACCACCGCCCTGAATGGGGTGATCCGGGATCGAAACCGGTTCACCGGCCAATGCGCGTGCGCCTTCGGGTTCTATGGCATAACACCGTACGCCGTGTCGGTTCAGATACTCTGCCGCGCCAGCCAGTGTTCCACCGGATCCTGCAAAATCGCAGAATGCCGTAACGGTGCCTTCGGATTGCGCCCAGATCTCGGGCCCGGTCCCGGTTTCGTGGGCCTTGGGATTTCCCGAATGACCAAATTGATCGGCACGATATGCGTTACGTTCGGCTGTGATGCGTTTCGCCTCGACATCGACCAGTTCAAGATCGGCGCCCGAGACTTCGCCGGGTTTGCTGCCCGGGGCCTGGGGCACGATGACAACTTCGGCCCCCAGGGCCCGCATCATACGTGCACGTTCGACCGAGTTCCCGGCGCTCATGACTGCCACGAAAGGATGGCCCAGAATACCGCAAACGATAGCCAGCCCGGTTCCCATATTGCCCGAGGTCAGCTCGACCACCGTTTGCCCAGGTGACAGAGAACCGTCTGCGCGCGCCGTTTCGATGATGGACTTTGCCGCGCGGTCCTTTTTCGAAAACCCCGGCAGCAAGTAGTCGAGCTTGGCGATGATACGCCCGTTCAGCTTCTGCTGGGCACACACGCGCGACAGTTCAACCATGGGGGTGTCGCCGATCAAATCAATGACCGATGGAAGGATCATTAGATGACCCCCAGTTCTTTGCCGACCTTGCCAAATGCGGACAGGGCGCGGTCCAGTTCATCCCTGGTCAGCGCCGCGTTCATCTGCGTTCTGATCCGCGCTTGCCCGCGTGGGACGACCGGGAAGAAGAAACCGGAAACATATACGCCTTCGTCGAACAGTCGTGAGGCCATGTCTTGTGCCAGTGTCGCCTCACCCAGCATTACCGGGACGATCGGGTGTTCCCCGGGCAGCAGGTCAAAACCAAGCTTTTCCAAGCCAGCGCGCCAGTACTTGGCGTTGCCGAACAGTTGCGCGCGCAGCATGTCGCCTTCTTCGACCAGACGGATCGCTTCCAATCCGGCAGCGACGATGGAGGGCGGCAGCGAGTTTGAGAACAGATAGGGCCGCGCCCGCTGCCGCAGCAGGTCGATCACTGGCTGCGGCCCGGCGATATAGCCGCCGATTGCCCCCCCAAGTGCCTTGCCCAAGGTTCCCGTCAGAATATCCACATCGACGCCGAAATGATCCGGTGTGCCGGCCCCGTTCGGCCCCATGAAGCCGGTCGCGTGGCAATCGTCCACCATGACAATCGCATCGTATCTATCGGCCAGTTCCCGGATTTTCGGCAGGTTGGCCAAATAGCCGTCCATCGAGAACACGCCATCGGTGGCGATCATGATGTGCCGCGCCCCGTCCTCGCGCGCCTGTTTCAGCCAGGCTTCGAGGTCATTCATGTCGTTGTTCAGATAGCGATAGCGTTTGGCCTTGCACAGCCGCACGCCGTCGATGATCGAGGCGTGGTTCAGGCTGTCCGAAATGATCGCGTCTTCCGGTCCCAGCAGAGGTTCAAACAGCCCGCCATTGGCGTCGAAACAGGCGGCAAAAAGGATGGAGTCGTCCTTGTTCAGGAAACTGGCAAGACGTTGTTCCAGTTCGCGGTGAATGTCTTGCGTGCCACAGATGAACCGAACCGACGCCATGCCGAAACCCTTGGGGCCCATGGCTTGTGTTGCAGCCTCGATCAGCGCGGGATGATCCGCCAGACCCAGATAGTTGTTGGCACAGAGGTTGATCACCTGCTTGCCGCCGACAGTAATCTCACCGCCCTGAGGCGAGGTGATCATTCGTTCGCGTTTGTAAAGACCCTCAGATTCGATCTGCGCAAGTGTGTCCGTGATATGGGACAGGAATGCATCTGCCATGGCGACCTCCGTTCAACTGAGTCGCACATCTAACATAGCGGATGAAATTCCCAAATAGGGGAAATTCAATATGAAGGAAAAAAATCCGTGAAGGTGGAATTTCGCGGGTGTCAGGCGTTTTTTACGATCAGGAATACCCGGGCCGGTCCTTTGGCACAGATGGAATGCGCAATGTCGGCGGCATATCGGGCCGTGTCCCCCTGGTTCAACTCGGTCACCGCATTGCCTGAAGTGACCTTGACCGCGCCTTCCAGCACGGTGAGCTGCTCACGGGCACCGCGGGCATGGGGTTGGCTGTTCAGGGCCCCGTCCTCGTCGAATTCGATATCATAGACTTCATGACCCCCGGCCTCTTCAGGCGGTGACAGGATGCGAATTCGGCAGTTCTGCCCCATATTGTCGATGCTGGGGACCTCGGAGCTTCGCAGAACCTCGATCTGGTCCGTGGCCTTTGCGCCCTCCAAGAGACCGGCGAAATCCACCTGCAACGCGCGTGTCAGGTTCCACAGAGTCGAGATCGTCGGGCTGCTTTCTCCGCGTTCGATCTGACTGACCATGGACCGGGACACGCCGCTGAGATTGGCGACCGCTTCCAGGGACAGGCCCTTGGCCCGTCGCGCCTCTTTCAAGCGGGCGGGCAGGAGGTTCAGGATATCGTCTGTGTCTTCCGTCATGACGGAATCCATGGGGGCTGCGCAACGCAATGTCAATTCCCGCCGTGACGGGACGTCTGGGGCGACAGTGCCATTCTGCGCATGCATAATGCAGCGAAATTCAGGAGGAGTAGCTCATGAGCGATATCGTTATTCTCGACGGTGCCCGCACCGCAATTGGCACCTTTGGTGGTGCGCTGGCTTCAACCGCGCCGATTGATCTGGCCACTGTCGCGACGGAAGCGGCGCTTGAGCGCTCGGGGGTTGAGGGGGCGCAGATCGGGCATGTGGTGTTCGGTCATGTGATCAACACTGAACCGCGTGACATGTATCTGTCGCGTGTTGCCGCGATGCAGGCGGGCATTCCCAACGGCACACCGGCCATGAATGTGAACCGTCTGTGCGGATCCGGCGCGCAGGCGATCGTGTCAGCCGTGCAGTCCCTGATGCTGGGCGATGCTGACTTTGCCGTTGCGGGCGGAGCAGAGAGCATGTCACGAAGCCCCTACATCGTTCCGCAGGCGCGCTGGGGCGCGAAGATGGGCGACGTCACCTCTCTGGACATGATGCTGGGTGCGTTGAACTGCCCGTTCGGCACAGGACATATGGGGGTGACGGCCGAAAACGTGGCGGATGAGCATCAGATCAGCCGTGAACAGATGGATGCGTTCGCTTTGGACAGCCAGACACGTGCGGCAGCGGCGATCGAGGCCGGGTACTTCGACAGCCAGATCACTCCGGTACAGGTCAAGGTCAAGCGGGACATGGTCGATTTCAAAGTCGACGAGCATCCAAAGGCGACGACCGCCGAAGCGTTGGCCGGTCTGCGCCCGGTGTTCAAAAAGGACGGGCGAGTGACGGCCGGCAATGCCTCGGGCATCAATGACGGGGCGGCGGTGATGGTGTTGGCGACAGCGGATGCGGCCGAAAAGGCTGGGTTGAAACCGAAGGCGCGTGTCATTGGGTATGCGCATGCAGGCGTGCGGCCGGAAGTTATGGGCATTGGCCCTGTTCCGGCAGTGCAAAACCTGTTGAAGAAGACGGGCTTGTCAGCAGAAGATTTCGACGTGATCGAAAGCAATGAAGCCTTCGCCGCGCAGGCTCTGGCCGTGAATCAGGAGCTTGGATTGGACGCAAGCAAGGTGAACCCCAACGGCGGTGCGATTGCGTTGGGGCATCCGGTGGGGGCCACGGGTGCGATCATCACGCTGAAAGCGCTGTACGAGCTGGAACGCACCGGAGGGTCCAAAGGGCTGATCACCATGTGCATCGGGGGCGGTCAGGGGATTGCCATCGCCATCGAACGGCTCTGATCCGCAAGTGGTGCGGGGGGCTGTCTGCCCCCCATCGCGCAAGGCGCGATTCCCCCCGAGGATATTTTTGGCCAGATGAAGCAGGTAGGTTGGTTTTAGTTGAGCGCGCTGATCAGCAAGACCAGCGCTGCACCTGCTGCGGCTCCGAACGTGGCAGGCAGAACAATGGACCACAGGGTGGACGTCTGCGGTTCGTCTTTCTGGGTTTGCGCGATCAGTGCGTTTTCGACGAGGGCCGGCAGACGCGGGCCGAAGCGGGCCAGAACCATCGCGGTTTTTCCCAAATCCCGCAGGGCCGCCCGGGGGCCGATGGATTGTTTGATGTAGTCTTCGACCACGGGGCGGGCGACCTCCCAGATGTTCATATGTGGGTCGAGTGAGCGCGCGACGCCTTCGACGACAACCATGGTGCGTTGCAGCAGGATCAACTCGGTTCGTGTTTCCATCCCGAACCGTTCGGTCACTTCGAACAGATAGCTCAGCAACCGCCCCATGGAAATATGCGTGGCATCCATGCCGAAGATCGGCTCGCCCACGGCCCGCAGAGCGCGGGCGAACTCGTCCACGTCCTGGTTGGCGGGAACATAGCCGGCTTCGAAATGCACCTCGGCCACGCGTTTGTAGTCGCGGCGGATGAAGCCGAACAGGATTTCGGCATAGACCCGGCGTGTGTATTCATCGATATGCCCCATGATGCCGTAATCATAGGCTATGATGTCTCCGTTCGCGGCGACCTTCAGGTTGCCCTGGTGCATGTCGGCGTGGAAAAAGCCGTCGCGCAGGGCATGGAGAAGGAACAGGCGCAGGACACGTTCGGCCAGATCATTGCGGTTGTGACCTGCGGCATCCAGAGCATCATTGTCACCCAGTGCGATCCCGTCCGCCCAACTGAGCGTCATGACGCGGCGCGCGGACAGTGACCATACAACGGGGGGCAGCCAGAAGCCGGCGTCGTCCTTGGTGTTGGCGGCATATTCTGAGGCCGCCGCGCTTTCCAGACGCAGATCCAGTTCGCCGCGTACGACACCGTCAAAATGCTCGATCACTTCCATCGGGCGCAGACGGCGCGCGCCAGGCGCGCAGAGTTGTACCATGCGGGCGGCGAAATAGAACGCATCGACATCTTTGCGGAACGCGCGTTCGATCCCCGGGCGCAGGACTTTGACCGCGACATCCTCACCCGTGCTGGTCAACTTGGCCTTGTGAACCTGCGCAATAGATGCAGCGGCAATCGGCTCGCTGAATTCGCTGAACATGTCCGAGATCGGCTGACCCAGTTCTTTCTCGACTTCGGCCATCGCGTCGGCTTTGGAGAAAGGCGGTAGCTTGTCTTGCAGAACGCGCAGTTGCTCGGCCAGTTCATTTCCAACGACGTCCGGGCGGGTCGAAAGCACTTGACCGAATTTTATATAGGCGGGGCCAAGCGCCGTCAGGGCGCGCGTGGCGGGTGGCATCCCGGGGTCGCCCTTGTAGCCAAGCCATTGAAAGGGTTTGCCCAATGCGTGGGCCAGGATGCGAACGGCGCGCGGGGCTTCGAACGCATCCAGTACCACGTTCATTGCGCCGGTGCGCTCGAGCGTGGCGCCTGTGCGGATCAGGCGGATGATGTTATGGGGACCACGCATGTGTCAGATCTTCCAGCCGGAATGCAGCGCGGCGATACCCATGCTCAGGTTCCGGTATTTGGCGTTTTCGAAACCTGCGGTGCGAACCATGTTCAGGAACGTTTCCTGATCGGGGAATTTTCGGATCGATTCGACCAGGTATTGATAGCTGTCATAGTCATTGGCGATCAGTTTCCCCATGCGCGGGATGACGTTGAAACTGTAGAGGTCATAGAGTTTCTGAAGCCCGTCATTGGGCAGTT
The DNA here is from genome assembly GCF_024628725.1 of Ruegeria sp. YS9. Lineage (NCBI taxonomy): Bacteria > Pseudomonadati > Pseudomonadota > Alphaproteobacteria > Rhodobacterales > Roseobacteraceae > Ruegeria > Ruegeria sp. YS9. The sequence continues at coordinate 3,241,298 of NZ_CP102409.1, forward strand.
GGCTGAATTCCAGAACCATCAGGCGGCCGCCGGGTTTCAGCACACGGTAAGCCTCGTTCAAAGCTTCTTGCGGGCGGGTGACGTTCCGAATGCCGAACGAGATCGTATAGACATCGAATGTATTGTCTTCGAAAGGCAGGGCCATGGCATCGCCCACGACCCAGTTCAGGCTGTCCGACATCTGATCTGCTTCGGCGCGTTGCCGCCCTTCGATCAGCATCGGCTCGGTCAGGTCCAGCACCGTGGCGTGGCCGTGGCCCGCGCGCTTGAGGAACCTGAACGAGATGTCGCCCGTTCCGCCGGCCACGTCCAGCAGCCGCTGGCCGGGGCGCGGCGCCAGCCAGTCCATCATCGCGTCCTTCCAGACCCGGTGGATGCCCATCGACATGACATCGTTCATCACGTCATATTTCGAGGCAACCGAGTTGAATACGCCCTGCACACGCCCGGCCTTTTCGGCCTCGGGGACGGTTTCGAAACCGAAATGAGTGGTCTTGTCGCTGTTGTCGGACATTTGCCTTGCCGTTTGTCGAATTTCGCCTCTGTTATAGGGCCAAGAGAGGCGGGCACAATGCGGCCCTTTGAATTAGGAGCCCTGTAATGCCCGAATTACCTGAGGTCGAGACAGTAAGACGCGGCCTGAGCCCTGCCATGGAGGGGGTCGTGATCGAACGGGCTGATGTGAATCGCCCCGATCTGCGCTGGCCGTTCCCTGAACGTATGGCCGAACGGCTGACCGGGCAGCGGGTAGAGCGGCTGCGGCGGCGGTCGAAATACATCCTGGCGGATCTCAGCAGCGGCGAGACGTTGTTGATCCACCTGGGTATGTCGGGGCGGATGACGGTGTCGGGCGACCCGTTGGGACAGTTCGTCCATGACCATCCCGCCGTGCAGAAACATGACCATGTGGTCTTTCATATGGCCAATGGCGCACGCATCACCTTCAACGACCCTCGCCGGTTTGGCGCGATGGACCTGTTGCAAACGGACAACGCCGAAAACCACAAGCTGCTGTCGGTTCTGGGGCCCGAACCCTTGGGCAACGATTTTCACGACCAACACCTGATCGATGCGTTCAAAGGCAAGAACACGCCTGTCAAATCCGCCTTGCTGGATCAGGGAATCGTTGCCGGTCTGGGCAATATCTATGTTTGCGAAGCTCTTTATCGCGGCCGAGTGTCGCCACGTCGCAAAGCCGGACAGATTTCGGCACCCCGCGTGGCGGCGCTTGTTCCGATCATCCGGCAGGTGTTGCAAGACGCCATAGAAGCCGGCGGGTCCTCGCTGCGGGATTTCCGCCAAGCCGATGGAGAACTTGGATATTTTCAGCACAGCTTTGATGTCTACGGTCGCGAGGGCGAGGCCTGCCGAACCGAAGGGTGCGGAGCGCCGATCAAGAGAATCACCCAGTCCGGTCGCTCATCCTTCTATTGTGCGCAATGCCAAAGATAGCTTGATCCAAGTTTTTCGCGTGGTAAGGAATCGTACCTGAACGGAACAACCGGAAGCTTTCCTCTCATGGCTTTTGAGACGATCATCGTCGAAATCGAAGACCACGTCGCACTTATCAAACTCAACCGACCGGATGCGTTGAACGCGTTGAACACCCAGTTGCTGGGTGAGCTCTGCACCGCGCTGGAAGATGCGGACAGCAATGACAAAGTGCGCTGCATCGTGATCACCGGATCGGACAAGGCCTTTGCCGCCGGCGCGGACATCAAGGAAATGTCCGAGATGAGTTTTGTCGACGTCTACAACATCAACCTTTTTGCCGACGCGAATGATCGTGTGACCGCGATTCGCAAGCCGATCATTGCGGCCGTGGCAGGCTATGCGCTGGGCGGTGGATGTGAACTTGCCATGCTGTGCGATTTCATCATCGCGGCGGACACCGCAAAATTCGGCCAGCCCGAGATCAATCTGGGCGTCATTGCCGGATTGGGTGGAAGTCAGCGTCTGACACGGTTTGTGGGTAAATCCAAATCGATGGACATGAACCTGACGGGGCGTTTCATGGATGCGGACGAAGCTGAACGCGCAGGTCTCGTGAGCCGGGTGGTGCCGGCCAAGAAGCTGATCGAAGAAGCCGTGAGCGCAGCACAGAAGATTGCCGAGAAATCGCAGCTGACCGCAATGGCCGCGAAAGAAGCGGTGAACCGCAGCTACGAGCTTCCGCTGAGCGAAGGTATGTTGTTCGAGCGTCGTGTCTTCCATTCGATGTTCGCAACCGAAGATCAGAAGGAAGGCATGGCTGCTTTCCTGGAAAAGCGCACTGCGCAATTCCGCGACAAGTAACGCGCGGGATCTCTATGGCGGGTGGGCTTGAGCCCGCTCTTTTTTCCTGGCCATGGTTTGAAGAATCAACTTGGCAACTCCCCAAAACTTGGGTAAAGAGCGCCGCTATACATGCGCGTGCGGCCCGCTTGGCCCGACTCACACTCGTGATTTCTGATCCGGTGCGGATATGTCCGTGGCGCGCAACCCAAGATTAACGTACCGTACAAAAGGTCAGAGACACATGGCTAATTCGCCTCAGGCAAAGAAACGCGCCCGTCAGAACGAAAAGCGTTTCGCAATCAACAAAGCACGTCGTTCGCGCATCCGCACCTATCTGCGCAAAGTCGAAGAAGCGATCGCATCCGGCGACAAGGACGCGGCGACCGCGGCCCTGCGTGCGGCTCAGCCCGAGCTGATGCGTGGCGTCACCAAAGGTGTCTTCCACAAGAACACTGCGGCCCGCAAAATGTCGCGCCTGTCCGCGCGTGTCAAAGCGCTGGGTTGAGCTTTCGGGTGACCCTGCGTCACGTCAGAAAAGCTGAACTATTCTGAAAGGCGTCGCACATTGCGACGCCTTTTTTCGTGTTGCCAGAAAACCGCGCCTTCACGAAACCGAGAGATTCTTTCGGCCAAAGACCCGAGTCAATATCGAAGTTTCGTTGCCGCGCCCCGCTTCGAATTGCTACCACTGATGTCAGCGATTCACTCGCTTGGGGGGACAGGCTGTTTACCCGATTGAACTGACGGGCATCAGAACGATCTGGGGACAATTGTCGACGACTGGCGCAAGCCAGGCTGCCGATCTGTCGTGGTTTCCGGGTTATACCCGGTGATCTCGGCCCTGTCTAAAAAATTGAGATTGCGACGTGCAACCCGGTTTTCGGGGCGCTCTGTTATTGTTGAGCGTCAGATTTGGGGTTTGCCGAGCATTCCGGGACAGTCCCGCCAAGCCATTTGGTTTGGCGACAGGATACCTATTGCGTGTGAATACAACACCGGGAAACCGGCTTCGTCTGAATAAGGCTGACAGGCCAATAAGAATGGGATGCGTGAGGCGCTTA